>CAZHNZ010000096.1:0-16310 GCA_964534355.1 uncultured Parabacteroides sp.
TCTGCAATTTTAGATGCTCATCAGAAAATTTACATTACTAATTTATTGCAGTTTTTATATAGTGTCTTGTATTGGAGTGGTTTAATCGGGGTTGTTTGGTTTGGTTTAGGGTTAGAATATATTGGTTTTATTATTTTGATATCAGCTTCTATTTGGTTTTTATTCACTCTGTTTTTTGCAGCTAAAGTTTGGGGGGCTTTAAATATTTCAGGTATAAAATCAAATTGGAATCGTATTTTTAGAAAGAATGTTTCTTATGGAGCAAAAATATACAGTGCTGGATTAATTTCATTTGCATTTGAGCCATTGTCAAAAATACTGTTGTCGGGTTTTATAGGTGTTCATGCGGTCGCGTATTTTGATATTTCAATTAAAATAAAATCTCAAATAAGTGCCATTTTTGGTAAAATATTTCAACCTCTTTTCCCTTATATTGCGGCTCAACAAAATGAGTCTAATCTTAGTCTGTTACTGAATGATATTACAAAAAAAATACTTCTTTTTATTGTTCCATTAGTTGTATTGGTATTGTTTACTTTTCAATATATATTGTCTGTCTGGATTGGCGGAAATGATGTCGATAGTCTTACTTTTTTTATTGCTTCAATTACTGTTGCTTTTTTATTCTTTTCACCTTCGATTTTTCCGGTGTATATTTACTTAATGGCCAGTAATAAAGCGGATAAATGTTTTAGAATACAGTTGGTCGCTGTAATAATAAATGCATTAGTTTTCTTGATTTCATACAGATTAATAGATTCTTATTCTATTGTGTTATCAAATGCGTTAGCATTTGCTGGTAGCTTTGTTGTTGGTTTATATTATCAAAAAAAATACCTTGCATTTAATGTTTTTAACGAGTTGTCTTTTTTTCTTTATGTCGTATTATTGTCCGTTATTGAATTAATCGTTTGCTTTGCAGTATCATATTATTTACCTCAATCATTTCTTTTGCTACCAATCTATTTGGTCGTAGTTTCGGCAGTTTTTATACTATTCTTAAAATATACACGTGTGATTGGTGTTGATGATATTGATCGTTATTTGGGTTTTAATCTCCGTTTAAAAAAGATTGTCGGATTCGTTTTATTGAGTAAAAAGGATACTAAATTGAAATGAAAATGATTGATAAAATAGTAGTGCCATTTTTTGACGACTCGAAACCGCATCATGTGAGTTTAGATGCGGTATATGAGTTTCTATCTGTTGTAGTAGATGATGAGCATACTGAGAAATTTGCTTTCAACCCTTGGTTAGATGGTCGCTATGCCAGGGCATTATGGCGAAAAGACTTTTTGGGGTTAAGCCAATTGATCACTTCTGTAAAGACAGGATGTGTGTTCGCTATTGCAATGGGCGTTAATGCAGAGCCTGCTAGTCTGAGATATAGAATGTCAAAGAATAAGATTCTTTATCTATTCGACGCATGGCCAACAAAATACGATTCTATAGTCTCTTTTGTACATCGTACCAAAACTTCATTGCTTTTCGTTTCTGCCAAACAAAGTGCAGAAAGGTTGTCGCATTTATTGCCTGATTGTAGGGTTATTTGGTGTCCTGAAGCCTGTGCTTCAGGGGTTTATCGCGCCGTTGATTATGGTGAAAAAACTATTGATATATTGGCCTTAGGTCGCAAAAATGATAAGCTTCATCAAGCTCTTATAGCCGCAGGTTTCGAGTCAAGTTATAATTATTTGTATGAAAAAGTAAAGGGAGAGATTGTTTTTCCTTCAAGAGATGAGTTCTTAAATGGTCTGGCTAATTCTAAAATTCTTATTTGTTACCCCAGATCTGTTACTCATCCCGAATTAGCAGGTGATATTGAGACAATGACAAACCGGTACTTGCAAGGAATGGCTTCAAAGGTATTGATGGTTGGCAAATGTCCTGATGAAATGAAAGACTTGATGGGCTATTCACCTGTAATTGACTTAGATGAAGTTGACCCGGTTAAGCATTTAACGGAAATATTATTAGATTATGATAAATATATTCCTCTAATTGAAAAAAATTATATTGAGTTTTGTAGTGCTCATACCTGGAAGAATCGTTGGGATTTTATTAAAAAAGAAATATTTAACCACCAATTATAATTGATTTATGCGACTATTAGTAGATGCACATATATTTGATGATAAGTTTCAGGGAACGCGTACTTATCTACATGGTTTGTATAGTTCTTTGGTAAAAATAGCACCAGAGGTTGAATTCTATTTTGCGGCAACAGATATAGATCATTTGAAACAATGTTTTGGTGATGGAGATAATGTGCATTATATCAGACTTTCGTCGCACAATAAATTTATGCGGTTGGCAATTGTGTTTCCCCGTATTGTGAAAAAATACAGCATAGATTACGCGCATTATCAATATATATCGCCATTATTTAAGAGTTGTAAAGAGATAGTTACAATTCATGACCTACTGTTTCTGGATTTTCCGGACTATTTTCCGATCTCTTACAAAATTAAAAACAAGTTGTTTTTTAATAGATCGGCGCAACGAGCGGATTTGTTATTGACCGTATCGGATTACTCGCGTCAGGTAGTGGCAAAGCATTTTGATATAAAATTGTCAAATATTCATATCACACCTAATGCTGTATCAGATTATTTCCTTAACAAACAAGAGGATTCTCTTGTGCAGGTAAATATAAAACAGAAATATAATCTCGATAAATTTATCCTGTTTGTGGGTAGATGTGAGCCAAGAAAGAATCATTATAGTCTGACTAAAGCAGTTTCGGAGCTGGGGTTATTATCGGATGGTTATAAGCTGGTCTATATCGGTAAAAAAGATATACCCTATCCTGAGCATGAAAACCTCCTGAACTCTTTGTCAGAAACAGAGAAAAATAATGTTCTGTTTTTGGAGGGGATTAGCAATGATGAATTGGTTCATTTCTACAAGAATTGTTCACTTTTCGTTTTTCCATCGTATGCTGAGGGTTTTGGCATTCCTATTTTAGAGGCAGCAGCCTCTGGGTGTCGTTGTTTGTGTTCTAATTATACGGCAATGAATGATTTTCAGTTTTTGGGAGAAAGGTTATTTGATCCATCGAATATTGATGAATTGAAGCAGAAGATCCGTAAATCACTGGATGGCCGCATTCTTCCTCTTGCATCGTCAGAAATAGACGATCTTATCGCAAAGTATAACTGGGATTCTATTGCAGCAGACTTTTTGCGGCTGTTGAAGCATGAATTTAACTCTTAAATGTTAGATCCATTTTTAGCTGACAAAATTAATAGTAAATTTATTCTTTTTTTGTGGAGTAAAGACAGAGCTTTAGCTCTGTCTTTATTCTTTTGGGTTGATGCAGTCTATTCTTATCTGTTTTTATTTTTATTGATTTCATATAGTTCGTTTAATCCTTCCTGGATGCTTATGCTGGGTCTGTAGTTTATTTCCCTTATTGCTTTACTTTGGTTTAATGTAATTTGCATCCCTAAAAGATATAAGCTTTCATTCGAAACAGGTGCTGTTTTGTTTATTGATCTGAAAACAATCTTTATAATCGATAAGATTTTCTGCGCAGTTCTAAACGATAGGTTTTTTTTGGGGGGGGGGATTCCTTTTGTTGCTAGTAGTGAAGTGACAAAACTTCTAAATTCAATAGGAGCGCCATCTGTCAGAAAATAGATTTCACCACCATGTCCATATTTTTTCGCTTGTATTAATCCACAGCATACATTGTAAACATGGCAAGTTGAAGTCAAATAACGGCCATTATTTATCCAGAAAAAAATTCCTTTATCTACCTTTCGACATAGGCTTGGAAGGAATTTATCATCGTCATTGCCCCAAATTAGTCTTACTCTGACAACCACCGTTCTTAAATAATTATCATTTGCCTGGATGACACACTTTTCGGATAAGCTTTTCGTTTTTGCATAATTACCGCAAAATTGTTTGGGCGTTTTCTGCTTTTCATCTATGTTTATAAGAGGTTCTTTTCCAACTACTACTGCGTCTGAGCTTACAAATATTAGTAAAGGAGTTTTTGCACATTTAGCTGCTTCAATAACGTTTTGCGTGCCTATTACATTGTCTTTGTAAAGAACCTCCTCTGTCGTATTACTATTGGTATTTGCAGCAAGGTGGTATATTGTTGTGCATTCTTGCATTACATTCTTCATTTTATCAATGTTGGCTAAATCCCCATACACTACTTTTGCGCCAATTGTTGTTACAATTTGTTGTGCCTTATCGCTTCTGACAAGTGCGTAAACCTCGTACCCCCCGGTTATTAACTGTCGTATTAAATTCCTGCCGACAAACCCGGATCCGCCAGTGACGAATATTTTTTCTTTTGTTTTCATTTTACTTTTTTCCAGAGCATTTTTTACAAACTTCGGCTTCAAACTTTCCTCCTTTGAGTTTTTTTCTCTTTTCAATGAATTGCTTGCTTTCCCAGATCTCTTGTATGAGATGATTCTGTGTTACATTACCATATATTTCTTCAGAATGAAAATCATTTGAGCAAACAACATTTCCTTTATATGTTATGGCTATTTGATCGGATATAAAATAGCATCTTTTCATAGAATGTGTCTCACTATATTCAATCGTTCCACCCCTGTTAAATATTATTAGATTGCCAATTTCTCTTAGTCTTATGTATTTTTTTGCATCAGACTCACTACTTAATATGGACAAAGTATTACTCGGATAATTCGGTAGGTGTTTAGTGATAAATATACCATTGATGCTGGCTAAATCGATCAGCTCTCTGTATATTTGTTTTGTTATTTTTGTACCGTTTGAGTGAATAATTATTTGCGCTTTTGGTAATTTATTACGGGCGTATATGAGTAGTTTGATAATTCTATCGTCGAGTAATGGCTCGCCGTAAAAGCTTGGTGATATTCTGCCCTCATAGTTAATATCTGCAAGATCATCTATTATTTTGTAGAAAAGAGATTCAGGCATATAATTATCACCTGATCCATATATTGATACAGGGCAATAACTGCATTTTAGATTGCATTTTGAGCTAATTTCAATATCACAGGCTGTAAACATATCTAACGTGCCATAAGCAACAAAACTATTTATTTTATTATATTTGTTTTTAAGTGATAGTTTTATTTTTTTTGGAGTGTTTGACGCAAAAAACCTGTAAATGCGATTTGTCATGTATGGTATTTTCATTTTTTTTTTGTTATTGGATTCTTTATTGGGCTGAATTGTGATATTTTCAACTCTTAATGATTTTGTCTGTAAATTTGTATTGCTAGTTATTTCTTATTCTCTCTTAGTTTAATTATTTGCACATTTTGCCATATCTGGTTTGTAAGTCAAACCCATTATTGTTAGCTTTGTTATTCCTGACTTATCGCTTGCTAAAAAATGTTAAGTGTGAATATGTTAAAATATGTATGCTGAATAATTTTCGTTGCTTCTTTTTTTTATCTCCCTTCTTTTTTTTCGAAAGTATAATAATCAATCTAACCTCTATCTGTGTAAATCTGTGTAATCTGTGGTGAAAAAAAACCACTAAACAAACACGCCACAAAAGTATGTATTCTATTTCGCATAAACAAATAAAATAATATTTAATGAATGCTGTTTAAAATTTATTTTTCGATTCCCGTAAAAGTATTTTGTAATTTACAAATTATCTCTACTTTTGTGCTAATTAATAATCAGAAAGAGAATGAGGTGGATGTAAAGTAAGTTTTTCCGACTATTTGCAATGCCTTTGAATCCGTAAAAAATATTTGTATGATTGAGTATTATTATGAAGAACCAGTAAACGATTCGGTAGCTGAGGGATATTCGGCTAGGATGACTCTCGATAAGTTTATTGCTGAATATCAGGAGGTAAATCGGGGGTTGTTATTTGTTTTTGATGCACTGGACAAAGCCCTGAGTGAAGCAACAATTACTTTAGATACTGTAAAAGCAATCAATGAAACAAACATTGTATATACGAATCATCTTTTAGAAGATGATGCATACAGGCTTGGTATTGGTAATCTTAAATATTGTGTCCTGCAATCCACCATGTCTGAGGCTTATCAAAGGTCTCTCAACTATTTTAATCATAATTCACCGGATGAAGCCAATGCTCAAAAAACGAAGCTTGTCGTAGAAATTTTGCGTCTTTTCAAATCAAAGGAAAGAAAGTTCCTGATTCAGTTGGTGAATTCTCTATTTCGTATAACCTACGACCTAAACATAGATCTGTCAACTATTACGGTTGAAGACAATTTTAAATTGCATTTTTCGATTAATTGTTTAAATAATATTGCTATTCAGTTCAATGATAATCTGAAATTGCAAAAAATAACTTATGCCAGGCGTTTGGTTGAGTGCGAAATATTTATGGCTACCAGCGGAATCTATGATTACGATAATGCGTCATATATTGAATATACAGATAGATGTCGGAAGGCTATTGCCGCAATTGATGAGTTTGTTGCCAATGTAGGCGATAAGCTGGATACGCTTACCGAGGAGGAAAAAGTGCAAATAGAGGCTGATTATAGAGCAGAGTATGTCATAGAGCAGAAAGATGATAGAAAAAGCAACAGTGAATATACAACTGCGCGACAGGTACTGGCTATGTATTATCTGTTCAACGAATTTAAAGATAACCTGAATCAGGTCGATAGGACATCAAAGAGTGAGTTTATTGAATTCCTTACCGGAAAAAACAAAAGTAAAATATATAAACAGTTGTCTAATCCGCTTGAAGGGCTGGAAAAGACGAATAATAAAAACGCAATCAAAGACATGAAATACGTCAAAAGTCTCTTCGATTCCCTCAATCTGAAGCGCATTTCAGATCAAATAGAACGGGATATGAAAATTTAGGTATCCCTGTTATTTACGATGTCAATTGCAGTTTTTATTTTTATATTCCGTATTCGCTTTTCTGTTTAATTGTTTGTTTGCTATAGAACGATGAGCTATCTTTGTGTTTGCGTACCGGAGAATTTACAAACAATTATTTTTTATGCAAAAGCCCATTACTACAAGTGGTTATACATTTGAGAATATTATAGAAAAGAACCTGTTTTATGTCGACAAAACAGATTACTTTCACAAGTTAGTCACAGATGAGTCAGGCATATTTTTCCTTTCACGTCCCCGTCGGTTTGGCAAATCGCTGTCGGTTTCTATTCTCAAAAACATTTTTAAAGGCAATAAAGATCTGTTTAAAGGATTGAAAATATACGATATGCCATACGACTGGAAGGCTTATCCTGTTATTAATCTTAATATCTCTAAGGCACCCTGTGAATCCGCTGAATTGCTGAACAAAGGTCTTTGCATGCAGCTTCATGATTCGGCTAAAGATCTGGGTATCGAGCTTTCAACGGAGTCCGCTGCCGCATTATTATTTGCAGAGCTTATCGGCAAAGCCAAAGAGTATGGTAAATTAGTGATCCTCATTGACGAGTACGACAAGCCATTGATCGAAAACATCTACGCACCTCATATTGAGGAAGTCCGACAAGTGCTCGAAAATTTCTACATCAATATCAAAGCATCGGATGAGCATTTGCGATTTGTATTTATGACCGGAGTAACCAGGTTTTCCAAAGTTTCGGTATTCTCGAAGCTCAACAACCTGAGAGATATCACAATGAATGAGTATTATGCTACTATGTATGGATATACACAAGAGGAAGTTGAACAATATTTGAGTGGCACAATAGATGAGCTTGCAGGCAATAATAAGCTGGATAGACAGGAGTACAGAGAGATAATCAAACAGTGGTACAATGGTTTTCGTTTTCATGAAAATGCAAAAACGGTCTATAATCCGGTGTCAATCGGTATGTTTATCAACGAAGGGGGGCGATTTACCAATTTCTGGTTTTCTACCGGAAGTCCATCGTTTGTATTTGAGGTATTAAAGAAACAGAATATAGACTTTTTTGAAACTATTCGTCAACCTGTTGATTCGGTAACACTCGATTCATTTGATGTTACTAATATGCTGGCGGCACCTTTTTTGTTGCAAACCGGTTATTTAACTATCGATCATGTAGAGATCTGGATGCATCAGCCGCTTTATTACCTTAATTTTCCCAATTTAGAAATTGAGACTGCCTTCGAAAAACACCTGATCAGCTCACTCGCCGAACGAAACCTGGGCGATGTTTCCAGCGAAATTATCAGAATGCAAAGGGCGATACACACCAACGATACATCCGGTTTGCACCGACTTTTGTTCAATCACATAGCTGCAATACCTTATGCGCAGCGCTCGGATATGGAAGAGAATTAATTGAGAAGGGATACGCGGCACCCTATTTAACCGATGGGAAACCCATTACGCTGATTGGTATCAATTTCTCAAAAGAAAAGAGGAATATAGAGGAATGGAAAGAGAAATATTTATAAAAACGGCTGTTTTTTTATTTTGAAAGAAATTTTTTTACAGGATATGAAAATTTAGGTATCCCTTTAGGTATCCCTACGGCTTGTTTGGGCCTGTAAATTTGCATCGTCATACTTCGGAATGGCGATGCATTTTTTTTATTCACCCATAAACAAACGTAAAATGAATTTATTAACCAATAGTTACCGGAAGTATTTAGAAGGACTCTTTGTCTTTTCTTTTTCTTTCCGCCCGTTTTACCCAAATCCTCCTCCGCTCTACCCTCGGGCTACCTTCGGGCTTCCCTCGGGGATCCTTCGGGAAACACAAATTACGATCAGAGTCTGTTTTTTACCCTCAGGTTGCTGATTTATTTTTGAATATAAGATGTAAAGGGTATTTAAAATTTAAATAATTATTTGCTATTATGGCTAAATTTACTTCTACGACTTTCGGGGCAATCTCGGGTCGACACGGTACAGCTGTCGCCGTGACATCAAAAGACGGACAATCAATTCTTCGTGTTTACAAAGCTCCTTCTGATCCTAAGTCAGAAAAACAGGTAGTGCAAAGAGCAAAGTTTGGTTTTATCAACACTGAGCTCAGTGGGTATCGCATTTTGTTAAACACAACATTCAATTCAGGGAAGGGAAAGCAATTGGCAGTTTCTTTGGCTATGCAAAATGGTGCTATTGTCGGCGAATACCCCGATTACTACCTCGATTACTCCAGCCTTATTCTCAGTCAGGGTACTATCGACAAGGCAGCCTCGGTTAAAGCTGTCAAAACCGAAGGTGCCAAAGTGAAAGTGGAGTGGGAGAGCAGCATTACCTCCGAGGCTACCTCCGGCAATAACGTCAATCTGGTCTTTCTCAACAGCGACCTCAAACTCGCCATTCTGAAGGATGCGGTTGCGGTGCGCGAAACCGGACATGTTGAGGTGGAATTACCCACCAGCTGGGCCGGGTTGGATGTGCATTGCTGGATATACTTCTCCAACGGGAAGAGGGCTACCTCTGCGAGTCAGTATATCGCGGCTCTGAAATTGTAATACAACAACGGTTAGTAAGGCTGCAATCGCAACGGATTGCAGCCTTTTAACTAACCCGGTACATAAAATTGCCGGGGAGTTAATTATAACATTTATTATTTGTACTAATGTTTATATGGTGATACATACGGGTATGTATGATGATATTGATATGGGTTGTTTGGATAATGTTTAATTTAATGACTAAATTTCTTCTTTTAGTCGTTCTGATTTATACTATTTGTGCTGTCGTGATGCGAAAAATTCGCTAAATATGCTCTTTATTTTCTGTATATGTAGATAAATGTGCTAAATATGTAATAAAGCTAAAATTAACATTTGTATTGTGTCCTGAAATGTTATTACTTTGCCTGCGAAAATATCATAATGGATGTATAAATAGGTATATTGATTCAACAGAATGTAACAGGACTGAATCAGGGTGAATTAAGTTTTATTTATAGAATAGCGTATGTATTTAGAAGAAAGTGAAATTAGTTTATCTGAAATCGCGATTGAAGAATCATGTCTGAAATCAAAAGATTTTGAATTAATTGAAAAACAGCAATTAAATCCGTTTGTTTGTTCACCGGAAGATGGTGTGTTTTCATTAATTACACCTACAGGGCTCAGAATAGTAAGAAAGAGGCAGGTTGTGCTCTTTAGATATATAAAAGATGAGGGTCGTTGCAGGCACAATTGGGAAGTCGTTTTGGATACCCTTGAGCGGTTCATGCTGAAGCCCGGGTGTAGTTCCAGAGATATACTGACAAGGTTTAGTGGATATGGTATGTGTCAGGTGAGTCAAATATCAATTGTTAATGTTTATTATATAAAGAGCATTGAATTCAAAACAAGAAGGTGTTTGTTGCAGTCGCCGTTCGATCAGGAAGAGATTTCAATCTCCAGAGCCAATCTCTATATTCTCAGAGATAGTATTGAATCATTGTAAATTAAATTCACTTATATTCACAATTATGCACGATGATTTTGAATAAATATTTCCACATGTACCACCCCGTTTCCCGTTTATGTGGCTGTATTCACCGGTTGTGTAAATATTGAATAATATACATTTTTTTATGTGAAAATATTGGCTGAAATTTGTACTATAATATTAAGTCGAAGAAACTAATAGTTATTAATTTAAATTTGAAAGTAATGAAAACAAATTCATCATTCCGTAAAATCGCCATGGCATCATCTTTGTTGATTGCCGTAGCTGCTACTTCTTGTATCGACAATACTGTGTCACCACAAGTAGAAAAAATCAGAGAAGCACAAGTTGATTGGATTAAGGCGCAAACGGCTGTTACCACGGCATTGGCAGATATGGAAAAAGCCAATATCGCTTACAAGCAGGCCGAAACAGATGCTTTGACCAAAAAAACTGTATTTGACCAACAAATGTATGCCATTACATTGAAAAATGGACAAACAGAGTCGGATGCTCTCGTTAAAGCTAAGGCTTTTGAAGATGCGCTGAATGCACTGAAGCTGAAAGAACAACAGGCCGGCATCGATAAGCTGGTGCAAGAGAATGCCTACCAGGCTGCTCTGAATGCTTTCCTGTTGAAAGACAAAGAAAATACAGTTGCTTACAACCTGAAACAGCTGGAGCTTACATACGCTGCAAATAAAGCGTCAAGTGATGTAGCTGTGGCTAACGCTCAGGTGGCTCTGAAGACTGCTGAATACAATCTGAATACAGCTCTGGCTAATTTGAAAGCGCTGACTGCAAAAGTTGGTACCGCTGAAGCAACTCAATATTACAATGAGTATGCTGCTCAGGCCTCAAAATTAACTACTTTGTATGCACAAAAACTGACACTTCAGAGCGATATTGCCGCTGCTGAGTTGTCTTTGACAAATAAAGTAGAATTGTGGAAAGTTGACTCAACTGAGTATCGCAGACAGCTGGCGTTGAAAAATGCGGAACTGACAGCCCAAACAGCTGCGCTTACCTCTTTGCAGACGGTGAATGCTGACCCTGCTACTATCAACACAGAGATTAATAAACTTACCGCTGCAAATCTCACCCTGGATCAGCAGATTGCTGCAAAAAATACAGAATTGCAGGCGGCTAACAACGCTGTAGCAACAGCCAATTCTGTGTACTCTAAAGCGCAGAATACAATCGCTACAATGGAGGGTTATAAAAGTTCGCGCCTGACACTTACGAATGTGACTATCCCTAATACGGATAAACTGATTGCTCAGAGAACAGAAGAGCTCTCTCTGGCAAAAAGTGACTCTGTAGATGCCCGATACACGCTGACCGTAAAAACAAATGATTATAATGCCAAACTGAAAATTTATACAGCAGCTAAAAATGAGTTTGAAACAAAATATGTAGCGCAATATAAGGATTCTCTGGCTGCAAAGGATGCCGCAAAATTAGTATTGGATAACGCCGCATCAGCAAAGGATCAGGCACTCTTTAATTTGAATCAGAATCCAACAAGTACTACTCTTAAAGCTGCTTATGATAGCGCTAAGTCATTGTATGATAAATCTCTGGCTGCATATAATGAGGCGGTGAAGAGATATACAAATGCGACAAATGCCATGAACAACGCTTCTCTGTCAAATCCGGCAAGCCCTTATTATATCGCTTACTCTAATTTGACAACTGCGAAAAGCGCGCTTACAACTGCTGAAAACAACATGTTGACTAAAACAAATGCCGCAGCTACTGCATTGGCTAATTTGGAAGATGCGAAGGATGGAGTAACCCAAAACTCTCTCGAGTTGAAACGCCTTGACGCTGCTATTGCTAATCTGTTGTCCGATTATACGAAAGCTGTCGCCAATTACTTCCAGTATGCACAGGATGTTGTAACAGCGAATACAACTGTAAGCACAATCACAACGGCTATTGCCCCGCTGACTGCCGCTAAATCACAAAACAACTCTTTGTTGACTGTTTACAACAGTAGTTTAACCAATATCTCTGCGGTAAAAACTGCCATTGAGTCCAAAAATGCCACTATTGTAACCCTGAAAGATGACATTGAGGCTCTGAATAAAACACTCAGAGAAGGAGCTTCTTCTGCCAGAACGAATACTCAGACAATGTTGGCCAACTACAAAAAACAGTTGGAGGTCGTTACCAACGAAATTACTGCCGCCGAAACTATTGCTGCTAAATGGAAAACATTGTTGGACAATGTATTTAAAGCATAAGCTCTTTCATATTGTGATTGAAACTGAAGGCTTTATCAGAGCCTTCAGTTTTACTAAAATTATTAATTAATCAATAGGAGGACTTATAATTATGAAATACAAATTTTTGCAAGCACTGATTCTGATGGCTGCGATGTGTGTGAGCGGAGCTTACGCGCAGGAAGTGGTGAAGAAGAAGAGGTTTTCGGCTGCTATCATGTTTGGTCGGGGTGCATACCTGTCGGACCTCACCGTGCCGGCATCACCTACTGCTACAGACTGGACTATCGCAGGTGAAGCACCATCTGCAAGTGGAAAATATTCGGTGAATGATGCAACCAATATGGTGGGAGCAGAGTTTCGCTATTTTCTGTCTGATAAAATAGCTTTGAAAGTGAATGGTGGTGCTTTTATCAGCAACACACCGGCGCAGGATAATATTCCGGGAGTCATAAATACAACTATGCCTAATGCGGGCTGGATTCCCAATTATGCTGCTGTTAAGGCAGATAATAAAATGGATTTGAATATCAATATCGGAGGTGAATATCATTTTATCAATGAGTCGAAGTTTACTCCAATTTTGGGCATTACGCTTCCATTCTGCTACTCGAGATGGTCGCAGTATGATCCGACATACAATGTGGATGTAACTCAGGCTTCTGTTGATAAAGCTGTTACTATAGCCGATGTGGGTAATCGTCACATTGAAGGTATTGGCTTTGGTATTCAGGGGGTCGCCGGTGGTGAATATGCGTTTTCTGATCGGCTCTATTTAGGTATGGAAATTAAACCTGTATCGTATATGTATGCGATGAGTATTGCTACACCGGCTCCGGGACTTGAGACAAGAGAAGCTGATACTCATTTGATCGGTTTTTTTACACAACCTGTTATAAAACTGGGATTTAAATTTTAATTGACCATTCTGTGGCGTATATCCCCCCATATTTTATACGCTCTCTATTTTGTATATGAAACGATACGGACTGTCGGGAGATAGTCCGTATTTATTTTGTACCCGTCAGCCGGCTCTCATTCAAATTTTTCAGGGTTCTCCCTGTATTACTATTTTTTGCATTATGAAGTATATTTTTTGGAAATATTCCATAATTGAAGCATCGAAATGCCTGAAATATGACATGAAATGGCCTGTTGTTGTCATGAAGTGGGCAAAAAGTGTAACAAGATTATTTGTTTGAGTTATTCTCAGGTGTTTTTATTCTACTGTGTTAATCTGTTGATTGATATAATTTTAATTTAGAACACCCCGCTATTCAATCTCATTCGGGTTGTTCCTCATATTTGTGCATGTTTTAATTGTTGAAATTTGTATATATATTTGTACTGTAATTTAACTGGTTCATTCAATTTGTGCGTTCAGTGATTTAGAGTTTGGTATTATTTCAATTTTTAATTGCCGGATTTGTACAAAAATAACCCGCTTATGACACATGTATAAATGAATATGCGTAAACATTAGTTTTAACATTTGTCAGCGAAAAATAGAATCGTTTACTTTGCATAGTTATTATTCAAAATGGTCATATTACAATTTTGGTTATCGATTTATATTTGGTTTTCTTAAAATTGCAACATTAACCAAATCAAGCCTGATGAGGGTTGTCGGGAGACAATCCTCATTATTTAGAGAATAAGAATACAATGTTATTTAGGTCGTAAATAGGTTTTTTAAGATAGGAAAGGGAGTTCCACACATCAATTGGTTAGATAGTGTTGTGGATTTTGGGAGGCTGGTTAAGGGGTTAACAGCCTCCTGCTTTTTTCTTAAATCTGTAATGATTTTATGTTAATTGAAATATACATCTGTATTTATTTGTGTTTGTCGATTGTAGATGCATCGAAATGGCGAAAATATGACATGAAATGGATAAAATGTGTCACGAAATTGATAAAATGTGTTTTTAATAGTCCGGGTAATTATTTTTTTGGATCAGGAGGGCTGGTTTTAAATTGTTGAAACATAGTGTTATATCTCAGGTTTGTTTCATTTTTCGTTAGCCTGTTGGGCAAAACTTACACGTATATTGTTTTGTTGCTTTTTTTTTGCTATTTTTGTAACTAAATTGCCATCACTCCTACACGTATAAAAATATTCAATGAGGTAATTTCTGGGTGTAAAATAGAGATTGATAAAAAGAACTGATTAAAATAAACGATATGAAAAAACTACTACTATTTGGATGGGTTTGTCTGATGATGCAAAATGGAAATGCACAGATTATCCGAACCATCAGAGACGAGAGTCGGAAACCCGAATTTTTGTCCGTCCCGGCAGACGGTAAGTCGTTGGTAACCGGTGCCGAGAACGAAGCTATGCTTTGGGATACACAGACTGGTCAGTTATTGAGTAAGTATGTTACCGAAGATCCTATTCTGGCACTCGCATTCGACGCTACACGTCAGCGAATTTTTGCAGGCCTTAAATCGAAGGCTAAACTTTGTCTCTACAGCGCTTTCTGGAGTAAGGGCGTTGAAATTGCCAATACGCACACCGGAAAAATAATCACTATTGCTCTTAGCCGTGACGGAAAATTAATGGCTACCGGAGGTTCGGATAAGCAGATAAAACTCTATTCGGTGCAGGAAGAGATTACCGAAATTGCGTCGTTGACAGGTCATAAAGACGATGTTACAGCCATCGCATTCAGCCCCGATAATCAGTTTTTATTGACCGGTGGTAAAGATAAAGAGGTGAAAATGTGGGATATCAACAAAAGGGCTGAACTTATATCATTCTCTTTGGGAGATGATGTCGTCTCTTCGGTTGCCTTCTCGCCCGACGGGAAATTTATGGCGGCAGGTACCCGCAATAAGCGGATGCACATGTGGCGTGTAGAGGGTGGTACTACCAGTGTGTTCTCGGTCAAAGGGATGGATGGTGATATCCGAAGGGTTGCCTTCACACCGGATAGCCGATTCCTGGCTGTAGCAACCTCCTCAAACAACTACACGATATTCAGCCTCATGCTGAATGAAATTGTCTTTTTGCCTGTCGGTGAAGGGGTAGGACATACCGATCAGATTAACGACCTGGCTTTTTCTGACGACGGAAAGCTTTTTACAGCATCCAACGATAAAACAGTGAAACACTGGAACTGGGGTTTCCCTATTCTGGCTTTTTCTCAGATTGCCGTCAAAGATAAAAATGGCAACCACAAAATAGAGGGAAATGAAGATGTCTCTATCAAATTCTCTGTCACTAACGATGGATATGGTGATGCTCTGAAGGTGAGTATGGCTGTCAGAGATACCAATCGTGTGTCCGGTTTGTCTGTGGATAACAGACTCGATTTGGGCGATATTCCTGCCAAAACAACCAAAGAGTTTTCCATTCCTGTAAAATCAACCAATAAGCTCATCGATTCGATAGCGGCTATTCAACTCGGTCGTCCGGTATCAATCAGTTATACTCCCATCGATGCGCGGGATACTGTGCTTATGCTCTCTACTCTGGCTATTCCCGATATTAAAATTTCACCCATGCTTTTTGCGGATGCAGACACCAGCAAATCTTTGGAATTCAACGAGATGGCGTCTGTAACCACACAGCTGACCAATCAGGGAAGCGGTAAGGCCAGAAATCTGAAAGCCACTGTCTTTACAAAAAACAACACGCAGAGTATCTTCTTTGACAAAGAGATTTTCTTTGGTGATATCGATTCTATGTCGCAAAAGCAAATTGTTATTCCCGTTCGTTCCACCAAAAAAGCTATCGACGAAAAGGTTGAACTGGTGGTGCAGCTCACCGACGAG
>CAZHNZ010000097.1:0-16078 GCA_964534355.1 uncultured Parabacteroides sp.
CAATTCGACTACCAACCGCCTTATGCGTTGAAGTACAAAAAATATCAACACACCATTTCCAACCCTCAGGAAGTGTGTGCTGCCAATGGGTTTTCGCCCAAAATCAGTACACTGAAAATCGATGGTGGAAATGTAATCAAAGGCTCCGATTTTCTGATTTTAACCGATAGAGCGCTTGACCATAATCCTGGTCGTGATGTGCGAAGCGAATTGGCTGAATTGTTTGGTATTGAGGCTACGAATGTTTACTTCATTCCAGCCGAAAAAGGCGATGAGATTGGTCATGCGGATGGAATGGTGCGAGTGGTTCGCGATAAACATCTGCTATTGAATGATTATTCGGTACATCAAAAAGATAAAGTACAGCATTTGAAAATGAACGAATGGATAGCCGAAAGTCCATTTACCGCAACCTCTGTTCCATATTCACCGAATAGAGACAAATACATTGCTGCCACAGGTATCTACACCAACTATTTATTGGTAGGCGATTGTCTGTTTCTCCCTCAATTCAGTATCGATTCGGACTCTGATGCATTAGAACTTATTTCTGATTTATTCCCTGAGAATAAGATAATTCCGGTTCTTTGCAACGAGATTGCCAACGAAGGTGGGGTATTGAATTGCATTAGTTGGAATATTTTTGCAAAATAATATGTCATCGGAATGCAATTGCATAAAGACTAACGTTGTTTCCGCCCTGACGGTTCCGCAACATTCTGCGGTATATCCGGGTCGACCGGTAATGTCAATAACTATTCTGCGCCTCATGATGCCTATGGAAATGAAAAGAAACCGCCCCCTTTACCTCGTCCTTCTTGTATTATCTATCGTGTTGGGACTGCTTTCGCGAAAGTTCAACAGCCATTTCCCCGAAATGGTAAACGATTATCTGGGCGATGCCATCTGGGCAATGATGGTCTATATCGGATTTGCCTTTATTCTGGATAATAGAAAAAGCCACCAGATAGGCTGCATCAGTCTCTCGTTTTGCTATTTAATCGAAATAAGCCAACTCTATCAGGCAGACTGGATCAATGCAATCAGACACACAGCATTAGGGGGATTAGTGCTTGGCTTTGGCTTTTTGTGGACCGATATATTGGCCTATACCATGGGGGTAGGCCTGGCGTGGTGCACAGAGGAAATTTGCAGACGGGGGCTCTTTAGCATTTATTATTTATATCTTTGCAAAAAATTAAGGTTAAGAATAAACAGTGACCACCTTATACGAAGCCGTATAACGTTTATTTCCTATTGTTTCAGTATATGAACAATTATCATTCTACTGTATATTCAGAGGATCGAAATACCTAAGACAATTTAGATAATATTTATAAAATGAAAAAACAGAAAACCACTTTGCTATTATTATGCATATTCCTTTATGCAGTAGGACAAGCTCAAATTTCAAAAACTATCAATGTAAGCGCTCCGGGTTCATTATCGACTTTGCTTACAGCAGATGAACTCTCAACGGTTACAAATTTAACTCTGACGGGTAATATAGATGGCAGAGATTTTTTGATATTAAAAAATAAAATGCCGTCACTCGTGTGGCTTGACTTAACCAATATTTCAATAAAAGAATGTAGTAATACTGAATACTATGGTTCTTATTCAATAGTCACCTACTATGCTGAAAATACGCTACAACCTTTAAATTCAAATATTTCGACGATAAAACTTCCAAAATCACTTGTAGAAATATATGGGAGTTCATTCTCGGATTCAAAAATATCATCTATTTCTATCCCAAAAACAGTAAAACGAATCGGTAATTATGCGTTTAAGAACTGTAATAATCTAAAAAAAGTAATTTTTGAAGATTCACCAACTGCAATTTCTGTTGGAGCATTTGCTGGCTGTAGTTTGCTTGATGAAATTGATTTCGGTGATTCGATTCAATCCGTTAGTATGTATGCTTTTAATAACTGTCAGTCATTAAAAGAGATTGTACTCCCTTCTTCAATAACACGCATTGATGATAACGTTTTTCAGAACTGCATAAGTTTAAACAAAGTAATAATATTAGCGCCCATAACACAGGTTAGTAGTAATATGTTTAATGGTTGTATTAATCTTACAGAGATAATAATGCCAAATACGATTACAAGAATTAATGAATCTGCTTTTAATAATTGCAAAGCATTAAGAAGTATTATACTTTCTAATTCTTTAAGCTTTATTTCTGACTATGCTTTTTATAATTGCACTGGTTTAAAAACAATTAACCTTCCTAATTCTCTGTCCTATCTTGGTTGTGGGGCTTTTGGCAATTGCACTGCTCTTGATACTGTTTTTAACAACTCATATGTGCCGCAGGGGATAGCCGGGTGTAATTTCTTTTACGGCACTAGTCAGCAGCAGATTGTTCTAGTGGTTCCTTATATGACTAAAGATGTATATCGGAAATCGGATTATTGGAAGCAATTTGGAACTATTCGTGAATTTGCCGAAGGTGTATATCTGAATAAAAAGAAGCGATATATTTCAGACAGAGCTGGAGACACTATTCAAATAAACATTTCGGCAATCGGAAAGTGGACCACCTTGTGTGGTCAAAAGTGGTTATCATTTGATAAAACAGAAGGAGACAACTCAGATAGATTGACTATTAAAGTAGAAAAGAATGATTCGTTATCTTCCAGAGAAGCCAACATGCAAATATTTGATTCTTCAAATAGAGTTCAAACCCTCAGGATAATTCAACATGGTAAACTAATTGTCGTATCAAGTATTGCCGGAAATCTCACAGTTAGTAGTCATGCACAATTAATTGATAATTTAAAAATAACTGGCACAATGAATGCCCGGGATTTTAAATATATCAAGCAAAATCTCAGTAACCTAAGTTCTTTGGATTTGAGTGATGCCAGAATAAGCGAATATACAGGTATAAACGGGACTAATGAAAACAATTATTCTTCAACTACCACATATAATAAGGACGAACTCCCTGTTTATGCAATTTCATCAAAAGTGATTAGTCTGAAAATTCCAACAATTCTCAAATCATTCGCTGCTAACAGTCTGTCAGGTGCAATAAATATCCAGAATATGTATGTAAACTTTCGTAAACCTTCAAAAATTAATCTTTCTTCGGCAAATGTTTTTTCCGATATGGATACCTTGAATTGTACTCTACATGTTCCTTATCAAACACAGATTAACTTTTTGCAGGCTAATCAATGGCAGAAATTTAAATGTATTCATGAATCTCCATATTCTTTGTATTTAAATCAGGATACATTGATTTTTAACCCACAAATGGGTAATAGTGTGACCTTAAAGGTTTTAACGAATGTCGATTGGGGTGTTCGTAGTAGTCAGGAGTGGTTGAGTGTAAAGAAAATACATACCCCGAATGTTGATTCAATACAAATTTCAGCATTACCAAACAACGATTTTCAACCTCGCAGTGCAACTGTTTGTTTGTTCTCCGATCTCCTCGACTCGGTTTATTATACCGTTTTGCAGGATGGAAAAGTTGTAAGCTATACAATCACTGCAGGTAATCTTAAAACAATTATTCATTCAACTGTAAAAAAGAATGTGACTAACCTGGTATTAACCGGAACAATGGATGCTCGTGATTTTCGTATTGTTCGTGATTCGATGCCAAATTTAATATCTGTTGATCTAAGCAAAGTTAAGATATTATATTACAAAGGACTTGAAGGCACCATACGGGATTATTTTTATCCCGATTATATTCCGGTAACCTTTCCTGCAAATGAAATCCCAATATATGCATTCAAAAGAGATTACAATCTCGAAAGCAGTAAAATACTAAATTCGGTCATACTTCCAGATACGACTGTATCAATCGGAGAATATGCATTTTCAGGTTGTATTGGACTTACTGATTTAAAAATCAATAAACTAACAACGACCATCAAAAATAGTGCATTTTTCAGCTGCGAAAGACTTGAAACTTTTGAAATCCCAGAGAGTGTAAAGAATATTGGAGGATCTTTGTTTGATAATTGTACAAGTCTTAAGAGTGTAACAATCAACGCCCCGATAACCACGATTCCCGGTTCAATGTTTTTTTCATGCAAAAACCTCTCAACCCTTAACCTTCCCAAAACAATTACTTCAGTTGGATCTTATGCCTTTTATGAGTGTAGAGCCTTGAAGGAAATATCACTTCCACAACTCATATCAATAGGAGAAGCTGGTTTTATTTATTGCTCAGGGTTAACAGAATTTCGAATCCCTTCAACAGTAACTTCTATAGGTGCCTGGAGTTTTGCCGGTTGTGTAAATCTGAAAAAAATATATGCTGATGGTATTAATCCATCTTCGATAACATTAGGCTACAGCGTTTTCTCAAATATACCAACGTCAACTTGTACGTTAAATGTGCCAAATGGGTCAAAACGACTTTATGCCGCTGCGGATCAATGGAAATCTTTTATGAATATCAGTGAAATTATTACCCATACAGAATTAAAAAATTTCACTGGTATTCGTGTAATAACAGGTAGGGGAGAGCTTACTATTTTTAATGCTGAACCGGGTACACCTGCCCGGATTTTTAATTTTTCCGGTAGTAAAATAACGGAACAACTTATTCGGGATAATCAAACCATTATTAGCTTACCTACAGGGTTTTATTTGTTACGTATTGGAAATTATTCCTCAAAAATTTTTGTCAGGTGATTTTTGATAGATTTGAAATACGATAATTGACAGATAAGAATTAAATTAGAAACGACAACGTTTCTGTCTGTAGTCGTTCCGGACCAACAATTATGTAAATACGCAACAAAACAGTAATGTTGCAGACGCAAGTTATTGAGCTGTCGGAGTGAAATGTGATACAAACCCAATGCCCCGTTATCCGTGTTGACAGGATGGTGGATTAAGGCAAAAGTATGTATAAAAAGAGGCTGACTCATGTTACTTTGAGACAGCCTCCGTTCGAAGTTGGTTATTGTTCTTTGTTGTTTATGTGGTTAAGAATGAATACTGATAATTCATGGGTATTATTTCGTTATATTCCTCTACCGATGCGTCAGCCAGGCAGGCTTCAATTATTTTTCTGCCTAACGGATTTAGCTCGGGGGTTAAGAATTGCGGTAACTCTTTTTTGAAGAAATCAGTCAGGATTCCCGCACCTGCATCATACCCGGCCAGTCCAACTTCAGGTTGACGGTGTACTTGCAGGAATCGGGATGGAATTTTAGCACCTTCTATGGTCAAATAATTTAGTTCATATCCCAATAATGGACATCTTGCCGGTTGGTATTGATCTGCTCGCAATTGAGCATTACCTCTTCTGGCAAGATATTCACGCATAAGTAGTTGAGGCTTAAATCCGACTTTCCATACGCCAATGTATTGATTTGGAACCAGAGTATATCGCATTCGCGGTGTTTGTACAAATTGTTCCAGTAGCAGGTTGGCGTGTGTCACCATTTTACCCGTCGCAAAAGGCCAATAAGAGCCAACACCCTCCGATTCCATACCTTCGCCTCCGATTATGCTTGGATTAGCATGTCCACGGGGAGAGACAAGTCGCCACAGCCAGGCCAGTGCAGGTGGCAGTATATGGAATAATCCAAATATTCCGTAGTTTGGATTCTCAAAAGAAGACATTGGTGTTCTGACACCAAAACTCCGGACATCTACGGTTACCGGTTTATTGATAACAGAGGGTACAATATTGCGTGGCACAATAACTCTCGGATTAGGACATCTTTTGCCGGGTTCATCTTCTGTATGGTCCCAAATAAGAGCAGTGCTGTTGGGTGTTGTTTTAATGTTCAGAAACAATAATGGCGTTTTGGGGTTAATGGTTAGTTTCTCAAGCGCAGGGTCATCTCCATATTCACAAATGCTATCTACTCGAATAAACCATGCATTTTCAGCATCCAGAACCGTGATTTTGCCGTTGTCTTTTTGAATTGACTTTGCGCATAATGCCATATCATCGGTCACCGGATTGAAAGAGCAGAAAAGAGATAAGTTGATCATTCGTTTTTCTCCGGTTATTACATTCTCACCAATCATTACCTGACCATTCGGTTCACGTATAATGTGTTGAAGCATTTCGCTTTTTCCGCCACCGCTGGCTCCTTCGTGCATAAATGTGGTCAGATTGTCGTATGGGCTTACCACCTGCACCGTGGAGCAATGTGCAGTTATCCAACCCTCTTTCTCACCCTTTGTCAGCAGAGCACCAAATAATCCCTTTTTTGCACTGGGTCCGGGGTAAAGGTTATACGAATATATTTCGTGGCATGTTTCGGTTCGATTGTGCACAACCACCTGCTTCCCCTCAAAGTGGGTGTGCCGGAATGTAGGCGCAACATATATGACAGAAGAGATATCAAATTCTTCCGTCAGGTCGGATACGGGCACTATGCTCTGCAGCATTGCCAGGCCCATGGCGAAAAATCCGGCATTTGCAGGTGCGATAGCTATACCGCCTACACCTATGCCTTTATTACCTGCAAAATAGATGAAAACAGCCAGTTCCTGTTCTTTCATCCATTGAAATGTAGCCGCTTTCAATGAATCAAATTCATAGCCAAATTTTTCTTTGAAATGGATTTTGTCACTTGGCAGGTCGTCTGCAATGGCCATAGTGTCCGGATCGCGACGGCGCATATATGTGTCTGTATAATTAGCCGAAATACCGTTTGCCACTTTATGAACCACAACCTCGGTGTATTCTCCTTTAGCGGGAACATCGTATTTTACCTCGTAGCTCGTTTTATCTTCACCACCTACTGCGGCAATAGCTAACTCTGATACCGTGTTGTAAATTTTATAGCTTTTACAACTGTTCAATAATACGTAAACATCGTCTGGTAAAGCTATTTTTTTCTTTTCCAGCATTCTAAAGAAATCTTTCATATTGTTCTGTTTTTATTGGATACATTTTGCTCGAATTATTAATGTTAGAAATTGGACTAAGTGTGCGGTATTTGGGTGTTGAAACTTTATTATAAGCAATTGATAGTATCATCAATAAGTTTTGATGCATCCCGGATATTATTGCAGATAAAACAGTCCTGAGTTAATTCGTGTCTGTGCTTCTTACCATGTCCGGTTAAAACATAAACCGGATTAATGCCACTATTAATGCCGCATTCTACATCTGATGGATGATCACCGATAATATAAGATTTTGCCAGATTAATATTGTATAACCGGGCTGCCAGATTTATAAAATATGGTTTGGGCTTTTTGCAAATGCAATTGTCTGTTGTATCGTGAGGACAACAAAAAACATCAGTAATTCTAATACCGTTTGCGCAGAGAGTTTCGACCAGATAGTCGTTTACTTGTTTTACATCTTTGGCTGATGTGATACCTTTAGATATTCCGGACTGATTGGTTATGATAAATAGCAGAAACGTTTTTTGCAAAAGTCGTAATGAGTCAATAGTATCCGGAAAGAATTCTACCTCCCTTGGATTGCTGAGATAACCGAGGTCTTTGATTATAGTACCATCCCGATCTAAAAAAATTGCCTTATTTTTCTTCATTTCGTTAGCTATTTTTCTATTTTCAATGACAAAGATAATAAATCTATACTTAAATAATGAAGTGTGGGTTTATTAATTAAGTCTATTTTAGAACGATTAATGCGGTGGTTTGAATCAATGATTTGCCTATGTGTTTGATATAGAGTGTTTTATTGTTTGTCTGTTGGTGTTTCCGTTATATTTTTTTATTATAATTTACTTCATTCTATGTCGCTGCATACGCGTTCCTTAGAACATAAATCTGTTTAAAAACAATGCAGATAAGGGGCTTAATCGATGATCTGCCCCTTCGGTATTATCGGTATCTGTGATAGGAAATGAGAAGTAATCCGCAATTAATCAGTAGAATAGAAGGAATAATTTTTCGAACTGAAAGCCCTGTAATTATCGAAGGATTTTTCCGTCCTGACGGTTTCCTGACTTTCTGTTTTCACCATTGCTTTCTCCCGGAGCTAGTGATCAACGGTATTGTGACCTAATAAATGTGTGAATTTTTCTACATAATATTAGAAGCCGAACCCTAATGTAACGGAAACCATTGGCGAAATAGATGAGTTCATAAAGTCGTATGCCGGAGTGCTGTTTTTACTAAAAAAGTAGATGTAATTTATGCTTAAATTATACTCATCATTAACAGAAAAGCCTGCTTTCAATTTCGCGCAATAATTGCACAGTACATCTGATTTTTCCTTATAGGTGTTGTTGTTGTATTTATAACTAAATTCTGGGACAATCTCAACCTTACCTCCGAATCCACCTGCAACAAAGAATTCCGTCTCTTCATAGATAGGGGCACTACAGGATAAACCAATAGTAAGCGGAAACTGTGAAATGGAAATACTATTTTTTGAAGGAGTTTTTGTTCCATAATACTGGTAAGGCTGTGTCATATTATATTTATTAAATAAATAATCAAAATCGACAAACAGCTTACATCTGTCGTTAACTACGGGTGCCTGATATTCGACTCCCAAATTCATCCCAATTTCATTAAAATTGACTACCATGCCATTATAATCCTGCAATATAATCGTTGGTCCGGCATGTATAGAAAAACTTGTTTGAGAAAACAGTTTTGTATTATGAATAGTGCAAACCAAAATCAGAAATAAAGAGAAATAATATTTCATTTTCAGATAATTGTATTTATTGTAACATTTTGATTACACAAAAATACACCAGATCTATCGAAATATCAAATGAAAAGGTCTATAGGTCAAAATTGAGGCTGTTTTTAATAATATGAATGGATATGTGTGGTTAACCTACCATTGACGCGAAAGATAATAAAAAAGATGATTGGGGGTTGGTTGGATATGCATGATCAATTATTTGCGAACGGATTTGTTGTGACATTTCGGGTGTCAGCAGAGAGCCACAAACCTCTACTGTTCCGCATTGAGGCAACAAATATCCCTGTAGCACCTTTAGCAACGAGGATTTTCCCCGGCCCGATTGCCCGGCAATGCAAACAATTTCGCCTTCATAAACAGTCAGATCAAACTGTTTGAGGAGTATATTGTCACCGATTATCAGGTCGATGGAACGAAGCAATGCGATGGGTTTGTCGGAAATCATTGGCAATGGATTAAGGGACAAAGATAGGGAGTTGTTTTCAATTAGATTAATGCATGGAATCGTCGTCTGCCATCTTGCAAAACGGATGCCTTGCTTCAGGTTGGGGCATATATGTTGGGACTTATATACAAAAGATAGATATGCCCAGATTCATATGGAATAACAACCAACACATTCGCGTCATGTGTTGCTGCGTTTCAATATGCATATACGAAGGCAAATGCCTTTACTTGTCATCCTGAGTATATTCAGTGCAAAGATATAGCATCAAATCTTCACGCTTAAAAACAGACGATAGATAAATCGATATCAGGTAATTAAAAGAACTTTTTCTAACTTTTAGCGGAGGCTAAAGTTAGAAAAAGTTCTTTAACCTGTTTCCAAAAACGAAAGATAATTAACCTAAGACTATTTCTTGATCAGTTTTTGGAAAAACGTTCCCTCTTCAGATTCAATCTTAATCAGATATACTCCTCTCTTCAGTGCCGAAACATCTACACTTACATTGTCGGCATCTATAGTTCTGCTCAGAACAATACTACCCCGCATATCCAGAATGGTTAATATTGATCGTTTTTCGCACCCTTTTACCTGCAAAAAATCCTGCACCGGATTGGGCAGCACTGTCAAAGCTGACCTCTTACCTTCTTCGACTGCCACGACACTATTTACCGGTTCCTGTGTAATTAACAAATAATCCATTTGGTGCGTATGCCCGGTCCACCAACCGTACGAAGAGATATAGAATCTGGCATATTTCATTTCAGATGAGAGTGCATCGATTGTCACTGATGCCAGCTCTTTCCCGTTAATCGACTCGGTCGCTTTCCCGGTTTTCGGATCATAAGTCACAACCTCATCAAACCACTGTGCCCAGGGAACTACTGCCGGCTGACTGATCACTCCCGGTACATATTTGGGATCTATGGTACTCCATCTTCCTCCTATATACAGACCATACATATTAAAATAGCTATAGTTTGTGTAGCTAACCACAACACCTTTACTCCAACCACCCTGAGGTATAAAGCTAGCTGTTTTGCCAAATTCAAAGTTAAAAAAATGATTTACCTCATTATTTGCATAACTGACATAAGCGCGACGATAAATCTTTATCGGATTCTGATTATTCACATTCAGCACCAGCGAATAAGCAAATCCGCTTTTGTCTATTACATCGGTCGACAATTTAAAGATACCCCCGCTTTCAACAACGGAATTGCCCTCAGTAGTCCATTTTGTCGAAATACTATTGTCATTGAAGTTGTCAAAAAATAGAGTGTCCGATTTTGACGTGGCAACAGCTGCGCTTTGTGTAATATTAATTGTGTCACTGGTCACACCGTTACAATAAACAATAACCTGTGCAGTACGGGAAGCACCTGTATTCATTGACGATTTCAATGATATGGTTGCGTCTCCTGTACCTGTTGTAGGCGAAACAGACAGCCATGATTTATCAGATACTACCGACCAATTCAAATTAGAGGTTACTTTTACAGTAGAGCTATCCAATTTCGACGATAAAACAACAGAAGATTCAGAAAGTGATAAATAATCTTTAGCTGAGAAGAGTTGTTCGATTTCAGGGACTGTCAATACCCTGTTCCAGATAGCAATATCATCCATCACTCCCTTAAAGAAATCAAGATATAATAGACTATTGGCACCAATACGAACCGGGTTTGTATTGGCGGGCGTACTTCCTGTTTGCGGAATTGTAGAATCCAGTTTTCCATTTTTATAAAACCTGACATTGCTTCCATCATAAGTCACGACCAAATGCGTCCAGGTATTATTCTTTGTAAAGTCAGGATTACTAATAGTTTTTGTTACTTTTGAGTCAGCAACAATCAATCGAACCTGATTATTGGGGCGATGATCAATCAACCATGAATCAGATGTATTTACTGTAGCTTTATCAATCAACCGTTGAGACAGCAATGTATTCTCAGTTTTATACCATAAAGAGAAAGAAAAAGAACCTGAAAGGTTCAAGGCCGAATTGTGAGCTATTTGGATATAATCATTTATGCCATCAAAATAATATGCATTATTAGGATTTCCAAATCTATCTATCGACCCAACTGGCCCCCACAAAACACCGTGATAATTATTCCCGCTAAAGTCATTGGCATTGCCATTAAATGGCCAATATCCAATAAGACCTGCTTTAGGAAATTGTGCAAAAACATTAAAACCCAAAGTGACCAAAAGCACCAAAATAGAAGCCCCTTTCTTCATAAGTACAATCTTTAAATGATCTATATATGCTATTCCTTTTGCAAACCAACTGGCATTAATGTCTTCTGTGTCCGAATAAAGGTTTTTCAACACATTGTTTTAGTTCTACACTTTTAAACTCTGCGTATGCATATGAACCCCATTTCCATTTCATACCGGACGGCACTACCGAGCTATAAGAAACCACCTCTCTCCTCGAATTCAGGCTCGTGGAAACAGAGTCAATAGAAACAGAGATTTCATTCCACCCTTTTGACAAACTGACATTAAATTTTTCTTTCACATATTCAGATGTCAAGATGTTATTCAGACTAATATCAGACGAATAATAAACCCCTTTAATTACACAATCTTTATTTGAATATACAAACTTAGACATACAAAAGCCAGCTTGTTGTTTAAAACAGAGGGGTTTGTTTACTTTGTACAAATAACCAGTTTCAATTTTGTTTTTTGTAGTTATAAATTCCCCTTCAGTAGTCATTGCGTCATTTACACTTAACGATCCCTCAAACTTTCCCATCGAGATATAGCTCGAAGACGAATCTACGAAAGACTCGAATTGTAATGTTTCCATTTGTGCCGTGGTTGGGACTGATAAGGTCATGGAAAACGAACCAGAAGAAGAGATCAAACCTCGGGCAATTTCAAAACTGTACTTTTCAAATCCGTTATCAACATATCCTTTACATTTAACAGAATCAATTGATCCAACTACAAACGAATCTATCTGACTACTCACAGCACTTGTTGCGACAATGGCTGTATTAGTCACTGTAGTGCTAGCAGCTGAAGTGGAATTGTCCGTCTTATCACAGCCGATCATTAATAATGCACCAAGTAAAACTGATAATCCCGGAATAAAAAATTGTTTTTTCATTTAAATTTTTTTTTGAATTTTGCCTACTCATAACGCTTTTCGGCATCCGCTTCCTACCTTGTTTCGGATTGGTAGGTAGTTCTGTTTATTTATTAAATCTTGCATAACCATTACTTCCTCCTGATATATTGCAAAAATAGCAGAGCCGCAATCCAACTGACTTAACATTACCTTTCTGCTCTACGGAATACGATTCGACCCAACGGGGCACAAAATATGCTGATTGACGTATTCCCTGTTTATAAATCTATTATTACGATATTTCTATTTTATTATTGGTGCAAAGTTATTGAATAATGCAATAGTATTTGGTTCAAATCGTAAAATATTTGGTTCAAATCGTAAAATTTTCGGCACCAACAACCGTAAATAATGCTTTTACATGGTTTTCTTCTCAATTATTTTTAATTGAAAGCAATATATACGTCAACTTACTTTGGTGTGAATTAATGTAAATTAGTCAGTGCTGATATATCAAAAAAACAGAGATTGATAATTAAATACCAGTAAATTTGTGTAGCTGTTCAATTCGCATAAAACCAGTCTTGATAAAAAAGATGATTACGCAACATATTACCCATATTCTCTAATCCGATTTGGCTGATGCAATAATTCTCGATGATGCACTGGCCAAAAAGCTACTTGATTATTTTGAACAGGCGCAATCGTATCTTTAACCAGATATGACACTAACTGCTGTTTGACTGTTACTTAACACAAACAGTGCCTATTTGTCCACATTAATTAATCAACAATTAGGAGTAAACTTCAATACATTTGTTCGTCGCTATCGGGTAAACTATATTCAGGATATAATTACAGAAAAAGAGTAGCGTAAACAGGACCAATTTACCAGTATTTCCGGGAGGAGGATGAAAACTTTATCAAAGAGACCAACGTTATTCTTTGATACCCGTATACCCTGAAATTCAAATACCTGCAAAAATGAAACCATTGTCCATTATTTTCATTTACGGAATTCTTTGCCCTATACTAGCCATGTCGGCCAAAGGCAATACTGCATCTGTGGTTCTCAAAACCGTCAACCAGCAAACAATTGATAAACAGACACCTAAACACTCTGTTCCGTTTATCAATCCCGATTCCACATCTGCGAAATTGCTCCGGAAAAGCTGGAAGCTGGTCTTTTCCGATGAGTTCAACGATACACAGATGGATACCACGAAATGGAATGTAGAAGCCGGCACCAAAAAACGGGTCGATATTATGCTCTATGCCGAAAATCAGGTGGAAGAGAAAGAGGGTCGGGCATACATTTATTACCGAAAATCGAATTTGAGCGATACGGCTTATATGGCTGGCCGTTTTAATTCGAACAAAAAATATGCGGCCACCTACGGCTTCTTCGAATGCCGGATGCACATTGTTAAACCCGATGGGCATCAGACGGCCTTCTGGATGATGCCCGAAGGAAACGGGATGAAGACCGGTGAAGGCGTGGATGGTACTGCAAACGATGGCGCAGAGATTGACATTATTGAGGGGAACAAAACCAATCTCTATTCTACCGGACTACATTGGGATGGTTACTCGAAAACGACCCACAAATCGAACGGGAAGCTGATAAAAACGCCCGGCATTCACGATACGGAGTTCCACATCTATGGCTTCGAATGGTCGCCCGATTGCCTGAGGTTTTATATCGATGGCAAAGTGGTGCGGGAAATCACCGACCCGAAACTAATTCCGCATGTACCCCATTTCCTCTATTTTTCAGGTAGTTGCTTTGGTCAAAACGACTGGGTGGATGGCGATATCCGCAAGAATGAGTTTATTCAGCGTGGGGGCGTGGATAGAGCTTATATTGACTATGTGCGGGTCTATCAACGCAGAAAGTGAGTTACAAGCTGTCAGAAACCATCGTAAAGCTGCTTGGATGAAGAGATTTGTTTATATTTGCAAAATAATAATCATGTTTGTATGAAACGATTTTTCGGAAAGCAGTTTTTTGCATTAGCAGTCTTCTTTGCAGCAATTGGTTTGGATAGTTTTGGAAAAACGCCCATAATGGGCTGGAGTAGCTGGAACCATTTCAGGGTAAATATTGATGAAAAAATGATATGTGAGCAGGCAGATGCGCTGGTGAGCTCGGGTATGTACAATGCCGGATACAGGTATATCAACGTGGACGACGGGTACTTCGGTGGCCGGGATTCGTCGGGTGTTCTGTTTTCCGATGCTACAAAATTTCCCTCCGGCATGCGTGCATTGGCCGATTATATACACAGCAAAGGCCTGAAGGCCGGAATTTATTCCGATGCCGGGGCAAATACCTGCGGTTCTATCTGGGACAATGACAAGAAAGGTATCGGGGCAGGGCTCTTTGGCCATGTAAAGGCCGATTGTGACCTCTTTTTCAGGCAGTGGGGATACGATTTCCTCAAAGTAGACTGGTGCGGCGGCGAAAAGCAGAAGCTGGATGAACAAACTCACTACCTCTCTATTCTAAAAGAGGTGAAAAGCATTCGCCCCGACATTGTATTTAATATTTGCAGATGGCAATTCCCGGGCGAATGGGCGATAAAGGCGGCTGATTCGTGGCGCATTTCGGCAGATATTTCGGCAGAATGGAAGAGTATTTGCCACATTATCGATTTGAATGCGGGGTTGTATAAATATGCTTCCGCAGGGCATTTCAACGATATGGATATGTTGCAGGTGGGGCGCGGAATGAGTTATGATGAGGACAAAGCACACTTTTCGATGTGGTGTATGATGGTTTCTCCCCTGTTGGCCGGCAACGACCTCAGAAACATGAGCAAACAGACCATTGAGATACTGACCAATAAAGAGGTAATTGCGCTCAATCAGGATGCGGCATGTATTCAGGCAAAGCGGGTCTATCAGAAGGGGCAGATAGAGGTGTGGGTGAAACCACTCGGAAAACCGGATAGTAAGACAGTCACCGTGGCGATTCTCAACCGCAACGATAGTGCTGTAACCTTTACACTCACACCCGAACTGGTGGGCGTAAAGCCAAATGCGGCAGTACGAGATCTTTGGCAGCACCGAAACACCGGAAAACTGGGTCGTGGACTAAAAACCGAAATAGCCAAACACGGTGTGGTTGTGTTGAAGCTGACGCAAAAATAGCCGTTTCCCCCACCGGAATTGCTTATTTTTCCGATTTTATAATTATCTGATAAATAAGTAGATAGATTGTTCATTTCTTTGTATAAGATTTGAAATTAATAAAAGAGAGAAAAAATAAATCATTGCCCTAATTTTGCATCAGAAACAAACAGAATTTTTATCAATTATCAATTATTTCAATCTAAAATCGACATGAAAAAAAGAACGATTTTTGGTGCATGCCTTACACTGCTTTCGGTAGCCGGTATGCAGGCTCAACAGAAGCCGGTGAATGTGAGCGGCATCTATCCAAGCCTCTCTTATTACAACAATGAAGGCGAGTGTGGTACCGGTGCTGTGGTGCCCTGGGCGGACAGACTTTGGGTGATTACTTATGGACCTCACATGCCTTTTGGTTCATCGGATAAACTGTATGAAATCACTCCTGATCTGAAACAAATTGTGCGCCCCGAAAGCGTAGGGGGAACACCTGCCAACCGCATGATTCACAAAGAGAGCAATCAGCTCTTTATTGGCCCATACGCAATTGATGCTAACCGCAATGTGCGTGCCATTTCTCCAAAAGATATGCCCGGTCGTCATACCGGAAATGCCCGTCACCTGACAGATCCCGCCGGAAAAATCTACTGCGGTACTATGGAAGAGGGTTTCTATGAGATAGATGTGAAAACTCTGAAGCCTACTGTATTGTACCCTGATGGAAATGTGATCCGCAAACCGGGTCAGATGGCGCAACACAACGATTTGTTGCCCGGTG
>CAZHNZ010000098.1:0-15875 GCA_964534355.1 uncultured Parabacteroides sp.
CGGTGACAGCCGTGCGCGAAGCCGTTGTTTTAGCCGGAAAAAAACGTGTTCGCCCGGCCATGATGACAACAGCTGTAGCAGTCATTGCGCTGCTTCCGGTGCTGACTTCCACTGGGAAGGGAGCCGACATCATGGTGCCGATGGCTATTCCAACATTTGGGGGAATGATTATTCAGGTGATGACCATCTTCGTCGTGCCGCTGTTTCAGGCAATGTGGAGAGAGAGTAGAATTAAAAATTGACAATTAGAAATTAAGATGAAATCAATTATTAAATATATAGTTCTCTTAATAACAATGATGTTCTCATTGGATTCGGCATATTCTCAATCCGATTCGCTTGCGTATTATCTCGAAACGGCCATTCGCAACAACCCGACCGTTTTGCAGCGATACAGCGAATATCAGGCCGCATTGCAGAAAGTGCCGCAAGTGGGCAGTCTTCCCGATCCGCAGCTGGAGATGGGCGTCTACCTGAGTCCGATGGAACAGCTCTCGGGCAATCAGGTAGCAGACATTAAACTGATGCAGATGTTTCCGTGGTTTGGGGTCATCAAAAATGCGAAAGACGAGATGAGCCTCATGGCAAAAGCCCGGTTCGAGACGTTCCGCGACGCCAAATTGCAGGTCGGCTACGATGTTGAACGGATCTGGTTTGATCTTTACCGTGTTCGTCGCTCAATTCTTCTGACGGAGCAAAATCTCGATTTACTCAAAAAAATTGAACGGTTGGCATTGGCGAAATACAGTAGCGGTTCGTCGGGAAGCAGTCCCGGAACCGGTTCCTCAAATATGACTTCGGGAAATAGTTCTTCACCATCATCTTCGGGCATGAACAACATGGGGAGTGCGCCCAATAATATGGCGACCCGGCCATCAGTTTCGCCTTCGATGGGAAGCTCTTCCGGCACAACAGGTTTGTCTGAGGTATACCAATTGCAAACCGAAGCCGGTGATTTGGAGAATAATCTTATTTCGCTCAGGAACGAAGAGCAAACACTCATCGTTCGCTTCAACAATTTGCTGAATGTTTCGCGGCAGGCAGCCATTCATACACCCGATAGCCTGTCGGATGAGCCATTGGATATTGCTTATTTGATGGTAAGCGACTCAATGTTTACCCAAAACCCAATGTCCGTGATGCTGGCATACGAGCAACAATCGCTTACATCGCGCAGTAAAATGCAGCGAGCGATGGGACTTCCGATGATTGGCTTCGGGGTCAATTATTCAGTTATATCGAAAAGCGAAATGTCCACTTCCCCGATGAACGGACAAGATATGATCATGCCAATGGTGACACTTTCACTTCCGGTTTACCGTAAGAAATACAAAGCGATGCAAGCCGAAATCAATTATCAGAAAGCCGCTACCGGGCAAAATTACAGAGCAACAATCAATGCTCTTCAAACGGACTATGCAGAGGCTTTGCGGAGTTATTCGGATGCGCAGCGACGGATGACGCTATATGACAAGCAACGCCGGTTATCGGGGAAGATGCTTGACATTCAGATTAAAAGCTTTTCGGCATCGGGCGCGGGACTGAGCGATATTTTGCGCATTCGTCAGCAACTTATTGACTACGAACTAAAACAAGTGGAAGCGCAAACAGATTTCAAAAAAGCCATTGCATGGATAAAACGGCTAAAAGCCTATTCAGAAATTCAATAAAAAAAACGAACTATGAAACCTCTGTTATCAAACAAATACCTCCGCAGCATCCTGCTTATTTCTGCCGGTTTTTTTATCGGATGGATCTTTTTTCATTCGCCCAAACCAGCAATTGTATCAGATGCAAAAAAGAGTGCGGAAATGCATCATGAAACATGGACCTGCTCTATGCACCCGCAAATTCGGAAAGATTCCCCCGGAAAATGTCCTATTTGCGCTATGGATCTGACTTTACTAAACCAAAATTCAACGGGAATAGTGGATTCGGATGCCGTTCATTTTTCAAAAGATGATGCACGCCTGGCCGATGTGATTACTGTCATTGTTTCGCACCAACTGCCTGTCAAAGAGGTTCGCCTTTTGGGGAAAGTACAAGTGGATGAGCGATTAAAGCAAAATCAGGTAGCACATATTGGTGGTCGAATAGAAAAACTTCATATCAGCTTTACCGGACAGCAGGTAAAAAAAGGAGAACTGTTGGCTCTCATCTATTCACCGGAGCTCATCACTGCTCAGCAAGAGCTGATTGAAGCTGCCAGATCGAAACAGCTTCAACCCGAAATATATGAAGCCGCCTCGGAAAAGCTCAAACAATGGTTTTTAACCGCTTCGCAAATTGCTCTTATCGAAAAAACGGGTAAAGTAAAAACAAATTTTGAGGTGTATGCCAACACCTCTGGCATTGTCTCGGCCAAACGGATAAATATCGGAGACCATGTCTCTGAAGGTCAGGTGTTGTTTGAGATTGTCAGTTTGTCAAACGTTTGGGTCCAATTCGATGCCTACGAAAGCGATTTACCTTTTCTTAAACTGGGAAATACAATTTCATTTAGCATGCAGGCGTTGCCGGGAGAAAAACTATCGGGCAAAATAAAGTTCATCGACCCTGTGATTGATCCCGTCACACGAGTTGCAAAGGTAAGGGTCGAAATTCCAAATTTCGGTGGAAAACTCAAACCGGAAATGTTTGCTACAGGTATTGTCCGGTCAAATCCCGAAGAGTATAAGGATAAACTGGTTATTCCGCGTTCAGCCGTTTTATGGACAGGAAAACGTTCCATTGTATATGTTAAACAACCTGATTCAGAGGAGTATATTTTCAAAATGCGCGAGATAGAGATTGGACCCGCAATTGGGAATGGCTATGTTGTGTTGTACGGACTTTCTGAAGGGGAAGAAATTGTGAGTGAAGGAACCTTCAATGTAGATGCATCGGCGCAGTTAAATGGCAAACCGGCAATGATGAATCACTAATACCGATTCTTACATATTGTTTTGGTTTGCCTCAATATCTGAACCGCTATACTTGTTTGACACAAAAATTGCGGTAAAAGAGATTATTTAGGTAAACATTTCCTTAAATGTCGTTGTTTTAGTATAAATTTGCACGTAAGATTAACAAATAAATCCTTAGAATTATGAAAAGAAAGAATGTTATTGTATCGTTGTTGCTGAGTGGCAGCATATTACTGATGTCTGGTTGCGCATCTATGTCTAATACAACCAAAGGTGCCATATTTGGAGGAGCCGGCGGGGCTGCATTAGGCGCAGGTATAGGCGCATTGGCCGGAAAAGGCAAAGGTGCAGTAATCGGAGCTGCCATTGGCACTGCAGTAGGTGCCGGAGCCGGCGCATTGATTGGCAAAAAGATGGACAAACAGAAAAAAGAGTTGGAAGCTATTCAGGGAGCCAAAACAGAGACGATTACAGATGCCAACGGATTGCAGGCTATCAAGGTAACTTTTGAATCGGGTATCCTGTTCAAAACAAACTCAAGCAAACTCTCTGCATCTTCAGAGTCTGCTCTCACTAAGTTTGCCACATCAATCAAAGGTAATCCACAAACGGATATTGTGATTAAAGGCCATACAGACAATACCGGTAATGACAACATCAACCTTCCACTGTCGAATGACAGAGCAAACAGCGTAAGCAGCTTCCTGCGTGCTCAGGGTGTTAACAACAACATCAAAGCAGAAGGTTTGGGCTCCTCATCGCCTGTAGCCGACAACAGCACCGCTGCCGGTAAAGCTGAAAACCGCCGTGTAGAGGTTTTTATTTCGGCCAACGAACAGATGATTAAAGAAGCAGAAGCCGGAACGTTGAAATAAACCGTCACTCAATTCTGAATCATTGTATACAAAGCCCTCTTCATGGATGCATGAAGGGGGCTTTTTGCCTAAAAATGAGTCATTCACAAAATTGTCACGCACACTTATCAGCACTGAAACAGATTGTAAACAGCCATTTAACATGCCCGATATACTTTTGTCGCTGTAAAATAATTAAAAATTTACAGTGATATGAGAACAAAAATGAGACTTACAGTAGCAACCGTATTTATGGCGGGAGCAGTGATCGTGCAGCCTGCAAAAGCGCAGAGCGGCTATGTAGCCGGTGATTTTCACCAACACACCACTTACACCGATGGTAGTTATACAATGGGTAAGATGATGGAGATGAACAACAAGTATGGTTTGGACTGGTGGGCAAACAGCGAACACGGAGGCGGCTTCGCAACCTGGGGGCTTGTAACCGGAATAGACCTGGGCACAAGTGTGAAGTGGAGTGCCGCCGGAATAACCAAACTGGGAAAAGCCAATGGTGAGAATATGTGGAGATGGCAATCCATCCGCGATTGGTCGTACCGCGATGTGCAGTTGTGGAGAAAAGTATATCCGCAAAAACTGATATTGCAAGGCTATGAGATGAACGTACCCGGCCATGAACATGCATCCACGTGTATCATAGCCAATCAGTTTGACTCGCTGAATGTAAATCCGATTGCCCAATTTGAGTACATGTTTGACAACAGCGACAAAGATGATACTAACCCGAACGGCTGGGTAAAAAGCACGAAAAGCGGACACGAAAAAGCAGTAGAAGCCATGAGCTGGTTGCAAAATAACTATCCGAAAACGAGCTGGGTGATACCAGCACATCCCGAAAGATACAAATACAACGGAAGTACAGGATGGAATATCAACCACTTGCGCGATATGAACAACGCAGCGCCGGATGTATTCTTCGGATTTGAGAGTATTCCCGGACACCAAAAAGCAGCCAACCGTGGAGAATATGCCTCAACCCGTCCATCGTACGGAACAGAAACCTATGGTGGAGCAGGTTGGATGTGTGCAAGAGTCGGTGGTTTGTGGGATGCCATGCTGAGTGAAGGAAGACATTATTGGGTTTTTGCCAATTCAGACTGCCACAACAACGAGAGCACAGGAGGTGATTTCTTTCCCGGAGAGTACCAAAAGACCTATACTTATGTAACGAAAAAACAGGATGCGCAAGCTATTGCCGATGGTCTTCGCTCAGGAAACAGCTATTGTGTGATGGGCGACCTAATTGACTCACTGACTTTTACAGCAGGAACGGCCACAATGGGCGCGACTTACAAAACAGAAGAAAATCTGGTAACGCTAAAAATCAGATTGCGCGATCCGCAGGGCAACAACTACAACAGATACAGCACATATACCAATCCGGCTGTTGATCACGTAGATGTAATAGTAGGCGAATATGGTTCGAAGATTGACCCAACAAATACGGCTGCATATGCAACTGACACCGTAAAAACAACCAAAATAGCAGCCCGTTTTGCACAAACTGCCGGATACACAGATGGCGCAGGCATAACCACACAAGCGTGGAGTGATGCAGGAAACGGCTGGAAAGAAATCACATTCAACTACACAATACTGGCCGGAAAGAAACTCTATTTCAGACTTCGCGGAAGTAATCTGGGAATAAACATCGCTGGTGAAACTGATAATATGGGTAATCCGCTGATTGATACCGAAGGGACAAACTCGGCAGCCAAAGCATTTGAAGATTTGTGGTTCTACTCAAACCCTGTATTTGTAGAAAACATCAATCCAATATCAGCAATCAGCAAAACAGAAGCTACGGATGCAATTGTTTTGACACCGAATCCTGCCAAAGGAAGTGTGAAAATAAAACTGGCCGAACCACAACAAGGCCTGTTGACACTGACTGATATGAGCGGAAAAACAGTGCGCACAATTGCGCTGAACAACGAGCAGGAAAAAGCAATTGAGTTGAGAGGTCTATCCAAAGGCATTTATCAGGTTTCGACAAACAATGGACAAAGCCGAAAACTGATTGTAGAATAATACGGGTACGAAGAAGGGGTAATTAAAAAGGGTTGTCGCAGAAAATGCGACAACCCTTTGTTTATAAACAAACCTAAACCAATTGATTACAACCAAATAGCATTGTTGGCCACCTCTTGCTGGGCCTTCCATTTGCTGTAAAGAATATGAATAATACCATCGGCAAGCCCAATAGTTGGTACAACGTAACTTTTGGCACCAACACTTTTGGCCACATCAATATAGATGCTGGCGGCGTGGGTGATCACATCGGCCCTGTCTGCTTTCAGTTTGTATTTCACCATCAGCTCATCCACCGTATGCTGGCATAGAGTTTCGTAGAGAGCTTCTAGTTTTATCAAAGAAAGCTTTTGATTTTTGTGTACATCGGCCAATGCATGAAGCTTAATGATATTACCACCCGACCCAATAATGTCATTTACCCGATACTGCTCTTTGAGTTCTGCCAAATCGAGGTGCATGCGATCGTACTCAGAAGCATCAAACTTATCGTTCAGCAATCTCACGGTACCAATATTGTACGAATTTGACTGTACGAGTTCGCCATTGACTAACAGGCTGATTTCTGTACTACCGCCACCTACATCGACATAAATATAATTTAAATTTGAGTTCAGTCTATCGGCAAAATGACTTTCGTATATCACATTAGCCTCTTCCTGCCCGTCGATAATCTCGATTTTGATATCTGTCTGTTTGCGAATCTCTTTGATCAGCTCTTTCGAGTTTTTGGCATCGCGCATGGCAGAAGTGGCGCAAATGCGGTAATCGACCACATCGTACACCTTCATCAGATGCTTGAATGCCTTCATCAGACGGGTGAGTTGTTTGGCTTTGGCATCGCTGATTTTGCCGGATACAAACGACTCTTGTCCTAAACGCAAAGGAACCCTGACCATCAACGTTTTTTGAAACTCTTCATCCGAACTTCCCGGATTGATACCTTTAATTAATAAACGAATGGCATTGGATCCAATATCTATTGCCGCAAACTGGATTGTATTCATAAGCAAAATAAGAATTAATTAATTATATTTCAAGCATATATAAATAGCCTCAAACAAATGAGGCACTACACGAGAGTGCTATTATTGACATCCGATTCGTACTTCGTTTTGTAGAATTGATACAACTCTACCTGCGACTGAAAAGCGACTTCGGAGCCGGTATCGTTGAGCAAATTGCGGCCTGAGCCATCCACTATCCGTGCTTTCACATTGTCTCTGAGCCCATATTCGATAACAGTTTTGAGCTGTTTCTGCAATTCGGGGTCGTACACCGGCACATATACCTCTACCCGGCTATCGAGATTGCGTTGCATCCAATCGGCAGAACCGATATAGTACTTTTCATCGCCCCCATTTGCAAAAATCATGATGCGCGAATGTTCGAGATAGCGGTCGATAATACCGAGCGTCAGTAAATTATCGCACTTATCTTTCTCTTCGTTCACAATGGAACAATTGCCCCTGACCAATAGTTTGACAGCGACACCCGCCTGAGCGGCAAGGTAGAGTTTGTCGATAATCTTTTCGTCCACAATGTGGTTTATTTTGCAAAAGATATAGGCCGGTTTTCCTTTTCGGGCATTCTCTATTTCAGTCTTAATGAGCGCCAAAATACGTTTACGCATGTGTTGAGGCGAAACAATCAACTCGTTGAAAGTGGGATTGAGGTAGGGTTGTTCGAGAAAGCCGAATACCGAAGCCACCTCATCGACAATTGGTTTGTAAGCCGTCAGCAGAGTAAAATCTGTATAAACAGTGGCTGTACCTTCGTGAAAATTACCCGTACCGATACAGGCAATGTTGCCATTTCGCGATGAAATATGGGCGATTTTTGAGTGAACTTTCAAACCATCGACCCCAAATATGACTTTTATGCCGGCTTCCTGCATTTTCTTGGCCCAATTGATATTGGACGATTCGTCGAAACGGGCCAACAGCTCTACCATCGCTGTCACTTTTTTGCCATTCATAGCGGCACAAATAAGAGCTTTTATAACTTTCGAGTTTTTGGCCAACCGATAGATGCTAATTTTAATCTCTTTGACTTCGGGGTTGATAGCCGATTCGCGCAGGAGACGAATAAAATAGTCGAAACTATGGTATGGATAGTGCAGATACTGATCTTTCTGACGAATCAGAGAGATAATACTTTTGGCTTCGTCGAAATTATGGACAGCAACAGGGGGTTGAGGATCAAACTTCAAATCGGGTCTTTTGATATTCGGGAAAGCGATTAAGTCTTTGAGATTGTGGTATCTGGCACCACCCACATGCGCATCATCTTTGTCTATTTTGAGATGTTTTTCGGTAAAACGGAGTAAATCGGAAGGAATATCCCGATCGTAAACAAGGCGAATAGCAGTGCCACTTTTTCGGCTTTTTATTCCTTTCGAAACTTTATCGAGTACCCCCTGATACGGAGAATCTTCTATGTCCATTTCGGCATCGCGGGTAAATTTGATGATATACCCCTGGTATTTATCGTATTTGAGAGGCGAAAAGATACGGGGCAGGCAGAAGCGAATGACATCTTCGAGAAACATAATGCAATTTTTGCCATTGTCTTTGGGAATAACAAAAAACCTGGAAAACTCGGCAGTGGGCACCTCGATAAGCGCAAATTCTTTTTTTGTTTTCTTTGATTTCCCTTCGGTTTGAGTGAGTTTTACCGCCAAATAGATGCTTTTATCATTCAGTTCGGGCCCCGAAGTACGTGAACCCAAAACAGGATAGAGCGAATTCATCAACTCTTCTTTGTAGAAAGTTTCGACAAACTCGGTTTGCTCAGCATTGAGCTGATTTTCATCGACAATAAACACATTCTCGCCCCTCAGCGCAGTAATCAAATCGTTGAATATTTTTTCGAAACAGTCAGAGTAAGTTTCATTCAGTTTGAGCACCGCTTTGAGCACCCTTTTCACCTGTTTTTGAGGAGAGCCTGTTCGTTCGTCCAACTCGACCATGCGGCGCAGGGTAGCCACCCGAACGCGGAAAAACTCATCTAAATTACTGGAATAAATTCCTAAAAAGAAAAGTCGTTCGAGAAGCGGATTCGATGGATTCGCGGCTTCGTCCAAAATACGTCGATTGAAATACATCCAACTGATATCCCGGTTGAGAATGGTCGATTTACTCTGTTTGCTTTGCATATTACCTGTTAAAATATTTTTTTACAAAAATAAAGCAGCGATATGACAACACTGTAACATTTGTGTTTACAAAAAATACAATCGTATGAAGAAATGAAGACAAAATCTATTAATACATAGAAGTTGGTTTATTATGACTACAAAAAAATATATACCCCCAATATATAATTATAAAAAACCTGATTATTAACACAATAGACACATCAAAGAAATAGCAAACGGGTTTCTTTGTATTATCAAAACAGACTTAATATGAAGAGTAACAAGAGCTTTGCCATTCTGCTGCTACTAATGCTACCCTATTGCCTCTTTTCGCAAACCCATCAGGAGATTGAAAACCAACAGGAAACCACCCCGTTGCGTGTACTGAGCTGGAATATCTACATGTTGCCCTACATCAGTCTGTTTAACAAAAATGCAGAGAGGGCACACCAGATTTCGGAGAGGCTCAAAAAATCCGATTATCAAATAATTGTATTTCAGGAAGCTTTCAGCAGCAAATGCCGGAAAATACTGGCACGCGAGCTGCAAGCTCAATATCCCTACCAATACGGACCGGCCAACCCCAACCTGATATTCATGCGCACCAACAGCGGTTTGTGGATTGTAAGCAAGCTGCCGCTGGTGCAAAAAGAGGCCATCCGGTTTTCGCAAAGCAAAGGATTTGACCGTGTAGCCCGCAAAGGCGCGGTGCTATTTGAAGGCAAAGCCGGCAACACCATTTTTCAGCTGCTGGCCACACACCTTCAGGCCGACGAACCACACAGAATAAGAGAAGCTCAATGCAGAGAGATAAAAGAGAAACTGCTGAATAGGTACCACAAAGCTGATATTCCGCAAATTATATGCGGCGACCTCAACATAGATAAAAACAACACAGACGAATATGGCAAAATGCTAAAAACGCTTGATGCTCAGAATGGCGAACTAAGTGGTAATGTACAGATTACATACGACGAAGAAGCAAACTATTTGGCCCGCACTGCCCGTCGAAAAAAACGTATTTTGGATTATGTATTAATACGAAACCATTCCTCTATCCGGAAGATAGAAAGAAAAGTTGCCCCTTTTGCGACAGAATCGGCAGGCTCATTGAGCCATCTTTCCGACCATTACGCAATAGAGGCAAACATTCTGTTTACAGCACCAAAACCGGAAAACACGGCTTCGGTGAAGTAAACGTTATTACGACCAAAGTGGTTGCAGATAGGGTATTCTATCGGCCAATTCTTTGTATAGATTGATCATTTTTTCGCGAATGCGGGTTTCATCAAACTGAGAGACAAGATAGCCTGACAAAATAAGCCCCTGTGCATAGAAATCGAGGTCATCTTTCAGGCGTTTAGTCAGCGCAATAAACTCATCGGTAGAGGCAGCTTTCAAGTACGAATGTTCGTATAACTTGCTGTATTCCTGCAAATCACGAAAGACAACAGGCATACCACATGCAGCCGCTTCGATGGGCGCCAACGGGCAATTTTCCTGATAAGATGTGAAAAGTAAAACATCGGCAGCGGCATACATGAGCGGCATTGTCTCTAAATCGAGCATACCGGTAAACTGAATGTTGGCGGGAGCCTGACCAATTCGCTCATCGATACGACGGATGCCCTCGGTGAGCGCACCAAAAGGACGACCGCCGGCCCACACAAACCGGCTTCCGGGCATGGCAGCGGCCACGTCCATAAAATCCTCAACACCCTTGCGCGCCTGCAACTGCCCCACACCTAACACCACAAACTCATCTTTACCGATACCCAACATCTTACGTCCCTTTTCGCGGTTCTCGTTGGTTCGCCGCCACGTATCCACCGGTATGGGGTTGTATATACGCACAATCCGCGTATCGGCACCCAATTCGCGGATAGCCTCTTCTACCGATGGTGAAATGGCTACGCAGACATCGGCAAAAGAGAAAACACGTTTGAGATACCATCTCACAAAAGGCATAAAGAGGGGCCACGCCGGCAAAGAGCCTTTGATAGAATCGGGAATAACATGAACCGTGTGCACCCGTCGGTGTTTGTAACGCCACCCTTTCAGGAAATAATACAAGCCATAGGTGTGTCCGTGAAAGATATCGCCTCTACCTTCCTGATTGACAACAACGGACAGATCATTCTGCTTTCTGAGCAGATTTACATGGTCTACAAAGGCAGTATGTACACCATTTCCCCTGACCATAAACTGAGTTTCTGATACAACATGAATCTTCATTCTATATAGATTTAACTATTTGCAATTTTCTTTGACCGCCCATTTACCCAATACCAAATCCGGATAATAAGAATCAGAACGACGAAAACGGTAAGAGCAATCATGCGGATAAAACTGTTGTCGGCGTCATCTATCCACCTCGTCCAAACGGGTGCAATAAAATAGCCCACAGAGACATAAAACAGCGCCCATGCAAGAGCTGAAGCGAGCAGAATGATTGCATATTTCCGGGGCGAAAAGCGTACAAAGCCACACAACACAGAGACATATCCGCGGATAAATGGCGAAACACGCCCCACAAAAACACCATATTTACCATGCTGGCTCAGCTTCAAGGATAGTTTTTCTATTTTGCTGCGCGAAAGCGGAAAACGGGCAGGCAACTTACTCAATATCAGTTCGCCAAAATAATAAAATGCCACATATAGTATAATACTGCCGAGCAAATCGCCCACCATCGCACTGGCAATAATGACCCCAAAAGAGAGTACACCTTTGTAAACCAAATAACCGGAAAACATCAATACCAACTCATTGGGAATAGGACTGGGAACACCTACTTCCTGCAAAAAAACCAACAACAGGATAGCCCAATACCCATTTTCGATAAGGACCGAATTCAGTTCTGAAATCATCAACTATTATTTATATTTGGCAAATCCCGTACATTATATATAAGGAGCACACAGATGAATACTTATCCACAAAAGTAGAGCAGCCGTATTAAGTTTTTGTGTCAATACCCATACAATTCTGCGTCAACCTGATTAACTATCAAAATGTTAATTATCTTATTCAGAAACAAACAGATGTTATCAAACAAACCACTTTATTTCAGTCAAATGAAGTTACTGTTTCATTTATATGTCGAAAAGTCGTGTCACACAATATTCACATCTTCTTAACACCTAAGTAGCTGAATTTTAACGACAAGGAAAGCTTTCATGCATACTTTTGTCGTCGAAATACAATATTTAAATACGAGATGAGAAAAAACATTGTTTACATTTTGCTTTCGCTATCTACAAGCTTAGGTTTTGCAAAAGGAGTGCTAAAAGGCGTAATAACAGATGCCGACAACGGAGAAAAAATAATTGGCTGCCATGTGCTGGTGCAGGGTACTACCCTGGGCGCAGTATCGGGAATAGATGGTGATTTTACCATAAAAAATATTCCCAACGGCACACATACAATTCTGTTTTCGTATATCTCTTACGAAAAGAAGAGCGAAAAAGTAACCATCAACAATGATGGCGAAACTCAGATACAGGTGACCCTGAAATCGGCATCCATACAGATGAAAAATGTGGAAGTGGTGGGCATTCGCCGAACAAATACAGAGCTGGCTGTCATCACAGCATCGAGGTTGAGCACCTCTATTGCAAATGGAATTTCCTCGCAACAAATATCCCGGTCGCAGGACAAAGATGCGTCCGAAGTCATTCGCCGGATACCGGGTGTGACCATTCGCGAGGGAAAATTTGTGGTTGTGCGCGGATTGACTGAAAGGTACAACTCGGTATGGCTCAACAACGCCTCTACACCAAGTAGCGAAAGCGATGTGCGGGCTTTTTCGTTTGATGTTATTCCAAGCGGTCAGATAGATAACATTCTGATTTACAAAACACCTACACCGGAACTGCCGGCCGATTTTGCCGGAGCCATGGTGAACATTAAGACCAAAAGTATGGTCGATAAAAACAGTCTGTCGTTTTCCTTCTCATACGGACACCATGAGGGCACAACCGGTAAAGAGTTTTACACCTACCCCGGAAGCAAGACAGATTGGCTGGGTTTCGACAAAACTACCCGCGTAATTCCATCGTCGGTACCCGGAACAGAGGCTTATAAGCAACTTTTTGATCAGACTAATGACGAAAAAATCGCCCGTATCAACGAAATCAGCAAATCATTCGAAACCACCATGGTGCCCGAAAAAAAGGTGGCTGCACCCGATGCCGATTTTCAACTGAGTATGAATCGCCGGTTTAAACTGGGAAGTACCAACATTGGGTCTATCTCTTCGCTGGGCTACAACTCGACAAACACCACAGAAAACAGTTTCAGAGCCGGATACCTCACCTACCCCGACACGGCCTACCGCTACAACCAAAGCAGTTTCACGTCGAGAGTGCGGCTTAGCGCATTGTCCAACTGGGTGATTTCGCCCAATAAAAGCCACAAGTTTGAGTTCAGAAACCTCTTCAACAACTACGGGATGAACAAAACGGTGCTCAGAGATGGCGTATCCGATTTTTCGAACGGTGTGAAAGAGCGTTCGTATGAGCTATCGTACGAAACACGCACAACCTACTCGGGCCAACTGGCCGGAAATCACCTGTTTGACGAAGAGAACCACAAACTCGACTGGGTAATGGGATACTCTTTTGCCAACAAGAAACAGCCCGATATCCGCCGGGTGAAAACAACGTCTGACTTCGACCCAAGCTCGCAGTATTATGTAAATATATCGAACGAGGTGGTTGTGGATGCACTGGGGCGTATGCACCTCAACAACGAAGAACACCTGCTGAACGGTGCTGTCAACTATTTCAAAAAAATCACTATTGGCGATTTCAAACCCGCACTGAAAACCGGACTCTACTACGAATACAAAAAACGCACTTTCAGTTCGCGTGTGTTTGGCTACCGCAAAAGTCCACAGAGCTTTTTTTACGGATTTCCGGTAGAAAGCTACAATCAGGACAAAGCATTTCAACCTTCGATGTTCAGCTCATTGCAAACACTTTTTGCAGATAATATTGATTACAAAACAGGTATGATACTGGCCGAGTCGACCGACAACGCCGACTCTTACAAGGCCGACAACAAGTTGTATGCCGGATATGTGGCGGCCAATTTGCCCATTTCGAAGATCGTATCGGCCTACGTGGGTATACGGGCCGAAAACAACAGCCTCTCGCTGAGCAGTTTCAAACGCGACGGAGCATCGGCAACACCTGTTTCTACTCAGATAGATGCATTTGATCTTTTTCCGTCGATAAACGCCACGTTCAATCTGACAGACAAATTGCTGTTCAGAGTGGCAGGTGGCAAAACGATTAACAGACCTGAATTTCGCGAAATATCACCGTTTGTATTCTACAATTTCGAAGAAAATACAACCACATACGGAAACGACACAATCAAAAATTGCTACGTTTTAAATACAGATGCCCGCATCGAGTGGTATCCTACAACCGCCGAAATTATTTCGCTGGGCGTGTTTTACAAAAACTTTGAAAACCCGATCGAACAAAAGATTTTGTACACCGGTTCCGGCTGGAACTACACATTCGGCAATGCCCCCAAAGCCAAATCGTATGGTGTAGAACTCGATATCAGAAAGACTTTGCATGAATTCGAAAAGTCGGAGCATTTCTCTTTTCTCAAAAATCTGACGCTTATTATGAATGCCTCTTTGATAAAATCGGTGATTGATGCCGATCCGTTGACAGAGCGCAAAAAAGAGCGCGAATTGCAGGGGCAATCGCCATACATCATCAATCTGGGTGCATACTATCAGGATCAAAAGGCGAAATTCTCAGCCGGCTTGATGTACAACAAAGCCGGAAAAAGACTGAGTACCGTGGGCGACAAAATTACACCGCACGTGTACGAAATGCCTTTCAGCTCGCTCGATATTACACTGGAAAAAGGTATATCCAAATGGGCAAGCGTAAAATTAGGTATTAAAAATCTGCTCGATGACGAGATTGTATTTCAGCAGGATAATGAATATGAGCTGAACGGAGTGAGCGGATCGAGAACAGAAATTAAGCAAAGCTACAAACCGGGTATGCAAATTAAATTAGGTATCAATATGTTTTTTTAGGTAAAACAAGTATTAATTCAAATTGAAAATGAAAATGAAAAAGAGTTTACTGTTAGGCAGCCTGCTGGTGTTGGGTTCATCTATGATGGCTCAAAATAGTATCGACAACGCCTTTTTTGACAAAGTAAAATTCAGAGGTGCATTTGGCAGTACCGACTGGACAAATGGCTGGGCCAACTTTGACCCGCAAAACACAGCCTATCCGGCCACAGAAAAAACAATTGCTGCCGGAAACATCACGGCAAACACAACACTGGGTTCGCCATTGGTAGATGCCGCAAGCTTTACCGATGCTGCGTTGAGCAATTCATTCTTCACGCCGGTGAGCTACATTGGCGCATTTGGAAAAACAGACTGGACTAAAAACTGGGCCAACTTCGACCCGCAAAACACAGTTTATCCGGCAGCTACGGTCACCATTCCGGCCGGAAATATCACCACCAACACCACCTGGAGCAATAGCAATGTTTATCTGCTCAATGGCTGGGTGTATGTGAAAAGCGGTGCCACACTCACCATCGGGGCAGGTACCATTATTCGTGGCGACAAAACCAACAAAGCCGCTATCATTGTAGAAAAAGGGGCTAAAATAATTGCCAACGGTACAGAAACAGAACCGATTGTATTTACATCGAATCAACCGGCAGGCAGCCGTACCTATGGCGACTGGGGAGGAATCATCATCTGCGGACAAGCACCTATAAACACACCTACCGGTTCTGCCACTATCGAAGGCGGCGTGGGATCTACCTACGGTGGCACAATAGCCAACGACAACTCGGGTAGTCTGAAATATGTACGCATCGAGTTTCCCGGTATCGCTTTTGTAACCAACAGCGAAATTAACGGTCTGA
>CAZHNZ010000099.1:0-15746 GCA_964534355.1 uncultured Parabacteroides sp.
ACTGGTTATTTATATTTGCGAAAAATTGATGGTTTTATATTTGCTAATTACAATTGTATTGCACAAATCGATACATAAACAATTTATATTCTAAACAAAGGTTAATTTAATCGCCTTTTTTTGGATTCTACTTCCTTCTTTTTTTCTTTTGCTTGACTGAAGTTTGCATTTTATTACTTATCTTTGCAAATAACGCTCCTTAAATCTATCAATAACTGGCCTTTTATTCATAAAATTCTAATTATTGATATTTGCTTTGCATCTTGTCGAAAATGTAATTCTAAGAAAAATGAAACCATTAACTATTGTTGCTGCTACTGACAGCCATTATGCCATTCTTTTGGCTGCTTTAATTAAATCTATTGAGGAGACTGTTAAGCCAGGTCAGAAAATAGATGTATATGTAATTGATGATCACATCAAAAGTAGTGTCAGATTAAGACTGGAGCAATCGATAAATAAGGATATTACTACCCTTGTTTTTAAACCAACAGACCAGATTATTCCAAAAGGAATAACTCTTCCACTTGATAAAAGCTCTTATCCGTTGACAATCTATTTACGGCTGTTTATACCACATTTTATACCTGAAGATGTGGAAAAGGTTTTGTATCTCGATGTCGATATGATCGTACGAAAAGATCTTGCTACGCTTTTTGCCACTGATTTGGGCGATAATGTTGTAGCAGCTGTTCAGGATCCCCGACTCATGACATTTGACAATCATTGGGGCGGAATAAAAAATTATAAGGAGCTGGGTTTTGCTGGCGATACACATTATTTTAATTCTGGTCTATTGCTGATGGATGCCAGAAAATGGCGTGAGCAGAAGGTTGCCGAGAGAACAATTGAATGTATTAATACAAATCAGAAATTTGTAAACTATCCTGATCAGTATGGGTTAAATGTTGTTCTGGCAAATAAATGGTTTGAATTGGATTCCCGTTGGAATCATTTTGCCTGTTTCGAACTAAAAGAGCCTTTTTTGATACATTATATTGGACGAAAACCCATTTATAAGACTTATGATAATCAACCGGACTATTTGATAATATTTAATGATTTTTTAAGTCGTACTGCCTGGAAGAGTTTCAGACCGATCGGTGAATCGTTGAGGTATGTAAAGAAGCTTAAGAATGTTTTAGAAAAAATAAAGAAAATGATTTAGGCCTTTTTTTACTTAATTGTGCTGTTAATCTCGTAATATATGAAAGATGTAAGTGTAATATCTGTTAATTATAACGGTTTTCAGGTTACTTGTGAGATGATTGAATCTTTGATTTCGACTGGCTTTACTGGTGAGATAATTATCGTTGATAATGGCTCAAGACAAAATGAAGCTACTCTTTTAGCTCAAAAGTATCCGGATGTCGTAACCGTCAGAAGTGATGAGAACCTGGGTTTTGCAGGAGGAAATAATCTTGGTATTCGTCGAGCGAAAGGAAAGTATCTTTTATTGCTCAATAATGATACAACTGTAACAAATGATTTCCTTAAACCAATGATTGAGCGATTAGAGTCTTCGCCACAAATAGGAGTGGTTTGTCCCAAAATTTTATTTGAATATGCTCCGGATACTATCCAGTTTGCAGGATATACCGCTTTACATCCGATTACACTTCGGAATCACATGGTTGGTTTTAATCAGAAAGATAATGGTCAGTTTGATCAATCGGCACCTTATCCCTATGCTATGGGTGCAGCAATGCTGGTAAAAAGGGAAGTCATAGAAAAAGCAGGGGAGATGCCGGAATGCTATTTTCTATATTATGAAGAGTTGGACTGGAGTCAGAGAATTCGGGAAGCAGGTTATACAATTTGGTATGAATCACGTTCCAGAATATTTCATAAAGAGAGTGTGGCTACAGGTAAAATGAGTCCATTGAAGCAGTATTATCTGACAAGAAACCGTTTGTATTATATAAAGAGAAATCTGAAAGGTGCGAATGCTGTTTTATCGCTTTTGTTTCAATTGCTTGTATCCACCGGTAAAAATTGTACATTATTTTTATTGCAAAGGAGATTTGATTTATATAAAGCAACAGTCAAAGGAGTCGTTCACGGATTAAAAATGATTTTAGGTTATGATACTAAGTATAATTGATGTTTTGTTTTTTGTGCTTTTTGCTGCCCCTGTATTGTATTTGGCTTTTTTCGCCATTGGCTCTGTCAGAAAAAGACCAGAGCCGTTTCCATCGGCAATAGACCCACGCAAAATGTTAGTGCTTATCCCTGCTTATAAAGAGGACAATGTGATTGTGGGTTGCGTAGAGGCTTGTTTGAATCAGGATTATCCCAAAGATTATTTTAAAATAGTGGTTATTTCGGACGGGATGGGAGAAGCTGTTGTGCAGTCTTTAAGCATGTTTGGAGTGGATGTTATGGAGATTCACTTAGAAAACAGGACTAAATCAAAAGCTTTAAATGTAGCATTGTCTGCCTACAGTGATTATGAAGTAGCATTGGTTTTGGATGCAGACAATATAATTGAACCACTTTTTTTACAGCGTATTAATGCATCGTTTAATACAGGTGCGGTGGTTGTTCAGGGGCATAGAATGGCCAAAAATTTGAATAATAGTATTGCTGTTCTTGATGCGATAAGTGAAGAGATAAATAACTCTATTTTTCGCAGAGGGCATTACAATTGGGGTTTATCTTCTGCCTTGATAGGTTCGGGAATGGCATTTGAATTTGAACAGTTTAAGGCTGTCATGAGCAATGTGGATGTGGTAGGTGGATTTGATAAAGAGCTTGAGCATATATACCTGATGAACGGAATTAAGATTCATTATTTGAATGATGCTTATTTGCTGGATGAGAAAATTCAGCGTACGGAGGACTTCTCCAAACAGCGTCGACGTTGGATGGCCGCACAATTTGAGCATTTGGCCCGCTTTTTCCCCCTATTAACATTAGGAATTAAGAAGAAAAATCTCGATTTTTGTGACAAATTATTTCAAATGCTGCTTTTACCCCGCATACTAATTTTGGGAGGTGCTGGTTTTTTTGCTATTTTGTTTTCATTCATTGATTTTGAAATGGCACAAAAGTGGTGGTGTTTACTTTTTTTGATGGTGTTTACGCTGTTTATCTCTGTTCCGCGTAGGTTGGTCGATAAAAAGTTATTTAGAGCATTATTAACTTTACCCAAAATATTTGCGATCGTATTAATGAATCTATTCAAGCTTAAGGGTGCAAATAAGAAATTCTTACATACATCACATGGCTAACGGAAACTGCAAATTTGAATATTCTTTCATTTGATAATTAACCTTCTTAAATATGATACAATTTGTTGATATCTTTCTTTTTGTTTTGTTTTTTATTCCTGTTTTATATCTGGCAATTTTTGCACTTGCGGCTCTAAAAGACAGATCAGAGCCATTGCCTACCAAATTGAATGCGCGAAAAGTGGTAATTTTGTTGCCAGCTTATAAAGAAGACTCTGTTATTGAAGAAAGTGTCAGAAACTGTCTGCTTCAGGATTATCCCAAAGATAAATTTGAGGTAGTTGTTATATCCGATAAAATGCAACCTGAGACGAATAGTCGACTTGCTGAGTTGCCAATACGTTTAATTGAGGTTTTTTTTGAAAAAAGCACCAAAGCAAAATCAATAAATTTTGCTTTAAAACAGCTTGATGGTTTTGATATCGCAGTTGTTCTGGATGCTGATAACATTATAGAACCTTTGTTTTTGCAGAAGATTAATGGGGCATTTGAGTCAGGTTCGCGAATTGTTCAGGCTCACCGTATGGCCAAAAATGTGAATAACAACTATGCCGTACTGGATGCAATAAGTGAAGAGATAAATAATTCAATTTTTCGGAAAGGGCATGCGAATATTGGAATATCGTCTGCATTGATTGGTTCGGGAATGGCATTTGAGTTTGATGAATTCAAATATTTGATAGATAATATTCAGTCAATTGGGGGAGAGGATAAAGAGTTGGAGCATGTTGTTTTACTCAAGGGTATGAAGATTGATTATTTGCATCATGCGGAGGTATTGGATGAGAAAATTCAGCGACCGGGAGATTTTTCAAATCAAAGAAAAAGATGGTTAGCAGCTCAGTTTGAAACATTGGGGGTTTTTCTTCCAAAATTTTGGCCGGCATTACGAGCGGGAAATATTCATTTTTGTGATAAAGTATTTCAAATGGCATTTCCTCCACGCATTTTGTTGGTCGGCATTCTGTTTGTGTTTACATTGATGTGGACTATTATAGATATTGGACTTGCTCAAAAATGGATTGCTTTGTTTGGATTGCTTTTTTTCTCGTTGTTGATTAGTATTCCTGGCAGACTTTTGAATTGGACTCTGTTAAAAGCGTTATTTTCTATTCCGAAAATATTCGTACTTATGTTGGTTAATCTTTTTCGACTGAAAGGCGCTGGGTCTCACTTTATTCACACGCCGCATGGTATTGAGAAGTAAGTTTTATTGTATCAATTCATATCAATATAAATAATTATGAAAATAGCTATTGAAGCGCAGAGAATTTTTCGTCCTAAAAAACATGGTATGGATTTCGTTGCTCTCGAAATGATTCGAGAGTTGCAACAGATTGATAAGGAAAATGAATATCGGATATATGTTATGCGGGATGAAGACAGGTGTTTGTCCGAAACGTCAAATTTTAAGATAGTAGAACTTTCTTCTTTGGGTGGGTATCCTGTATGGGAACAGTGGGCTTTGCCACAGGCCATTAAAGCTTGGAATCCTGATATTTTGCACTGTACCAGCAATACCGCGCCTTTGTTTTTCAATTGTAAGTTGGTTGTAACCCTGCACGATATTATTTTTCTTGAAAAAGGGCATGAAGTAGGTGCAAAAAATAAATCGCTTTATCAGAAAATGGGGAAATATTATCGAAAATTGGTAGTTCCTCCTATTTTGAAAAAGGCAAAAAAAATAATTACTGTTTCGCGTTTCGAACAAAAACGGATTACAGAAGCCCTTAATCTTCCGGCAGATCAGTTAACAGCTGTATATAATGGCTTTAGTAAGCATTTTTATCCTCGAGAGAAAGATCAACAGGTTATTCACAAATATCAGTTGCCTGATAGGTATTTCTTTTTTTTGGGAAATACAGATCCAAAGAAAAATACACTGCGTGTTTTACAGGCGTATCAACAATATTTGAATCAGACAGATAACCCCGCATATTTGGTAATTGCAGACTTGAAAGAGGAGTTTATTTCTCATTTTGATTTGTGGAAAGATGAAAGATTCAGAAGCCATATTCATTTGTTGGGCTATGTTTCTAATCTTGATTTACCATCAATCTATTCAATGGCAGACATATTTCTGTATCCTTCTTTACGAGAAAGCTTTGGTATACCTATTCTTGAGTCGATGGCATGTGGTGTCCCAATAATAACATCAAATACATCGGCTATGCCGGAAATTGCTGGTGACGGTGCTATCCTCATTGATCCGTTTAGTGATAATGACCTTTTTAATAAGATAGTGGAGTTGGAAACGACACCAGGTTTGGTTAAACAACAGCGTGAATATGGATTGTCGAGAGTGAAGTTGTTTTCGTGGAGAAAAACAGCAGAGGATGTGTTGAAGATATATAAATCGATTGTTTAATTTAACCCCTTCATAATATGAGTTTAAAAAGTAAAATCAAATCAAATCCCAGACTGAAAAAGTTCTTTTTGCTTTTATTGGCTTCACCTTATACTGCCCGCCCCCGGTTTTGGATACGTCAGTTTGTCAATCCATTTTATCACACCAAAGGTGGTGCAATTCGTAATTCTGTTCGTCTGGATTTATTTCCATACAATAAATTTGTTATGGGAAAACACTCATATGTGGAGGACTTTTGTACCTTAAATAACGGTGTCGGAGATATTATTATGGGAACTCAGTCACGTATAGGCCTGGGTTCAACGGTTATTGGTCCTGTTACCATTGGGAATCAGGTTCAGATTGCTCAAAATGTAGTAATTTCTGGTCTAAATCATAATTATGAGGATATAACCCAAACGATCCACGAACAAGGTGTTAATAAAGCTCTGATTGAAATTTCAGATGATGTTTGGATTGGCGCGAATAGTTTGATTACTTCCGGTGTACATATTGGAAAACATAGTGTTGTTGCTGGTGGTAGTGTGGTGACAAAATCTATACCTCCTTATACTGTGTGGGGTGGTACGCCAGCCAGAATGATTAAAAAATATGATTTTGATAAAGGAGAGTGGGTTAGCGTAAAAAAATCAAATCAATAAATCTTTTTCGCGTATGGATTTTTTAGAGATACTCTTTTGGATTGCTGTTTGTGTGGTATTTTATACCTATGTTGGCTACGGTTTTTTTCTTTTTCTGTTGGTAAAAATTAAAAGACTGATAAAAGGAAGGGAGACGAAGCCTGTGTTTGAAGTGTTGCCAGAAGTCACCCTTTTTATTACCGCCTGGAACGAAGAGAGTGTGGTGGAGGAAAAAATGAAGAACTGCCTTGAACTCAATTATCCAAAAGATAAGCTCAAAATATTTTGGGTAACTGATGGAACTACGGATGGTACAAATGATCGGTTAAAAATGTATCCGGAGGTCACAATACATTATAAACCCGAACGTATGGGTAAAACTGCTGCAATGACACGGGGTATGAATTTTGTGGAAACCTCTCTTGTCATATTTACAGACGCCAATACTTATCTGAATCCGGATTCTGTTCGAATCATAGTGAATCGGTTTGCAGATCCGAAAGTTGGCTGTGTAGCCGGTGAAAAGCGTGTAATGCAGCAAGCAAAAGATAAGGCTGTATCCAGTGGCGAGGGTTTCTATTGGAAATATGAATCAAAACTCAAGTCCTGGGATGATGAATTGTATAGTGTTGTTGGAGCTGCCGGGGAGTTGTTTGCTATTCGTACACATTTGTTCGAGGCAATGCCTAAAGATACACTTCTTGACGATTTTATTTTATCACTTCGAATTGTTCAAAAAGGATATAAAACAGCCTATACACCTGATGCTTATGCTGAAGAGACCTCATCTGCAGAGATGGTAGAAGAGGAGAAACGTAAAGTTCGGATTGCAGCAGGGGGATTACAGTCTGTGTGGCGTTTAAGAGATCTATTGAATATTTTTAAATATGGGGTGCTAAGTTTTCAGTATATTTCGCATCGTGTATTGCGCTGGACGTTAACACCTCTTCTGCTATTTGCACTAATACCTGTAAACATTGCGTTGGTTTGGCTGAAACCGGATAATATGCTATATATTGTTTTGCTCTTGTTACAGTTTTTGTTTTATGCTGCAGGTCATGTTGGAAAGATATTGGAAAAAAAGAAGATACGTTTTAAGTTGTTATTCATACCTTATTATTTCATTTTTATGAATATTTGCGTATTTAAAGGCGTAAAATATCTGATGAAAAAAAGAACTGACGGGGCATGGGAAAGAGCGAAACGCGCATAAATCATTATAATTTTTACCTGATGGAAAGAAAAAGAGTTTTAGTAACAGGAGGTGCTGGTTTTTTAGGGTCACATTTGTGTGATAGATTGCTCAAAGATGGTCATGATGTAATTTGTCTGGATAATTATTTCACCGGTGACAAACAAAATGTTGTGCATTTGTTGGACAATCCTTATTTTGAGTTGGTGCGTCACGATGTAATTACGCCCTATTTTGCAGAAGTCGATCAGATTTTTAATCTGGCATGTCCGGCTTCGCCAATTCATTACCAGCACAATCCCATTAAGACAATAAAAACCTCTGTTATGGGGGCTATCAATATGTTGGGATTGGCCAAAAGAATTGGAGCAAAAGTTTTGCAGGCCTCTACCAGTGAGGTGTATGGCGATCCACACATTCACCCACAACCCGAAAGCTATTGGGGTAATGTAAATCCGAACGGTATTCGTTCTTGTTACGATGAAGGTAAACGATGTGCAGAGACATTATTCATGGATTATCACCGGCAAAATAATGTAAAGATCAAGATTATTCGTATATTTAATACATATGGTCCCCGTATGAATCCGGACGATGGTAGGGTCGTTTCTAATTTTATTATGCAGGCTTTGCGCGGAGAAGATATCACTATATATGGAAGTGGTCAGCAAACAAGAAGTTTTCAGTATGTGGATGATTTGATTGAGGGTATGATCAGAACTATGGCTACAGATTCGGACTTTACAGGACCGGTAAATCTGGGTAATCCAAATGAGTTTACAATGCTGGAACTGGCAGAAAAGGTTATTGAATTGACAAATTCACCTTCAAAACTGATTTTTGAACCTTTACCGCAAGATGATCCGAAGCAAAGACAACCGGATATCACTCTGGCAAAAGAGAAATTAAACTGGGAACCAAAAGTTCAGTTGGAAGAGGGTCTGAGCAAAACAATTGAATACTTTACCCGTTTTGTATAACAATTATTTTTATCTTATTACAAAGAGGCGCTATCTGTTTACTGCAGATGGCGCCTCTTTCGTTTAATTAAACTCAAAAAAATATCCTGCAAGTCGGGACAAAATATTTAGTCTGTACAGCTTCTGAAATGCGAAAAAGCCCATGATGGATGGGTATCTGGCCGAAGTACGGAACGTTATTTTTTTTGAAATGGGAATATCTTTTCTGTTAATCACCTCATCGCAACGACTGTTTATCCGCTTAACCACGAAATCTAAAGCAGATGGCTGATTATTTAATTCAACTTTATACGTATAGTAAAAAGCGAGTAGCCAAATAACGTATTTATTAAGAGTTTGAGAATAAAATATATCCAGTTTCTGCTCTTTAAAATATAATAACCGTTCTTCCATAGCCTCTGCATAATGAAGTTTTTTTGCACTAAAACCTGTTCGGATAATGCTATTGGGAGATTGATAGTAATAATAAAGTCTGGCATGAGTAAACACAATCTTTGTTGATTGATGCAGAATCTTGTAAGTCAGAAACTCATCTTCGTGAATTTTGCCCCTAGCGTATCGAAATGTTTGAAATACCTCTTTTTTGTACAATTTATTCCAGGCCAGCACAAAAACCTGGCAATAGTAGGTAAATAACATGGATAAAGCCTCGTTATTGCCGTAAATTTCGACTTTGTTGTCGTACTCGAATGTCTGGCTGCCTGTGTTGCTTATCGACTTGTAGTCGCAAAGAGAAAGGTCAGCATCGTTATCCGTCATGTTTTTATACAAAACTGCATACATATCCGGATGAACATAGTCATCGCTATCGACAAAGCCGATTAAATCACCACTGGCAATATCCAAACCCGCATTGCGAGCATCAGACAACCCCCCGTTTGGCTTGTGTATAACACGAATTCTTTTATCAATAGCTGCAAAAGAATCGCAAATTTGTCCGCAACCGTCAGGAGATCCGTCGTCTACCAATATTAACTCCAAATTTGAATATGTTTGGGCCAATATTGATTCAATACAACGGGGCAGGTATGGTTCTACGTTGTATATTGGTACAATAATACTGATTAGCGGTTGCATTTATTAGTTGATTATTTAAGAGGTTTCCGACTGAAATAGAGATGAAATTGTTTCGCCTCTTTTTTAAGGCGTAGCCAAATAGCTGCAATTTGAGAACCACTCTCCTGCATTCGGCGGGGAATTGTCCAGGCAATTGTTTTGGAATGGGTAATTCGTTTTAATTTGCCATATCTCTTTAGACCCAATGCCATTTGCCCGTCTTCCATTCGGGCATCATTTTTGATGAAGCCTACCTTTAGAGCCAAATCTTTCGGGAAACAGAAATTGACACCACCTACAATTAATTCAGGTCTGTTGATGCTCCTAATGTAGTGTAGAGTATGGCGCAATATTTCGTAAAATACAAACCCACTCCTGTTAATTCCATTTGGTGGTAAAAAGGCATAAGTGCCAAATGTCGCCACTGCTTTTTCCTGCAAAAGAGGTTTTATCATGTATTCAATCCATTCTGGTCTGTAAATTGTGTCAGCATCTCCGGTTAAAATATATTTCCCCCTCGAATTATTAACTGCTGCCTGTCTGGCAAAGCCATATCCCTGTTGAGTTTCCAGAATAGGTGTCAATCCGCATCTGCGGATTATTTCGCTTGTCCGATCTGTTGAATTGTTGTCAACATAAACACATTCAAAAGGGAAACTTGCCTTTAGTCGGCTTAGCGAAGATAGATTGTTGAGAATGCTCTCTTCTTCGTTCCAGGCAATGATATTTACAGAAACCAGTGGGTTGTCTGTCTTTTGAGACTCAAATCCCTTTCTGATTTTGGAGAAAACCTCTTCCGGAATCTCTTCGTAGCTTTTGTATGTGTAGAAATGCTCCTGCACTTCTTTTGGGGTGGTCAGGTTGAATATCATATGTGTTAGTTTTAAAGGGGTTCTATTTAATTATAATATTGAATTTTGATTTCATGAAATATTGAAATCTTCTTCTGTACCAGAAATAATAGCCCAGAAAAGCGTATTTCAGGGGCATTCTATTATTTAGTTGAACCCATTTGGAGGGGATAAGATCGCTGGTGTCGTAGTGCTTTTTGGCCACACCAAACCATGGACTGGGGCAAATTACGATTTTATTCGGATTATTATTCAGCCATGCTGCCCACCAGCTGTAAGAACTGTTGCTGATGATATTATTTGTGCACATAGATTGTAAGTACAAATCTATAGTTGCATTTTCGTTTTCGGCAAAAAAGAAGTTCTTGCCCCTGAATTTTTCTTTGCACCAGGCAATATCGTTGCTGAAAATCAGGAAACGACTTTTTTTGCCGATGTGTTTTATCGCTTTTCTGAAATAAGAAAGAGATGTGATTGGATGATTATCCAGTTCTGCAAAATAATCTCCTCTTCTCACATGTATAGCTGTTATCTCTTCTTTAAGTAGTTCGCCGTATTTTTTTTTGATATATTCATTTGTTTTTGAGTCTATTGTAAATATTTCCCGGACTAAATCGGAATCGAAATATTTTTCAGACTGAAAGAAACCCTCCACTCTTGAGTTGTCGAAGAAGGGAATAGGGGAATAAGCAAACTGCTGTTCCCGTACTACTTTATCGCATTCGGGAATGCCTGGTTCTATTGTCACATTTCGTAGAATATTATCCCGGAATTGCTCCAAAAAGTCCAGTAGAGATGTTTTGTCCGGAGTAATGTGATCACCAGCATAGAAGCAAACCGGAACATTGTTTTTTTTTGCTAAACTCGCACCTGCCGCAATTTGAAACATATTGTTTCCAAGTCGGCCATTTAATAATACTTTAAGCATAAGTCCTGCGTTTTCGGTTTTAAATAAGGGGTTAATCTATTTCTTTAAAATTTTTGACCGAATAATCTGCTTGATATCCATTCTTTTGTCCATTTCTTTAAAAGATACCCATCCGGTGATCAGAAACAGGATACCGCCCGTAAGATAGGCCCATGGGAATTTAAGATAATAAGCGAAAAGAAATGCAATGACACATAATACAGATTGTACCGTAAATATTTGGTAGAATGCTTTATTGAAAGTAAAATTATATTTAATCCGAACAATTGCATATACATAAATGAATACTAGCGCCTGACCGATTACAAAAGAGATACCTAATCCTTCAAGTCCCCAGAAATAATACCCCATAACATTGCAGCCAAGTATGATTGAAGTGCCAACAACCTCTTTGTAAAAATAGAGTTTCGAATCACCTTTAGCCAAAACAATAAATCCCATCGCCCAGGCTACAGCCCGAAGCATTGTTCCCAAAACGACCCATTGAACAAAAGTCACAACGGGTAAGAAATCTTTGGTGTAAAATAAGTGGATTACTAATGGCGTTGTTGAAAGAAGAAGTATGAGTATTGGTGCAAGAATCAGTAAGGCAATTTCAGTTTGGTGATTGACAACTTCCTTGACTTTTACATTATCCTGATTAACACCCGATAATCGAGGATAAAAGTCTGCTACCATAGCTGTAAATACCATGCCTACATATTTGTATACCAATGTGTTACCCGCCTGAAAAAGCCCTACGTCAATCTGTCCTCCTCTACTACTTACAAACGAATTGATCAGATAGTTGCTTAATGTGCTTAAGAATCCACTTATAGTAATAAGAATTCCGAGTTTAACCATGTTGAGCCCTTCGAAAAATGATTGTTTGACGGGCATTTCAACAGAATTAATTTTAAGTTTATTTGAGAAATGATAGGTTAGCGCTAAACCTAGCACAGACGATAGGATAAACGTTGGAACAATACCTTTAATTCCATAGAAATAATAGAGTGGAAGAGAAATAAACAAGCCTAATGTAGAGCCTATTACACTGGACTTTGCCATGAAATTGATTTTTCGCATACCCTGCAAAAGCGTAGATTGTCCACCGCTTAATGCCGTCAAAATCATGGTTATGGATAAAAGTGCAAATGATAAAGTATAATCTTTGTTGCCAAAACTCCATTGGCTTAACCAGGGAGACAGAATTAGAGTGATGACTGCACCAACAACACCCGTAAACCAAAGCCAACGACGGAATACTGTTACAACTCTTCTTATTCTATCATTGTCTCCGGTATCATTTGCCTCGGAAATACTTCTTACGGCACTGGAACTCAGCCCTAAATTTGTCAGATAAGTAATAGTCTCGAGAGCCGATGAAAATAGAGACATAATACCAAATCCGGCAGGTCCGAGAAGATAAGAAACAAACTTTGTTTTGATAATCGAAATCAGGATATTGAAAACCTGTACGCCACCAAATAATGATGTTGCTTTGAAAATCTGACGATAAGAAGACTGTTGTTCTGACATGTTAAAATTTAATCATTTATTTATACTTTTTCCCATTGTTTGGTGACCTGATTATAGCGCTTAACTATTTTCGCAGGATTTCCAACAGCAACAGAAAAATCGGGAATGTCTTTTGTCACAACCGATCCTGCGCCAATCTGGCATCTTTTGCCAATGTGTACTCCTGCAACGACAACACTGTTAGCCCCGATATGAGAATCATCATCAATTCTAGTTGGTTTTACTGTCAGTCCCTGCTCATTAGAGTCCTTCTCTCCATCTGTATAAGTATGGTTAAACCCTGATACAAAAACGTGTTGACCTAAACCTACTCTGTTGCCAAAAACAACAGGCCCGATAACAACAGACCCAATTCCAATTCTAACCTTTTTTCCTAATAATACATCTCCTGCGCCATTATTAATAGTGCAAAAGCTTTCTACCACAGAATCGTCACCCATTTCAAATGAATGCCAGGGAAATACATCTATTCTGCAATACCTTCTAATGATTGTGTGTTTGCCTTTTTTATGGACAATTGGTGTCAAAATGTTTCGTACCCACCATCTTGGTCTTGGTTGCCTTGTTGTTGAAACTAACTTAATGACCAGTTTTTTCAAAAAAGGATTCGATTTAATCTTATCTTTCAATGGCATGGCTTAATACAATTAGATTTAACTTCCAGAAAAATAACAAAAAACACACACTTGTTTACAAATTATAGACAATCTGTAAACAAGTTAAACGCAAATATAATATATTAATTTATTTTTAAGTCAATTTGAGTTGAAAGATTTCAGCTCAGAAGCAAATTCTTTTTAAAAAAGATACAATTAAGCCTGAATATTGACGCTTATAGCTCACTAAATGATTTTATTTTACACGTAAAAGGGGGCGAATCAGCCAGGCAACTCCATAGAAGAAAATCAGTAGAAGAATAATGAATGCGCCGGACGGCACATTCAGATAATAGGATAAAAACAGGCCACCCAAACATCCGATGATGCCTATAATTACTGCGAAAATCATCATTTTTCGAAAATTCAGGGTGAAGATATTGGCCGTTATTTGCGGTACGGTAATGAGTGACATGAGCAAAACTATGCCAACCAGCCGGATAGAGAAGACAATGGTGGTGGCCACAAAAAACATCATCATGTATTCGATAAACTTAACAGGCAGTTTCATTACTTTGGCATATTCCGAATCGAATGCGGTGTAAAGAATCGGGCGATAAAAGACAGTAAATGCGATAAGTAGCAGTCCGACCAGCGTGGCGAAAGCCCAAATGTCGGCAGCTGTAATTGTCAGTATGTTTCCAAAAAGAAATTCGCTCATTCCCACCGTGTAGCCGGGTGTCAAAAACAGAAAAAGGATGCCCAGTGCCATACCCAGTGCCCACAAAACAGCGATGGCCGAATCTTCGCGAAGCTTGTGTTGTGCCGACAAATACTCTACCCCAAACCCCGAAACTATGGCAAAAGCCCAGGCAGATGCAATTGGATTGATCCCCAGAAAAACACCTAAGCCAATGCCGCCAAAAGAGGCGTGAGTAATGCCCCCGGTGATAAAAACCAAACGACGCACAACGATGTATGTTCCCACCATTCCGCAGGCGATACTGACCAGAATTCCACCTAACAGAGCATTCTGAAAAAAGTCAAACCTCAGAAGTTCAAGCCATTCCATTCGATATTGTTTTGTCTATTGTGTGCAAATAATTATTGATTGCCGTTTTTTTCTATTTCTACGGACAGATCAAGAACCAAATTTTCTATTCCGTTGGTCACATTGTACGCAGATGCTTCGAATACGCAGGTAGCCCGGTTGTAAAACGGCTCTCTTTTGTCCAGCGACTGGATAACAAAGTCCATAATTTCAGCTTCCGACTTATAACGCAGAAGGGGGCGGCTATGTTTTCCGATATGGAGGCGTGATGCCAAAACTTCGGGTGAAACCCTGAGGTAAATGGAAAATCCGGATTGATTCATCTTTTCAATATTGTCGAAGAAGCAGGGTGTGCCACCACCTACTGAAATAATCACATTTTCGTATTCCGAAACTTCCTGTAGGGCCTCTTTTTCTATTTTGCGAAAAGCCTCTTCGCCCTTTTCTGCGAAAATTTCGTTGATAGTTTTGTGAAAACGCTTTTCGATAAAGCTATCAAGGTCGATAAAGTTGAGATTGAGGTGGCCGGCAAGGCGTCGTCCAACAGTCGATTTACCGGCACCCATGTAGCCAATCAGGAAGATTCTTTTCATATTTGCTTGATTATTATATGAATGAAAAAGGATGCCTTTGTGCCTTTGTGCGCATTTTGGTGTCATCTCTTTTTTTTATCAGTGGGCAAAATTAGCTGTTTTTGTGGCTAAGTAAAGAATTATCCCTATTTTTGTCTGATATTTAAATAAAAATGACAAAAGAGCAGCCACTGGTTGCCCGAATATAACTGAAACAGACTCATGAAGGGACCTAAATTTTATGTGGTATGGGAGGGCCTTGACCCCGGAATATACACAACCTGGGAAGAGTGTCAAAAGCAGGTCGTGGGTTATACGAATGCAAAATACAAGGCATATCCGAGCATGACAGAGGCCGAATTTGCTTTTCATGAAGGCTATTACGAAGCCAAAAAGAAAGAACCCCAAACCGCAACACCTTTGTCCGGTACGACCAAAGAGCCCGTTTCCATGCCTTTTGCGCCCTATACCACCGATGCGATAGCGGTTGATGCCTCTTGTTTGGGTAATCCCGGAAAGATGGAGTATCGGGGTGTTTACGTGAAAACGCGACAAGAGCTTTTTCGAATCGGTCCGTTTGACGATGGTACCAATAATATTGGCGAGTTTTTGGCAATTGTGCATGCATTGGCATTGTTGAAGAAAAAAAACAGCGATTTGATTGTCTATACCGACAGTGTAAATGCCATGCAATGGGTGAAATACAAAAAATGCAAAACGAAGCTCGAAAGAACCCCTCGTAACGGAGTCATTTTTGACCTGATCGAGCGAGCCGAAAAAT
>CAZHNZ010000100.1:0-15679 GCA_964534355.1 uncultured Parabacteroides sp.
TTTTTCTCAGTCTTTTTTTGCGCTTGTGCGTAGACATCTTATGTCTTTTTCTTTTCTTTCCGCTTGGCATACTTTATTTCTTTAAATTGTTAATAATAAATCCGTTATTGATTATTCACCTTTCACGGTATCCATGAAGGTTTTTGCTGGTTTGAACGATGGAATGTTGTGTTCCGGAATAACAATTGTCGTATTTTTGGAAATGTTACGAGCTGTTTTTTGTGCTCTTTTTTTGATAATGAAGCTACCAAAACCACGAAGATAAACATTGTCACCTTTTGCCAGTGATTGTTTTATTACCTCCATGAGCGATTCAACTGTTGCTAAAACAGCTGCCTTCTCAATCCCGGTAGATTGGGAAATTTCGTTAACGATATCAGCTTTTGTCATAAAAATATTTGATTAATTTGTGAAATGCGTTCTTAATAAAAAATTGGACTGCAAATATATACCATTTTATCGGAACAGAAAAACGACAGAACTATTTATTTTGAGAAATATTCATTTTTACTGCATTTGTATGTATTTTTGCATCAAATTTGCATCAAAAATGGAGAAAAATAGAATAAGCGCCTCTCTTATTGATTGGTACGATCGCGAAAAAAGAGATTTGCCGTGGCGTAAAACCAATGACCCGTACCTGATCTGGATCTCAGAAATTATTCTGCAACAGACCCGGGTTGCTCAGGGGCTCGATTACTACAACCGGTTTGTTTTCCGTTTTGACAATCTGTTTTCGCTGGCTTCGGCAGAGGAAGATGAGGTGCTGAAGTATTGGCAGGGATTGGGCTATTACAGCCGGGCCCGCAATTTGCATACTGCTGCCAAATCTATTGTGGCGAATCACAATGGTATTTTTCCGACTCTGTATAAAGAGGTAAGGGCATTGAAAGGGGTTGGTGATTACACGGCTGCGGCTATCTGTTCTTTTGCATATGACCAGCCTTATTCTACGGTGGATGGAAATGTGTATCGGGTGCTTTCCCGTTTATTTGATGTCAATCTGGCTATCGATTCAACGGAAGGAAAACGATATTTTGCAGAGCTCGCTCAGCAATTATTGCCGGTGGAAAGTCCTTCCATCCACAATCAGGCGATGATGGAGTTTGGTGCCACGCAATGTGTGCCACGGAATCCCAATTGCGTTAGCTGCCCTTTGCAGGATATTTGTTTGGCTTTTGCGGCAAAGCGGGTAAACGCGCTGCCTGTAAAACAAGCTAAGGCGGTTGTGAAAAATCGATTTTTCAACTATTTCCTGATCCGTTTGGGCGAATATATCTATTTAAATAAACGGACGGATGACGATATTTGGAAAAATCTCTTTGAATTTCCGTTGTTGGAAACAACGGATAAAACCGATTTCGGGGAGTTGTCTGAGTTGCCGATGTTCAAATATTTATTTAATGGGGTAGGTGAGGTCTCTTTTCAATTAAAGAAAGAGAATGTGGTTCATCTGCTTTCTCACAGGCGTATTTCTGCTGACTTTTTCGAGGTAATTGTACAGCAGGAAAACGATGCATTAAAAGGATTTCAGAAAGTGCATCAGTCTGATTTCTCAAATTACGCTATTTCCCGATTAACACATATATTGATAGAAGACCAAACAGACGATAAAAACAAACTACGAACCTGAATATGATAGATAGAATTAAAGAAATCCGTATAGAGGAGTATAACTATAATCTGCCTGAACACCGAATTGCCCGTTTCCCTTTACCCGAGAGAGATCGGTCAAAATTGCTGCAATACAGGGATGGTCGCATTTCTGAGTCGATATTTAAGAACTTGCCGGAGCTACTTCCTTCGGGAAGTTTGATGGTGTTCAACAATACCCGGGTTATACAGGCGCGGTTGCATTTCTACAAAGAGACGGGGGCAGCCATCGAGATATTTTGTCTCGAACCGGTGTCGCCATCTGATTACGGATTGTCTTTTCAATCTACCGGCACTTGCGACTGGCTCTGTATGGTGGGTAATCTAAAAAAATGGAAAAACGGCAAGCTATCTGTTCTCGTCAATCTTCCGCAGGGCGAAATGCCCTTGTATGCCGAAAAGATAGAGACCAGAGGAAATACTCACCTCATTCGCTTTACGTGGGAGGATAATACGGTCAATTTTGCCCGTTTGCTTGATGCGGTGGGTGAACTACCTATTCCGCCTTACCTCAACCGCGATACGGAAGAGAGTGACCTGGAGACCTATCAGACGGTCTATTCTAAAATAGAGGGCTCTGTGGCTGCGCCAACGGCCGGATTGCATTTTACACAGCAGGTTTTTGATGATCTGGCCAAACGAAATATTGCGTGTGCAGAGCTTACTTTGCATGTGGGGGCCGGTACTTTTCAGCCGGTCAAGTCAGATACAATAGAAGGCCACGATATGCATACTGAGTTTATCTCGGTAGATAAAACACTGATTGAATTGTTGTTGAAATCTTCGAAAACAATAGCTGTGGGGACAACCTCAGTTCGCACGCTGGAGAGTTTGTACTACATAGGGCTATTGTTGCACAAGCATCCGAACGCCACCTCTGAGATGCTGAAGGTGACGCAGTGGATGCCCTATACTCTGGAAGCATCTTTGACCAAAGAGGAGACTCTGACCGAAATACTGGTCTATCTGGAGCGAACGAATTCGGAGCGGTTGGTGACATCTACCCAGATTATGATAGCGCCGGGATATCAGTTTAGGATTGTAGATGGAATTGTTACCAATTTTCATCAACCTGCCAGCACTCTTTTGTTACTGGTTTCTGCTTTTGTAGAGGGGAACTGGAAAAAGATTTATGACTATGCTCTGGCCAATGATTTTCGTTTTTTGAGTTACGGTGATAGCTCTTTGTTGTTGAGGTAAATATCAACTGAGTATCAACAAATACCGATAATCAGTATTCGGCGGGTTTCTGAGGTTACCCGGAACCGGTTGTCGGACCTTTCGCCAACGAGCCAGATAATGTCGTTGCCACAACACAACACCCGGGCCTGTTCTTTGGCGGGTAGGGTGAATTTGTTGTCGCTGAAATAATCGCTAATCTTTTTTCGGCCTTTCATGCCAAAGGGAATAAAGCTGTCGCCCGTTTTTATTGGTCGGAGTGTGAGTGGAAATGTGATTTTCTCTGCGTCAAAAAATGCGCTTGTTTTCTCTTTCGAAAATGTAAAATCCGCAGCATCCACAATCTGAAAAAAGAGTTGCGGCGTTGTTTTTGTCACACAATCGGGTGATTCGATGATGAATTCCTCTTGTGTTGTTTCTTTTAGTGGGCTGATAATTAGTTGTTCTCTGTCTTTGACGACTCTGTAACCGGCGGAATAGAACTGTTTTCCGGGGGTAGAATCCAAGGCCTGAAGAATGGATTGAATAACGGCGCTGTTGAACCCATATGGATTTAGAATTTCGAAAAGAAGTGTCGATGGTGAAACTGCTTTTCTTAGCTTTTCTATTGATATATAGCCTGTTTCATGGACAAAAGAGAGAACCTCTTCTTTCTGTTTTTCGATTGCGGAAAGGTACACTTTTTCAGTTTCGAGCAATCTGCCGGCTGTTTGCAGCAAAGATTGCCTCACAGATGGGTTGATTTGCTCCATCAGAGGAAGAAGTTCAAGTCTGATTTTATTGCGTGTGTAAACGGCCTCGCTGTTGCTGCTGTCGTGCACAAAATCAATTTGCCTGTCGAACAGAAACTGTTCGATATCCTTTCGTGTTGCATGTAGCAATGGCCTGATTACATAGCCATTTACAGACGACATACCACTCAATCCGCGAATGCCGGTGCCACGCAGCAGATTCAACAGCATGGTCTCCACGGCATCATCGCTGTGGTGTGCCACTGCAATGGCCTCTGCCTGATAGCTCTGACGTAGCTCTTCGAACCAGTTGTAGCGCAACTCCCGCGCTGCCATTTCTATGGATATTTTTTGCTCAGCGGCATAGCCTGCTGTATCGAAGTGCTTTACTTCCACCGATATATTCCACGTTTTGCACAATTTGCGAACAAATTCTTCGTCGCGGTCAGACTCATCACCCCGCAGATGAAAATTGCAATGCGCTGCAATGCACATGATATTCACCCCGGACAAGAGCCGAAGCAATGCCACCGAATCGGCACCACCGCTCACGCCGACAATTACTTTTGTCGGTAGTGGGTCGGTAGTGATGAGTCGTAGGTGGTGGGTCATAATTAATCAAACAGATGTTTGAATTTTCTGAAAAATCCCTCTTTTTTCTCGGTCGAAGGTTCAAGATTCTCCGATTTCTGAAGTTTTTCGATCATTTTTCGCTCTTCGCTATTCAGGGTTTCAGGTATGTAAACGCTGATGTTTACCAATAAATCTCCTGTTCCATAGCGGTTTACGCTTGGCAGACCTTTGCCTCTGAGGCGCAGAACTTTACCGGGTTGAGTGCCCGGATCTATTTTTACTTTTACTTTTCCGTCAACAGTGGGAACCTCAATACTTCCGCCTAAAACAGCCGTTGGGAAGCTGAGCAGCAGGTTGTATATCAGGTCGTTTTCGTCCCTTGTCAGTTCCGGGTGGTCTTCTTCTTCTATAACAATAAGCAGATCGCCACTGATTCCACCACGCCGTGCAGCATTTCCTTTGCCACTCATAGAGAGTTGCATACCTTCGCCTACTCCGGCCGGGATGTTGATTGAGATTACCTCTTCATCGCGGGTTACACCTTCGCCGTTGCAATGGCTGCATTTTTTAGTGATGTTTTTGCCATCGCCATTGCAGGTAGGGCAGGTGGCTGCTGTTTGTATTCTGCCCAGAATTGTATTTTGTATTCGGTTTACCTGTCCCATACCGTTGCAGGTAGAGCAGGTGGTGAAGCTGCTGCCATCTTCTGCTCCGGTGCCTTTGCAGTGCGAACAACTCACATATTTTTTTACCTTGATTTTCTTTTCAACCCCGGCAGCAATCTCCTTCAGGTTCAGTTTTACCTTGACGCGCAAATCGCTTCCCCGGTTGACTGAGCGACCACCGCCGCCACCACCGAAACCGCCAAAGCCACTGAATCCGCCGCCACCGCCGCCAAAGTGCCCCCCGAAAATATCACCGAAATGCGAAAAGATATCGTCCATAGACATGCCCTGACCGCTGTAGCCGCCGCCACCACCGCCACCTAAGCCCTGATGCCCAAATCTGTCGTAGCGACTTTTTTTGTTTTCATCACTCAGAACTTCGTAGGCTTCTGCAGCTTCTTTAAACTTCTCTTCAGCCTCTTTGTTGCCCGGGTTTTTGTCCGGGTGAAACTCGATGGCTTTCTTTCGGTAGGCTTTTTTTATCTCGTCTGCCGAAGCACTTTTGGAGACACCCAGTATTTCGTAAAAATCTCTTTTTGTTGACATCCTTTTATTCTCCCACTACTACTTTTGCAAAGCGTATAACTTTGTCGTTTAATTTATAACCTTTTTGTACACAGTCGATTATTTTGCCTTTCATCTCTTCCGATGGTGCAGGAATCGTTGTGATTGCTTCGTGAAATTCAGTGTCGAATACGCAGTTTTCTGTTTCAATAAGCGTAACATTGTTTTGTTTCAGGAAATCTGCAAACTTGCTGTAAATAAGTTCAATACCTTCCACCACAGCCGATATCTCAGTAGCACTTTTCAATGCATTCATCGCTCTGTCGAAATCATCAACAACGGTCAGTACGCGTGTCAGTGCAGTTTCGCCACCATTTTTGATCAACTCGCTTTTCTCTTTTAACGTTCTTTTGCGATAGTTGTCAAATTCGGCCATTAACCGAAGGTGTGAATTGCTGAGTTCGGCATACTTCACTTTCATTTCAGCTAATTCGGCTGCCATTTTGTCAGATTCGCTCAGCTCTTCGCCGGCTGTTTCTTCTGCAGCTACTGTTTCACTGTTTTCGCGAAACTCTGTTTTTACTTCCTCATTCTCTTGATTAACAGTGTTTTGTGTTGTTAAGTCTTCGTTGTCTAAGCTCATATATTATTGTATTATATTTCTGTTTACTATTTATGCAAAAATCGTGCCAAAAAAGGTTGTTATGTCTGTTTTGTCAGTTAAATATTGTTCCTGTATTTCCCTGACTCACAGTTTTATGCGGGATGAATATAGAGTAAATCGCGCAGCAACCGCAATTTCGATTCTACATTATTGGTGTATATCTGTCCGGTTCCCAAACCTTGTGGCAATGGATTGTGGTAGTTGTAGCACCATTGGGCTATGGCGTTTAGTCCGATATTCGACTCGAGTGCCGATGTGGCCCACCAGTTTATTTGTCGCTCTCCGGCCAGAGTAATCCACTCATCACTTCCGGCAAATCCGCCGTGCAACGATGGTTTCAGGATGATATATTGCGGGCGGATGGTGTCGAGCAGTTGTTGTTTGCGTGCGGTGTCGTTTATCCCGATCAGCTCTTCGTCCAGCGCCACGGGTATGGGCGATGTGCGGCATATTCGGGCCATATCTTCCCACTGTCCGGCGCGTATGGGTTGTTCGATTGAGTGAATATCAAATTGACTGAGTCGCTCCAGCTTTTCCATCGCCTCCTGTGGCCGGAAGGCGCCATTAGCATCTACCCGAAGTTCGACAGTTTTGGCTTTGAACTCCTGACGAATGCTTTTCAGCAACTCTATTTCGGCATCGAAATCTATTGCGCCTATTTTGAGTTTCAGGCAGGTAAAACCCATATTGAGCTTTTCCTTTATCTGCGCTTTCATCTCCTCTTTTGTACCCATCCAGATGAGTCCGTTTATCTGAATGGAGTCTGTCCCGTAGGCAAAATCCGATGGAAAAATCACCCCTTTCCCGCCGTTGCTCAGGTCGGCCAGTGCGGTTTCGAGTCCGAATAAAATCGATGGATACTCTTTCAGCAGATGCGGAAGCTCTTCGGTAGCCGGCAACCGGCCTGCCAGGCGGGCTATCATCTCTTCGTACTCCGGACGGTCGTCGCAGCCGAGACCGCGAAACAGGGCACATTCACCCTCTCCGTATATCTCCGGATTTTCATCATCAAAAACCTTTACAAACCAGGTCTCTTTGGTGGTGAGAACGCCCCGCGATGTTCCGCCGGGGCGTTTAAAGTTGAGCGTATAAGGCGAAAATTCTGCTTGTAGCATCTTTTGTTGTTGGTTTATTAGCCCGGGAATTTCGGGAATTTCTGAAAGTCGGGTTTTCTTTTTTCGAGAAATGCATGTTTGCCCTCCTGCGCCTCTTCCATCAGGTAGTACATCATGGTAGCGTCGCCGGCAAACTCCATCAGTCCGCGCTGTCCGTCGAGCTCCGCGTTCAGTCCGCGTTTAATCATCCGGATAGCCATCGGGCTGTTTTCCAGAATCTTTTCGCACCACTCCACGGTTTCGTCTTCCAGTCGTTCGAATGGTACAACTTTATTCACCATACCCATCTCTTCGGCTTCGTGTGCCGAATATTGGCGGCAGAGGAACCAGATTTCGCGCGCCTTTTTTTGTCCCACGCAGCGTGCCAGATACGAGGAACCAAAGCCGGCATCGAAACTTCCCACGCGTGGGCCGGTTTGTCCGAAAATAGCATTCTCAGAGGCAATAGTCAGGTCGCAAATGACGTGCAACACATGTCCGCCACCAATGGCGAACCCATTCACCATCGCAATCACCGGTTTGGGTATCGAGCGAATAGCCTTGTGCAGGTCGAGTACGTTGAGGCGGGGTACGCCGTGCTCATCGATGTATCCGCCAATGCCTTTCACCTTTTGGTCGCCACCGGCACAAAATGCCTTGTCGCCGGCACCGGTCAGTACCACAACGCCAATGTCTCCACGCTCGCTACAAATGTGCATCGCATCCAGCATCTCCATATTGGTTTCGGGGCGAAAAGCGTTGCGAACGTGTTCGCGGTTTATTGTTATTTTGGCTATGCCTTCGAAGAATTCAAATTTGATATCTTCGTACTCTTTGATGGTTGTCCAGTTTCTCATTTGAGTTATAAGTTTTAAGTTATAAGTATTAAGTTATAAGTATTGGGTACAATACCCTTTTGTTATGTTTTACGTTATACGTTATACGTTTTACGTTTTTGGTTACTCTGTTTTTCAGTTTTAAGTATTAAGTTATAGGTTTTAAGTTTGAGTTACTCTGTTTACCCGTTTACTTGTAACTCGTAACCCGTAACTAGTAACTGGTCTACCCGTTTACTCTGTCTACTCGTTAACGGGCAGCCACAAGGGCAGCCCCTACTCGTAACTCCCCAAAATACCCCCTCAACACAACATCATTTTCCGTTCGTGGCGTGCATATTTCCAATACAGCCGCTTTGGCGTGCGGGGCAAAGAAGCGGGGCAGAATATCCTTCAGCTCCTCTGCGTTTGCCGCCCGGTAAAAAGGCAAATCATACAATTCAGCCATTTTTCCGATATTCAGATCCTGAGCCGCTTCGAAGTAGTCGTCCAGCTCCTCCACCTCCGACGGGCCGGGGATAAACCGGAAGAGACTCCCGCCACCGTTTTTCATCACGATGATGCGCAGGTTGGGCGACAGATATTTGTTCCAGAGCCCATTCGAGTCGTAGAAGAAGCTGATATCTCCGCTGATGAAGACCGTGGGCAGCTCCGAGTTGCAGGCCGCGCCTGCTGCTGTTGAGGTCGAGCCATCTATCCCGCTCGTTCCCCGGTTAGAATATATAGTTGCGGCATTCGACAGCGGAAACAGATGTCCGTATCTCACCGCTGAACTGTTGCCCAGTTGCAGATTGCACGGGGCGGGCAGGGCAGGGGTAAGTATTTCGAATGCCTTCAAATCCGACCACGGAGCCGATGCCAGGTACCCATTGTGTCTCTTTTCCGCCACCACTGCCTTCTCTTTCCATCTGAGCGAATAGCGGCTGTCGCCACCCTTCACCGGAAAAATCTCCTGTAGCAGCGTGAGCGGTTCACACTGAATCAGAGCAGTCAGGCAGGTCAGTGTATCTATGTGCGACTCACCCCGTCCCACATACCAGTGCTCGCGGGGCGGATTGTTTTTCAGAAATGTCTTTATCTGTTTCGATACCAGTGCGCCGCCACAGCTTATTACCAGGTCGGGGCGAAACGCCTCCGCCTCATCCGGACCGATAGTGTTCAGCACACGGTCAATAGTCGTAATCGCATCCCGGCATGCGGCATTTGATATCGGTTCGGCCAACACCACTACCTGACCATTTTCTACCGTCTGTTGCCAGATTGCCGGCTCATCCTCCCGGTTTTGTTTGGGCATAAAACCGCACAAAACCAATATCTTATCAAACCCACCGGTTCTTGCTTTCAGCTCCTCCAGTCTGCTCGCCGGCAGTTTCCCTTCCGGTTCGTAGCACTCTATTATGCGCTCCGGTTGCGTGCCTCTTTCGCTCAGTCTGTAGAGCGGCTCACGCAGTGGTATATTTATATGTACAGGTCCCTTTCGGCCCGAAACTGACAGATTTATCGCCTCGTTCACATTCCGGTTTACGTACCACGCATCGGCGTCGCACGCCACCTCTGCCGGCAGCTGACACGATTTTTTGACAAAATTGCTGAATATATTTTGTTGCTGTATAGCCTGACTATCATCCTGATCAATCCACTCCACCGGACGGTCAGCCGACAATACCACCAACGGTATCCGCTGATAAAAAGCCTCGCACACCGCCGGCGCATAGTTCAGCAGCGCGGTGCCCGATGTGCAAACCAGTCCCACTGGCAATCCGCTCATCTGAGCCAGACCGAGGGCAAAAAATGCCGCGCTGCGCTCGTCCACGATCACGAAGCACTCTATGCGTTCGTCGCGGTTGAAGCTGATAGAGAGAGGCGCGTTTCTCGAGCCCGGTGATATCACCACCTGCTTCATCCCTTTCCGGGCACACACATCCACTATTATCTGAACGCTCTTTTTATCCGATGTTATGTTCATTCTTTCTCTGTGTTAATTTTCAGAATTCGCATCAGGGTCTCCGCTTTCAGGCAAGTCTCTTCCCATTCTGCATGCGCGTTCGACTGAGCAGTCAGTCCACCACCCACGTAGCAGGTGATGCTATTTGTGTCTATTTTCATACAGCGCAGATTTACAAATAGTTGTATTTTATTATTGCTGACAAATCCGATATATCCGGCATAATACTCCCGGTCGTGTTTTTCGGTTTCCCGTATCACTTCCATCGATTTTTGCTTGGGCAGTCCGCATACCGCAGGGGTAGGGTGCAGTCTGTCAACGAGTCGGGTAAGCTCATTCATAGAAAGGATACCTTCGCACTCGTAGCGGGTCATCAGGTGAGTTAAATTGCCGGCCAGATGCTCAGCAGGTCCATCTTTTATGATCTTTGAAAATGAAAAATCAGTCAGTACATCCTCTACATAACGGCTGACCATCTCTTGCTCTACGCGCTCTTTATCCGTCCATAAAACAGATGGATTTGCCACTTTTGTTCCGGCCAATGACATGGTTGTCAGTTTTTTGTCGGTTGCAGTTAGCAGTGTTTCGGGTGTAGCACCCAGCCAAAGGCATTTACCGGGTACGAAAAATAGCGAAACATACGCATTCGGGTAGCATTTGCACATCTCTGCGAATATTTCAGTCGATTTTGGCTTTGTATCGGTTGTTATGCCGATAGTTCTCGACAATACCACTTTGTCCAGCTCACCCCGTTGCAGTTGTTCAATCAGCTGTTCTGCCTGATTCAGGTATTCGTTTTTGGAAATGGATTCTCCGGATTCCGGTTTGAAATGTGCTGTAAAACGGGTCTGTTTGAGTTTTGCCAAATCATGTTCGGCTATTGATTTGTTTTGAAATAGAATATCTGCCCCGATCCACACCGCCCCGGCTCGGCTGTTGGGGTCAAATGGCACAGCCACAAAACCGCTATTTCCTGTACCGAATCCGGCAAAAGCACGCACATCCGGCGTAAGCTGAATGCCCGTTACCACATCTGTCGCCATCGGCAGTCGGTAAGCGAAAAATGGTAAATTATTTTCTAAGCAAATTTGTTGAATATCAGTCAATTCCATTATTGTCGGGGGCAATGCATCATACTCATTTTGTTTGTCCGACAAAGGTACTCCATTTTTTTTAGAAAAAAATGACCTTAAGAGCCCTTTTTTGCGAATAGATACCACCTTTTGCACGCTCTCTATTCTAACGGTAGATGCGCTGTCTATGAATGATGATTGCTTCTTCTGGTGTTGTAAGTGATTTATAATCAGGTGTTATTTATCTGCTGTTTTGTGCAGGCTTATCTGTAATCCCTGAAGAAAGTTTCGGAGTATCTGGTCTTTGCAGGGGCGAAACTGAGACTGATTCGGATTGCGGAAAAACGCACTCAGTTCGTGTTTGCTGATGCGCAGTCCGGCCAGAGCCAGCAGATCGAGTATCTCTTCGTCTTTGAGATTCAGTGCAATTTTTAATTTACGAAAGATGATATTGTTGTTCAGTCTTCGTTCGGGTGTGGGTTGTTCGCCCTCTTTTTTGCCCCTTTTTTCGTTGATAAGCCCGTTCAGAAAAATGGCAAGAGTCGTATCATCAAGTTCGCGAAATGCATCATCTTCCTCTCTTTTCATCCAGTCGCTAATTTGCGCGCGGGTTACTCCGTGGTCGGCCTGGCCGAATATATCTATCATTTTTGTATCGTTAAAATCGAACGTGAAGCGAAGCCGGCGCAGAATGTCGTTGTTGGTCATGCTGTTTTATTGTTTGAGTGGAAGGTGAGGTTTTTGATTTTACGGATGATTGTATTCAAATATCTCACAAAAGTAGCTGTTTTTTTGATACAAAAAACCAAATATTTCCCGCTGCTATTGAATTGTTTTTTTTACCTTTGTCCTCAATTAAATCAACCATCATGGCCAAAAAGAAAATCGAAAAGAAAACTGAACAACCTTCTCAGGTAATACCCAAAATTAAACACATAGTTAGTAGTGAAATAACCCATTTTATCTGTGGTCTCTTCCTCTTTTTATTCAACGTATTGCTTTTGGTGTCGTTTATCTCTTTCTTCTTTACCGGAGATGCCGATCAGAGCAAAATTGAAAACAAATCGCTGTTTAGCCTGATGAAGGTGAAAAACGGAATCGAAAACTGGGCCGGTTCTATCGGTGCCTATCTTTCGGATCTGTTTATGAATAAGCTTTTTGGTGTTTCTTCGTTGTTTATCACCTATTTTATGGTGCTGCTTTCGCTGCGACTGATGAAGGCAAATCAGGTCCGTCTATCCAAGCAACTGGCATTCAGTATTGTCGGGCTTATCTGGGGCTCTGTCTTCTTTGGCTTTTTCTTTGTCGATGCATTCGATAGCTCGTTTGTCTTTCTGGGTGGTGCTCACGGTTACTACATGGGTCAGCTGCTCGAAGCCAATGTCGGGTATATCGGCACCTGCCTGATCATTCTTTTCACTTTGCTTCTTTCGTTGATTTTTATCAATGCCGATACAATTCCTTTCTTACGTAAGTTGTTTGCACTCTCTTTTATTCCGAAAAAATCGCCCAAAGAGGAGGCCGCTCAGGACGATTCGCAACCTTTTGCTGTGGAGCCTGCCCCTGTGGTGGCCAAAGCCCGTGAGGCTGCCCCCGTTGTTGTTCCTGTAGAACCGGAAGATGAGCTGGAGCCCGAAGACTGGATTTCGCAGGGTGAGCAGGACGATTTCGTAGTGGAAGCCCCTGCTGCTGAAGAGGTGATAAAACCCGAAGTGGCTGCCAAACAACCCGATTTTGTGGTGGCTTCGCCGGCCGAAAACGAAGAGTGGGAGGGTGCTTCGCAGGGAAATTACGATCCTACACTCGATCTTTCAACCTACAAATATCCGGCAATCGACCTGATGCGTAAATACGAAAGTTCCGATACGCCCATCAACATGGAGGAGCAATCGGCCAACAAAAACCGCATTATCGAAACACTGGAGCATTATGGTATCAAAATCAGTTCTATCAAAGCAACGGTAGGGCCAACCATTACGCTCTACGAAATTATACCGGAACCGGGCGTTCGTATCTCTAAAATCCGTAATCTCGAAGATGATATTGCCCTCAGCCTCGCTGCTTTGGGTATCCGTATCATCGCGCCGATACCGGGCAAAGGTACCATTGGTATTGAGGTGCCCAACAAAGATCCGCAGATTGTGTCGATGCAGAGCATCATCGCTTCGCGTAAGTTTCAGGAGACGAAGTTCGACCTGCCTATCGCATTGGGTAAAACCATTACCAACGAAATTTTCATGGTCGATCTCTGCAAAATGCCGCACATCCTGGTGGCCGGTGCTACCGGTCAGGGAAAATCGGTGGGTCTGAATGCCATTATCACTTCGTTGCTTTACAAAAAGCACCCGTCGCAACTCAAATTTGTACTGGTCGACCCCAAAAAGGTAGAGTTCAATATCTATTCGAATATCGAACGCCACTTCCTGGCCAAGCTGCCCGATGGCGAAGAGGCTATCATTACCGATGTCACCAAGGTGGTGAACACGCTAAAATCTATCACTATCGAAATGGATAGTCGCTACGATTTGCTGCAAAAGGCGCATGTGCGAAACATCAAAGAGTACAACGATAAATTTGTAAACCGCAAATTAAATCCCGAAAAAGGCCACCGCTTTATGCCTTATATTGTGGTGATTATCGACGAGTTTGGCGATTTGATTATGACCGCCGGCAAGGATGTCGAGCTGCCTATTGCCCGTATTGCTCAGCTGGCGCGCGCGGTGGGTATTCACATGATTATTGCCACCCAACGCCCTTCTACCAATATTATTACCGGTACGATCAAGGCCAACTTCCCGGCCCGTGTGGCTTTCCGCGTATCATCTATGATCGACTCGCGTACCATTCTCGATACACCGGGTGCCAATCAGCTTATTGGTCGCGGGGATATGCTCTTCTCGCAGGGTAGCGATCTTATCCGGGTGCAGTGTGCCTTTGTCGATACGCCCGAGGTGGAGGAGATTGCCGACTACATCGGAAATCAAAAAGGTTACCCAACTGCCTATTATCTGCCCGAATATGTAGGCGATGAGGGTGGAAGCGCTGCTGCGGGAGTTGATTTGAACGACCGCGATCCGATGTTCGAAGAGGCAGCCCGTGTGATTGTTATCCATCAACAGGGGTCAACTTCGCTCATTCAGCGTAAAATGTCGTTGGGATACAACCGTGCAGGTCGTATCATGGATCAGCTCGAAGCGGCCGGCATTGTCGGACCGTTTGAGGGTAGCAAGGCGCGTCAGGTGCTCATCACCGACGAGGTGCATCTCGAACAACATTTGAAATCTGTCCTGTAATCATTCCCGTAATTCCCAAACAAAAACATCCATGAAAAGAGTCTCTTTCGTTATTCTTTCTCTTTTTTGCGCGGTTTTTGCCGCAGTGGCTCAGCAGGATGCCAAAGCGGTACAACTGCTTGACAATGCCCGTGCTATCTTCGAAAAATCGTCGGGTATGTCTGCCGATTTCTCTATTGCTATACTAAATAAAGGTAAAATATCGGACGCATCGCAGGGCAAAATCTGGATGAAGGGGCGAAAGTTTCGATTCTCTACCGAGGTTGCCGAGGTGTGGTACGATGGCAAAAGCCAATGGCTGCTCAATCGGGAGAGCGATGAAGTGAATCTCTCTGCACCCACAGATGCCGACATGGAGTCGGTCAATCCCTCTGTTTTATTTCAGATTTACAAAAAGGGATACAAGCTTAAATACAAGGGTATCAAAACCGTATCGGGCAAAAAAAGAGAGTGTGTGGAGATGATTGCTACGCAAAAGGGAATCGATATTGACCGCATTGCATTGCAGCTCGATGCAGCTACCTCTGTTCCACTCGCTATTGATGTTTACAACAAGAACAAAACAGGTCAAAATATCGTTATTCAGAATTATAAGAATAATCTTTCTTTGGCGGATGTTTTTTTTGTATTTAATCCAAAGCAATTCCCCAAAGCTGAGCTTATTGATCTGAGATAATCTGAAAAAAAAGAATGAATAAATATCTATGGAAAAAGTAAAATGCTTGATTATCGGATCCGGACCTGCCGGATTCACAGCGGCTATTTATGCTGCGCGTGCCAACATGTCGCCCGTTATGTACGAGGGAATGCAGCCCGGCGGACAGCTAACCACCACCACCGAAATCGAAAATTTTCCCGGTTATCCGACCGGAACAACCGGTTTCGAGATGATGGAGGATCTGCGCAATCAGGCCAAACGTTTCGGCGCCGATGTGCGGTTTGGAGTAGCTACTTCTGTCGATTTGTCGTCCTATCCTTATCAGGTGACGGTCGATGAAAACCATCTGGTTGAGGCTAAATCTATTATTATCGCCACGGGTGCCACAGCCAAATATCTGGGTCTGCCCGACGAAGAGAAGTATGCCGGTATGGGAGTTTCTGCCTGTGCTACCTGCGATGGATTTTTCTACCGCAAAAAGGTGGTAGCCGTAGTGGGTGGTGGCGACACAGCCTGCGAAGAGGCTGCCTATCTGGCCAATCTGGCTTCGAAGGTCTATCTGATTGTGCGTAAACCTTACCTCAGAGCCTCCAAAATTATGCAGGAGCGTGTTTTGTCTAACCCGAAAATTGAGGTGTTGTTCGAACACAATACCCTCGGCCTCTTTGGCGAAAAAGGGGTGGAAGGCGCTCACCTGGTTAAGCGTCTGGGAGAGCCCGACGAGCAGAAGGTGGATATTCAGATTGATGGTTTCTTCCTGGCCATCGGACACAAACCCAACACCGGTTTCCTCAATGGGCAGGTGGAGCTC
>CAZHNZ010000101.1:0-15613 GCA_964534355.1 uncultured Parabacteroides sp.
CTGCCAGACAGGCGAATATCGAAATTCCTGCCCTGTGCTACATGAACCTCGAAGCACTCAACATCGAACACAAACCGGCCGGTTGCCGCATTTGTGTGGTAGAGGTGGAAGGACGCCGCAACCTGGCGCCCTCTTGTTCTACCGAGGTGGCTGAAGGCATGGTGGTGAGAACACACAACATGCGTGTACTCAACGCCCGCAAAACCGTGATGGAACTGATCCTGTCGGATCACCCCAAAGAGTGCCTTTCTTGCGCTAAATCGGGCAATTGCGACCTGCAAACGCTGGCTCAAAAACTGGGCATCCGCGAAATTCCCGATCAGGACACAGTAGCCATGTCCACCTACAGAAAAGACTTTTCGCCCTCGATCATCCGCGAAATGGATAAATGTATCATGTGTCGCCGCTGCGAAACCATGTGCAACGACTTCCAGACCGTGGGTGCACTCTCGGCGGTCAACCGCGGCTTCGATGCCGTAGTGGCTCCTGCATTCGAAATGGACCTGCAGGACTCGCCCTGCACCTACTGCGGACAGTGCGTGGCTGTTTGCCCAACCGGCGCCCTCACCGAGACCGACCACACCAACCGACTGATTGCCGACCTGTCCAATCCCGAAAAAACAGTTATCGTACAAACAGCGCCTGCTGTACGTGCTGCTCTGGGAGAAGAGTTTGGCCTGGAGGCAGGTACCAGCGTAACCGGTCAAATGGTGACAGCACTGCGTCAGCTTGGCTTCAACTATGTGTTCGACACCGATTTCGCGGCCGACCTCACCATTATGGAAGAGGGCTCTGAGCTGCTCGAAAGACTGTCCAAACACCTTGCCGGCGACACTTCTGTAAAACTGCCGATGCTCACCTCTTGCTGCCCGGGCTGGGTCAATTTCTTCGAACATCAGTTCCCCGATATGATCGACATCCCGTCTACAGCACGCTCGCCGCAACAGATGTTTGGTGCTATCGCAAAAACCTATTTTGCCGAAAAAATAAATGTAAAAAGAGAAGATATGGTGGTGGTTTCCATCATGCCTTGTCTGGCCAAAAAATACGAATGTCAGCGCGACGAGTTCAAGGTAGATGGCAATCCGGATGTGGATTACTCTATCTCTACACGCGAACTGGCCTCTCTGATTAAACGGGCCAACATGGACCTGTCGAACATGCCGGAAACCGATTTCGACAACCCGCTCGGAGAATCGACCGGTGCTGCCGTTATTTTCGGGGTAACCGGTGGGGTTATCGAAGCGGCTGTGCGTACAGCATACGAAGTCCAAACCGGCAACACGCTCGAGCGTGTTGAGTTTGAGCAATTGCGCGGACTCGAAGGTATCCGTCAGGCGACCATCGACTTCAACGGATTGCCTATCAACATCGGTATCGCGCACGGACTGGGTAATGCCCGCAAACTTCTCGAAGATATCCGTGCCGGCAAGAGCCATTTCCACGCTATCGAAATTATGGCCTGCCCCGGCGGTTGTATCGGTGGTGGTGGTCAGCCACTGCACCACGGTGATGCCGAAATTCTGAAAAAGCGAACCAAAGCCATCTACACCGAAGATGAAGGCAAAACGCTGCGCAAATCGCACGAAAACCCGCACATCATCAAGCTGTACGAAGAGTTCCTGGGCAAACCGCTGAGCCACAAAGCGCATTCGCTGTTGCACACGCACTACATGAACAAAGGCAAAAAGACAATTTTCATCAAATAGTACATTCAGAATATGTCAACAATAAAGTTAGAATTAAGACCCGATCAGATAGAAAAAATCAAAGAGATTTGCCTATCGTTCAACAACAACCCCGGCGAGCTCATCAATGTGCTGCACGCCGTACAGGGCACGTTCGGTTATCTTCCGGCCGATGTTCAGGAAGTTGTGGCACAACAGCTGAATATCTCTTCGGCCAAAGTATATGGTGTTGTAACCTTCTACAGCTTCTTCACCATGACGCCCAAAGGAAAGCACCCCATCTCTATCTGTACCGGTACCGCCTGCTATGTGCGTGGTGCCGAGAAAATACTCGATGAGTTTAAGAGAGAGCTCAACCTCAAAGTGGGCGAAACCACACCCGACGGCAAATTTTCCATCTCGTGCCTGCGCTGCGTAGGTGCGTGTGGTCTGGCTCCCGTGGTAATGGTGGGCAACAAAACCTATGGTCGCGTATCTCCCGATATGGTGAAAGGAATCATAGAAGAGTACAACAAACCTTGTTGCGAACAGGCATAACCGCCCGGCAATCATATTCATTAAAAAAGAGGCTGCTTCCTGTACGGGATGCGGCCTCTTTTTGTATTTTATCTGCGCCACAGCATAATCGTTTTTGCACTATCTTTGTAACGGATAAACAACTTAAACTATGGCATCTTACATCATCACCCCACAAACAAAGTCTGAAGAGGCGTTTATTTCTGAAATGATTAAACGTTTAAAATTAAAGGCAAAAGTTTTGGTTGCCAAAGAATCTGATTTAGAGGTGTTCATGGATTTGCAGGATGCAAAAGCCGTTGAAAAAGAAGAGTCAGTTTCGTGGGATAGCGCAGTTTCGCATTTGAATAAAAAACACGGGGGAAAGTAATTAACTCAACCCATTTTACAATATCGACCTCCCTAAAAGGCCTTTTCACCCCATAAGTAATCACACCGATGCGATGACAGTATCACATCACGCCATAGGTATGCTGACCGCTGATTCTCGCTGACGGAACATCACCGTTCTGCTGTATCACATCCTTCGCGACGGGGAATTAATACAAACCAAGCCTACCAATATTCACTTCAAAAAAGGAAAGACAAAAACTTGCTAAATAATACAATTAGTTATACCTTTGTGTAAACAGCCGAAAACAAATATCAAACTATCCGGAAATGAAACAGTCAATTTCACATAAAGGCAAAGCCAATATACCTGATAATCCCGTTTGGCCGTCCAAACCGGCATCTCAAAGACTGACAAAGGAAGATGTTATAAACAGGGCAAAAAAAGCGAACCTTGAGATAGCGGAAAATCAGATTATTTCGCTCACTGAAGCAGAAGAATTATCTCAAAGCTGGTAAAATGAGCCTCTTCCGTAAGAATTGGCACCGTTTCACCGGAATACACACCATACTATACTCTTATTATTATTTTCTCTCACTCACTTCAAACAATCTCCCTAACGAATAAACCACTGCTTGGTCTTTAAATTTATAGACAGCATCAGTAATTTCGACCAATGCACTTTCGCAGTCTTTGTGATAGCCAACGAAAAAACGTATGGCATCAAATTTTTTGAGCCAGCGTTTGCCTTCATCCTGATAGGCGTATTTGTTGATGGTGGAAGGCTTGAGTAAGCGATATTCTTCTTTTTTTGTGCCGGCAACAATTTCTTTAAAATAATTTTCCTTGATATTCAATGTTAGTATTTTCCAGCCGGTTGTATCAATGGTTTTATTTTCGTGCGTTTCAGCAACAGTATGTTCAATAACAATCTGACTTTTCGCATCATAACTTATTGGAATTTCTTTAATGATGCACTGAATCGCCTTTTCAATGGCCGAATAGGGTACTACAAACCATTCTTCGGGAATTTGATTTCCAATTTTCACCTGCAAGCGAACATCTTTGAATAAGCGGTGTATCAATGATTCAAACAAGGATACATTCATATTGAAGGCTTTCCAGGAGGCAATAATTTCGACTTTTGCATTCAGATAAGTTGCCTCAAGCTCTGCATTAGCAATTCGTTCGACTACAGTGGTTGTACTAAATCCAATTTTATACAGATTTTCAATTGATTTAATTTCCGGATTTTCAGAAAGTGATTTCAATACATAGATAAAGCCTGAGGCTTTATCATTCGAATTGGCATTGAATTGTGTATTGAAATACTCACTTGTCAATTCGCTGTTTTCGCGTACTGTATATCCATTTTCGTACAATGCTCTACGCAAAGTATCTAACTTCACATCAGACATTGTTCCATTCTCGAAGATACAGATAGTACGACCATTAAAATGTCCTTTGCGGTTACGACTAACATCAATAACTTCGGCCAAATAGACTAAAATTCCATCCAGCACAAAATAGCATCCCGAATTTTCCAGTTGACTTGAACTAAACTTCACAAAGCTACGCTTCCCTGACTTTAATTCTTCATGTACCTTGAAAAACCCATCCCTGTACAAATGAAAATCATCACATTTTCGACGTTGTGCAATATAATCGGAAGCATCAATTTTGGGCGTTTTTTTCAGGTGTTCCGGTACAGTGAGTATATCAGAAGCATCATCCACTAAATCTAATAAAGGGTCGTTTAGAAATGCTTCAATATCAGTTTCGGTTATTGGCTGTTTGGGGCGTAGGAGTTCAAACCTGTCGTAGGGCAAAAGCTGATTAAGCTTTTCTGTATCGTTCAGAAAGCCTTGCAGACGGTTAAACATCAGTTTTTCTTTCATTCCTTTTGTTGCGCCCGGTAAACGGTGGTGGAGCTCATAAAATGAGTTTATTTCCTCGAACGATTGAACTAACCTATCATCGGAGGTTGGTTTCAGTTCCGTTGGCTTTACATCGGCAAATAACGGATCGTTGAATATATCCTGCAATTCTTTTCCTATGTCCATAAAGCCCCCTCCAACTCCCCCGAATAGGGGAGAGATTGTAAATAGATTGTTTTCTTGAAATCCTCTTCCATCTTACTGTTATAATAAATCTAACAATTTGAAAACCTGTTAGGTCTGATATTCTTCTTATCGCTTATCTTTCTATTGTTTTAGTTTTCTATACGCAAAACAAATAAACTCTTTTTCATCTTGTTGATCAAACCTTGTCAATGTACAAAGTCCTTCATCATCATTGTTGTCATGAATACAGGCAAGACATAGTCCGGGTTTTTGAATCAGTGCCGTATTTATTTCGAAGCCATCATCGGTAAAAAAACCGTGTATTTCGTTCGGTTTCATATCATCAATATGCCTTTGACCAATTCTGCTTTCTTTTTTTACAGCGGCCAAATCAATCTCGTAATCGTCTGTTGGATAAGATTCTCCGGTAATGCAGGTGAAACATCCGTTGCCGACAAATGCAGAACCAATCACCCAGATATCATTCCCGCACGAACATTTAACTCCCTTTTGATAGTCCTTGAGAGCCTTTTTTAAAGTCTTTTCTATAACAGCTTTACTTTCCGATGAATTGGACTTTAAATGTAAAGCAATATATTTTTCTAAAGATATTTTCTTAAATCCCATATTGATTGTATTTCTGCCCTAACAGATTTCAAAAACCTGTTAGGGCAATCTGATTATCAACGATTTTTATCCACAAATTTTTGTTTCTCATTCCGAATGACGACAATAGCCTGTGCCAGACGGCGGTTATACGGATTTGGATCGGTCAATTCAGGAAGTGCTCCGTTGTGTTCTTCCTTGAATTGTGGCAGATATTTTTTGAAAAGAATAATAGCTTCCTCGATAGGCATATCGATTTTACTTTCCTCAATCACATTCTGAACTACTTTTAGAACAGGGGCAGTAACAGACTTGGACAATATTTCATAACCACGCTGAAACGGATTAATGGTATCAATGAGGTTTATACTCAGGTTGTCGATATTGATAAAACGGCGACCAATCACCATGAAGGTATTTCCGGCATTCTGTTCTATAGTAGCTCCCTTGGTTACAGCATCGAGAACCACGTGCTGACGTACTTCTTCGACTTCATCGGGAGATAATTCCGGATATTTCTCCTGAATGATTTTTGGAATAAGTACCTGGTTTATCACTTCGGGGGCAATACCGCCACCCATTGAACGCACAATCATATCATCCTGCAAAATGGTTGCTTTCAGGTCAGTGAGATCACCGGCCACAATTTCTTTGGTACGTTCGGACGAAAGCGGCTTCAAGCCTTCCACAAAAATGCGGGGTGTATCATTGTCTCCGGATTCTTCATCTTTTATAGTCTTGAAATTCCATGAGGGCGCCATTACCTGTTCCATAAGTAGGGATACGGTTATTGCTTTCAACATATCGTTCACAGCTACTTCTATTTTTTCTTGAATCGTGTCCGGACAAGCAATAAGATTTGTGAACTGTGCGTGCAATTTTCCTTCGCAGTCGCGAGTACATCGTCCTATAATCTGAACCACCTCGGTGAGGCTTCCCCGAACACCAATGGTAAGGCAGTGTTCGCACCACTGCCAATCGAAACCCTCTTTGGCTGTGCCCAGTGCTATGATAATATCCACAGCATCGGGTTTGTGCATTCGTTGCAAGAATGCCTGTAATTGGAGGCGTTCGCGGGGATTATCTTCCACCAAATCGGCAATTTTCAGCAACTGTCCATCTTGAGTTCGTACGGTGTAAATACGGGTTTCGTAGTTGATATGCACCGTCTCACCTATTTTATCGATAATCTGTTTTACTTCGTCGTATTTATCGCCTGTTGATGCTCGGGAATTGACCGAAGGAATATGAATGATTGTTTTCTTAGTCAGGTCTAATACCTCCATAATGGCGGTTAGATAAGCCCCCTGATAGAAATGATAGCCGATACCCAAACTTTTCAGGTATCTATAGCCGTTGAGCTGTTCGTAGTAATTGTAAGTTACCGGGTGGAAGCGGTTTTCGTCGTCGGGACGAAGTACCGGCACGCCATCGCCCCGGAAATATGAGCCGGTCATGGCGATTACGTGGGCATTGGTTTGTGTCATCAATCGGTGAACCAAATCTCCCAGCCCGCTATTGGCATCGGCTGAAACGTGGTGAAATTCGTCTATAGCCAGTAAGCAGTCGGTAAATGCCTCATCGCTTAGTTCCTTTGCAGCAAAGCGCAGAGTTGCGTGTGTGCAAACCAAAATCTCAGCTTGTGCGTCGGCCGTAAATGCTTTAAACCGTTTGACCTTGCTTTGCTCATTCTCTGCATCGCACAAGTTGTAATACTTCGCCACCCGCCAATCGGTAAAGAAACCGAATTTTTCTAAATCGGTATTGGCAAAGGAGCGACCAATTGTTTTTTCGGGTACTGCAACAATCGCTTTTTTGACACCCTGATAGTGAAGTTTATCCAATGCCAGAAACATAAGCGCACGACTTTTTCCCGATGCAGGAGGGGCTTTCAGCAAAATATACTGTTTGGCACGTGCTTCGTAGGCCTTTGCCTGCATATCACGCATTCCCAAGCTGTTGGTGTTGGTGGATTTACCTGTTTGGGCGTAGTTTATATTGACGATATTTTCCATTTGTATTTACATATTTTCATTGTTTTCCATCATCCAATCTGCCACATTCAATTTTCGTATGCCATCATAAACCGGATTCAGGTCTATATCTGTAGTAAGTAAATATTTGGGATTGGAATCTTTTATTGCTCGTAACGAAGCAAGTTCACGCTCAAGCGTTTCGGGCTGCATGGTAGTCCAGGCCACTTGAAAAAACGAAGTATAACCGGCATGATCGGTAACAACAAAATCAACCTCTAAATTATTTATTTTACCAACATAAACATCTTTATATCTGCGCAATAACTCAAAATAAACCATATTTTCGAGCCAATGAGAAATGTCTTTTTGCATTTCGCGTTTCAATCGGACTTTACGAAAACAGGGATCCACAAGATAATATTTGTTGAGGGTTTGCAACAGTCCTTTTCCCTTAATTTCGAAGCGTTGCACCTTGTATAACAAAAATGCATCGCAAAGCGCGTCTAAATATCTGGCAACTGCCTCTTTGTCAATACGAGTGCCGTGTGTGCGTAGCGTGTCCGAAATAGAACGAGGCGAAACAAACGAACCAACCGAATCAAATACAAAATCAATGATTTTATTGAAATTATGTTTGTCCCGAACTTCTAATCGTTGAAAAATATCTTTCTCGACAATGGTATTCAGTATGCTTCGCACAAATTCATCGGCTTGCTTTTGACTGATATTTTTCTGCTTAAAGTATTCAGGAATACCACCTTCCGTGCAGTAAACCGCCAAAGTTTCTAATTTTGATAAGTTTGGCGATTTTAAAAGCATATAGTTTTGAAATTCAAAGTATTGCAACGGAAGCATGTTGAGTTCTATATATCGTCCGGTGAGCAAAGTGGCCAGTTCGCCCGAAAGCAAATAAGCATTGGAACCGGTAATATACACATCGCAATTTTTCTTAATATACAAACTATCAACAAGCCGTTGAAATTCACTGATATTCTGTATTTCATCAAGAAAAATGTAATTCATTTTATCAGCCACAAGCCGCTCTTTGATATGGGTATGAATTTGAAAAATATCGCCTATAGCAAGCGTATCCAAATCCTCAAAGTTGAGAAATTGAATTTGTGATTGCTCAACACCTTGTTGTAGCAATTCTTCGGCAAACATCTGTAACAACGTAGATTTTCCACAACGCCTCACCCCTGTAACAACCTTGATAATATTTTGGTCCTTAAGATTACGCAACATTTGCATATATTGCTTCCGGGGAATAAGGTGCTGTACTATGTTTTGCGTTTCAGTCATACTATTATCCATTTAATTTGAATTCATTTCTTCGTTATTTTCTTAGACCTAACAGGTTTCAAAAACCTGTTAGGTCTGGTGTTGGTGGATTTACCTGTTTGGGCGTAGTCTATATTGAGGATATTTTCCATTTGTATTAATTGTATTTATCCGGTAATTTCCGGTAATTCAACACTTAGATAATGTGCTTATTATCAGTACTGCTATTTGTTGTATCCGGTAAATCCAGCATTTTTACTAAGTAAATATTATTTTTGTTTCAGTATTTTACACCCTCATTGATAAGGAGTGAAACTCCGGGAGAAATTATTGTTTTTCAATAAAATCAGCAATTTTAGTTTTTTCCATTGCATGAATCAGCTCAATCTTCAATTCCTCATCAAAATCTAAGCAGTCAACCACACAAGCCATTATTTTCAACAAAAGCTCATCTCCAATGTTGGAGGCAGCAATATGATAAATAATTGCCTCCATTCGTTGCATAAACTGTGCAGCAGCCCAATAGTGGCCATTTTTATACAGGAAATATGTCCCAAGTGTAAGCGCAATACGTTTGTTACCATCATTGAAAAAATGACCAGAACAAAAGCGAAATACTAAATATGACAGCTTTGATACAAAATCCGGGTAATAAAGATCGTTCTGTATAAAATCCAACACACTTTCTATACCGCCCTGGTCACGAATACCCGAAAAACCACCTCCACTTTTATCAATGGTTTTTTCATACACATTGAGTGCTTCTTCGTAGGATATATATTGAATTGGGTTCATTCTTCAGCTTGTTTTAACCGTTTCAAAACTTCCTGATTTGCTTCCAAAATACTGTCAAAATCAATTGCCTCACTTCCAATAAAACGCTCATATTCTTCGGGAGTTACTGCTTTCAGGTACTCAGCTATACTACCGTGATATGCATCCCGAAAACTTAAGTCGCGTGAAGCCATTTTGGTGCGGGTGTCATTCAGGTGTGGTTGCTGAAAAGGGTGTTCGGCGAACCTGTCAATAATATCATACACGTCCTGCATGGATAATAATTGGCCACCATTTGCCTTCAACCGTTCACGAATTTCGTATCCAACCCCGTTTTCAAAGGCCGCCACCATTAAAAGCACTTCCGAATACATTGTTTCCCGGGGCTTATCGCTATCCTTTAATTTGAGAATGTCCCGGTATTCTTTTGCGTTTTCTTTAAAAACAGCTTTGTAAATGTGATCGGTTATTTGTGCGTATTTCATGGTGTGGTGTCCATCAACACACTGACTGATAGCTGAAGTCAGCGATTTTCGGTAGTTGATCTCTGCAACTGCACTGGGAATATAATTCGCATCACGGCGGTTAATATATTTCGTTCCTCCTCCCGATTTCTCATTGATAGTAGCAATTACAATATCGAGTATCAAACTACGGACTTGTTTTGCTTTTTCACTTTCGGATAACAGCATTCCGATATTGAGAAACGACCGAAAATTGAACAACCCGATTTGCGGCGTGTTCTTCCCGACATTAATGACGGGAAGAAACTGCAACTTCAACTCTTTCAGCAATTTACCCTTACATAAAAAATATCCGTTATGTTTCAGTTCCTGCTCATGAGTTTCGAGGTAACGTTCTATTGTACGTTCTTCCACTTCGTAAAAATTAGCAACCATCTGCTTAGTAAAACAATATTGTCCGTCGAAAAACAGGGCTTCTATGTTCAACGCTTTTTGAATAGCCTCGATAGCAAAACGGTTGTTCAACACATTCTGCCGTTCTATGTTTGATATTGATTGTTTGTTATCCATTTTATTGTGATTATTTCATTTCTTCGTCATTCTCTCGTACAGTGCAAACAAATGCTCCAGCCGTTCTTCGTCGGAAGTGAAGGGAGCCGGGCGGTAGCAGCTTTCCACCACGCGGTCCAGGTGGGTGTGGGCTTCGCGCAGATTGGGCGGCATTTTGTCCGGGTCGTACATTTGTGCCAGTGTTTTTTCTGTGTGCATCTCGCGGGCTATCAGCACCGCTTCGGCAGCTTGCTCTATTTCTGACCGCTTGACTCCGGTGATTTTGGGGAATGGAAAAGTGTTGTAACAAAGGGTAGCCGAATAACGATAATCGGTTTTCAACCGCCCTCCTACCGCTTTTACCCATGCCATGTGCATTTTGGAAGTAAGAATACCAAAGTTCCACAATTGTGCATTGTAGACTGCATTTGCAGAATCAGCAATAACTGTGCTTGCCTCTAAAAAACCCATTGGAATATATTCCCTCCTTTCAGAAGAAACTCTAGGAATTATTATAGATTCTGTACCATTATATGAAGAAAAAAAGAATTTATAAGGAGTATTGGCAGTATCTCGTGTTGCTTTTTCAGTGCTATTAAGTCTGAATTTTCTGATTTTTTCAAATCTATCTTGTAATTCAGGATTCGTATTTGCATATACATACTCATCATCAGTAATATAAAAGCAATATCTTTTTTCTCCTCTTATAAATTCCTGAGAGCCTATATATTCCATTATAAATTTCTCCATTTCTGGATATTTCAAGATAAATTCTTTCTTTTCTAGTGAAGATAAAATAAGATTTCCGTCATCTGTAGCCTTATTTCCATACATCATTTTAGGGATATGAGATAAAACCTTTCCTCTTTTTTCTACAACTAAATTATTACCTTCAATCAAATAACAACTTATTCCTTTTAACTTTTTAACACTATTTTCTGTGTAAAGTAATTTTACGTTGTTATTGCTCTGCTGTACACCAACAATAACACAAATAACAGCGGCTTGAGACTTTGCATTGTTTGTCCACCTGAAAGAAGTATATGCAAAACCAATTTCGAGTCCCATTTTAAAAACAGGATTCCAAATCATTGCAACTTGTTCTCCTTGATTAATCGAATTTGTGCTTACAAATGCAAATTTAGAAATTGTATTATTAATATACTTTGCCCCTTTGTAGAACCAACAAGCAATATAGTCTAAATCTTTATAACTTTTTAAATCCCCTAAAACAAGTTCTTTATCTTCTTTCTGTGATTTATTTTGCAAACTACTTCCCAAATACGGCGGATTTCCCATTATATACACTTCCTCGTCAGGGGTATGTGGGCACACGGTGTTCCAGTCCATACGGCAGGCATTGCCATGTACAATATTTCCGCTTCGGCGTAGAGGCAATGCATCCACATGGGTTTGGAAGCGGCTTTCGAAAGCCTTGTTCATTTGGTGTTCGGCCAGCCACAGCGAGAGCGTGGCGGTTTCGTGGGCAAACTCATCGAGCTCAATGCCGTGAAATTGCGTGAGCGATACGTTGGAGAACGGGAATTCCTTCAGTCCGTGGTTGAGGGCGGCCAGGGTGTCCCATATCTGCATTTCGAGTTTGCGGAGTTCTTTGTAAGTAATAATCAGGAAATTGCCGCTACCGCAAGCCGGGTCAAGAAATTTTATCTTAGAAATACGCACCAGCAACTGGCGTAGCTTCTTTTCGTTGGTGCGGGAGTCGGCAAACTCGGTGTACAGTTCGTCTAAAAAAAGCGGCTGAATAAGTTTCATAATATTACTCACCGAGGTGTAATGCGATCCCAACGAGCTGCGCAACTCAGGCGAGATAACCGCCTGAATCATGCTCCCGAAAATATCGGGATTGATTTCCGCCCAGTTCAGGTCGCCACATTCGAGCAACAAGCGGCGGGCTTTCCAACTCAGCGTAGGCACAGCGTGGTGTTCGGCAAACAGACCGCCGTTCACATAGGGAAACCGGCTGATATGCGCCGGCTTTATCGCCCTTAGGGTCGCATCGTTGGTGCTCATCATATCGAATGCCTCGCTGATAACATGACTCAGGTCGCTACCATCGGCCAGCGTAAAATCGTTGAGCGTGCCGGTAAAGATATTGTCGGGGAAAATGCCTGTATCTTCAGCAAAAAAGCAAAACAACAGGCGCGACATAAATACGTTGAGCGACTTTATGGCCTGCGTGTCGGCATAATCAATTTCGTTGTAGCGGCGTATCTCATCGAAAATGCGTGCCATCTTGTACGCTGCCTTAACATCGGCATCGCGTTCTTCGGGGGCACGATAGCGCTCCACACCTGCCAGTGGCATAAAGAACTGATAGTCGTAGCGCAGGCGTTCCACCGTGTTTTCGTAGCTTTCTTCCTCCAGCGGGTCGTAGCCCAAAATCGTTTCGCCATCGCTCACCACCAACAGACGAACCGCTTTCAGCACTTTAGCATCCTGCTTCAGTACTTCGAGTGCCTCCACCAGATTTTCTGTTTCGCAATGGGTGAATGCCAGGAGTTTTTTTACTGCGATGCTGTTGGCCTGTTTCGAGAGATTATCCTTTCCGTCCTTTATTCGGTTTATACGGGTCTCGGACATGCCGTTGAAAATGCGCAGCAGGTCGTAGCCCAACTCTGGAGCGGAGGTTTTTTCGTGCAGTTCGTGCAAACGGGATTCTATGGTTTGATAGGATATGGTGGTGGACATGTGGGGGGTATAATTAGGTGGTTATATTTTATTGAATCTCACTTTGCTCTTTTTCTATTCCAATTTTCTTTGCAAAAGAAATCAAGTTGTTATCGTTTGAACTTTGTATTTTATTCTTGATTATATCTTTTAATGTTGTTGCATCATCACCGGCAGAAATAATAATTTCAGCATAATAATCTGATTTGGAAATTATGATATTTAAGCAGTTTGTATCGTTTATAACTGGCTCAATAATCCTATGAGTAGCTCTATCTGCTATATCATTTAATTTTCCCTGATTTTCAAACCAATCTTCAAAGAATAGAAATAGTTGAGTACTTATATTATATTGACTGTTACAATACTTATCCCGAATATCTTTTATAATCGCTGGAGTTTTTCTTTTATCCAACTTAGCGATTAATTTATAAAGAATTGAATTTTGAGAAGGTATTGATAATCTTGAGGCTGAAATATCATCAAGTAGGCGTTTACCCACCTCTGTTAAGTTGTCTGGTAGAGGTTTGAGAAAATCGGTTTCAATCAAACTTTGAATAACTATAGTCCAATAAGCTGTTGGTTGTTGTAAGAAGGAATATAATTGTTCTACTTGTATTCCTGATAATGCTTCAACTATACATGTGTTTAAATAATCTGTTAATGTATTCTTCGTTGCCTTTGAGAATTCAAAGAACTGAGCATTTGGTATTAAAGATTGAATGTTTGCGGAGGTAATTTTATCTTTGAATCTTTCCCAACGATTGAATTGGTCAAGCAAAACTGATTCGGTTACACTAAGATTATTTTTCAACTCAAAAAAGATAGGAAGTACATGCTCAAGTGATAGAGAATACCCAGTTTTATTTTCAGTCATATATTTTAATACTGCGTTCAACGTAGGTATATTCCACGATATGTTATTGATTAGCAAGTTGCCATAAGTAGCATAATATTCAATATTTTCTGAAATATACTTAGTTTGTTCGATATTTAAATTGACACTAGGATTGGCTCCATTTGCGATTTGAATTGCAATAATTTCTAAATATTCGGGTGTATTTGGTTTATATGCCAATGCATTCCAAATTGTTTGACGTTGCTCAGTTGTTAACTGTGTTTTTAAAGTTTTTTCGTCAGGAGATAATATTTTATAAATATCAAAATACTGCTTAAAGTTTTTTTCTGTTAAATCAGGTATAATAATTTCAATTTTATTGAGTACTCCATTAAAAGTATACTTTATATTCTTATTTAAAATCTTTAATGCTGAGGTGTAAGTCAAATGAGATAAAACACTCATTAACTGAGTGCCATCATTAGTGGGCATTTCCTTCAGCCAATTAACATCACCAAATGATAGCGACATTAAAAATTCTTCTAATCGTTTTGCGCTTGTTGTTAATTTATATTCTAAATAATTATTTTTAGCCTCGTAAACATAATCCATAAAAGTCAATGGTTCAATTTCCACCTCATCAAGATTAGATAATATATCAAAATCAATATTGTTTTCAGATACAAAACTTGTAATTTCTGTTATCGAAAAATAATAATCTCTACCAGTAAATCTGTCTTTGTCGAAATGCTGTATTTTAAGACAAATATCTTTTAAAATATATTTTTTAATGGAACTATTCGCGTGTAAAATTATTTTTTTGTACGTAGAGTTAAACTCCTGATGTGATAGTTTGATTTCTTTTATTTTATTTCCAATTTCATCCCAAAGAGATGTTATGGTCGCATTATCACTTTTATTAAAAATACTAGTATTTAGTAAAGAAAAACATTTTACAATATTATCCGTTTGAACCAAATCCATATTTTTAACTTTATCGCTTAAGATTGAAATGAAATTACTTGATTCAGCATATCTATTTATATCAGTATTTTCTTCAAGATTAAAGCAACTATCAATATATTTTGACATAGGGATTTGTACTGAAATATCCAATGAAACTCCATAAACTAAAGAGGAAATATTCTTCTGAAGTATTTCATTGTTAGAAACAATCTTTGGTATATTGTTTCCTAAATAATCACCCGACAATATTTGATCTGCGATATTTAAATTTGATAAAAGTAGATCTTTTTTTAGAGTAAATATCGCAATATATAATATATCTATTTCGCTTTGCCAGATATTTTTTAATGCAACCAATTGATTAATGAATTCAATAGTTTCTCTAACAGTAGCATTTTGCTTTTCAAGCCTAAAAATACGATTTATGTCATCTTGTTGCTTTGCTTCAGTGTTTGCAAAGGCCTCTTCGAACAATTTATTGAACATTTTTTTAAAATCCGTAATAACAGGTGGTGTTACGCGATATACAATAGGAAATGTTTTGCTAATAAAATATTTTGTCAGTTGTTCTTTTTCTTCTTTCTGCTCTCCAAATGCACAAGATAAATGTTTTTCGTCAAAAGGAATAATTGTCCAGACATTTTCAAAACCGTCTTCTGAGAAGAATGTGTGAATTGACGACCAAAGTTCTTTGACCTTTTCGGCTGGTAATCTGTCCATGTTATCATACACAATAATCAATTTCTTATTGCCTAAATTACCCGAAATATCAGTCATCCATTTCTTAAAATCATAAACAGTTGGTTCTTTCTGATTTATTGTCTCAGTATTTTTTGTTGTAAGAGTTTCGTTCTTTGAAATTTGAAGTAACCA
>CAZHNZ010000102.1:0-15540 GCA_964534355.1 uncultured Parabacteroides sp.
AAAAACCTCTTATGATGCAACTTTTTCTGAGATTTTCTTATCCCGAACTCAGGTTGTTAATTTGCCACGAGAGAAAACCTATGGGGAAATTACCTTTTAATCCTTCAAAAGCTTTGCTATGAACAACAAAACCACCTAAATAATGAGCCGTCCAAACTTGTCTGAATTTTTCAAAATTTGGGGCATTTACATATTTGAGCTTACTAAACATGGCTAAAGTAGCTGTTGGCATTTCTTGGCTAATTCGTGCAATAAAATGAGTAAATAATTCATTACTTGCTTTTCCGTAATTCTTCATTGCTGTGGCTGCAATTTTTGTCCTAGCAACATTACCCTTGCCTTCCTTCCCTAATGTATTACCTGCTTCCGCATACGGCGGATTAATCAGCACCAAAATCTTTTTGCCTTGTGATGAGCCAGTCGAAGCATCGGCAATCGCTTTGCGCAGGCCTTCGGGCACTTTGTTGGTGAGGGTGTAGTCGATTTGTCCATCGTCGGTAATATCGTCGTTGAGGTAGTCGTATTGAAACCGCTGGGCTGATACGCAGGTTTTGGTGGCGCGCATCACATCTACATCGGCCTGGTCGAGCGTGCTCATGTAGATGTTGCGCGGGTTGCTGTGCTTCACCTCCAGATTTCCCACGCCGCAACACATATCCCACACGATGTACTCCTTTTGCCAGTTTTTGCCCAGCGTTTCGGTCAGTTTGTCGTAGGCTTTGTCCACCACTGCCAGCGGGGTGTAGTATGCTCCTTTGAAGCTTCGCTCGTCTATTGGAATCAGGCTGTCGCGCCGCTCGAGGAGGTAATTTCTATATTCAACTTCAGGCGGACGGTGGTAGATTTGCCAAAATTGTCGGTATCCTTCGCGGTTGCCGAGTTCGTAAATCTTACCTCTGAGAGAAAACACCGGAGCCGTATTTTTAAACATCAACTCTGCCGATAGACCGTCGTGGGTAGATGCGGTGCCGTCGTGCATGATGTCAGCAAAAAACAGCAAGGCATAATCTTCTTCTGCAATTCCTTTAATTTCCACACCTACCATCTTCACCCATTTGTCGAACACCTGCTTCAGATTGTCCGGCGTGATTTGGGTGCGGATGATGTCGCCGTTTTTAATGGCATTTTTGATGGTGGATATAAATTCCTGCTCGTGGGTTTCGATGCGAAACGACACGAAGTGCGTACCGATGTGTGCCGATATGGCTTCGAGTGCTTCCTGCGTGTAGCTGCTGGCCGATTTGCCCCATTTGATGGTCTTTTTGGCGAGGAATGGTATCACATCTTCGCTCTTCATGATGGCGGCTTTCTGTGTGTCAATGACACAGAGGAACGGTGGTATGTAGTCGCCTTTGTTTAACGCTTCCTGCACGTAGTGCATCAGCTGCGTAAACATGGCATAGGTGGAGTTTTTGCTGCCGTCTTTGGCCTCGAACCAAATCTCTTTGGTCTGTATATCTATCAGGTTTTTGGAGTAGCCTTTCAGCCCGAGTGCCTTTATGTAGGCATCTTTTACATCTTCTTCGCTATTTGTCTTTTGTAATTGCTGATAGAGTCTCATTGTTGCGGTCTGAATTTAGGCGCATCGCCATTATTCAGACTTGGCTTTTCCACAAAAAAGAAGCGTGGACTAAGCCTTATCCACACCCTTGGCCCTCGGACGGCCATATGCAAACGATAAGTCAAAAGCCCACGCCGTTTGGCGCGAGCAATCGCTTATTAATCTGTTTGCATATTCGCGTTATTGAAATTTCCGAGGTTTCAGGGTGTGCGAATAATAGCAGAATGCTATATTAATATGTTGAAAATTATATTATTATCTACTTCTATACTGATTTATTTTGTTTTGTTTGTTCTACAAATATAGCTAATTTTCCTCTTTTATCGCACGTTTGCAGCTTGCGTTTCTTTATTTCTTGCAGTTTGCATCTGCGTTGAGGATTTTAATCTATGAATAATATTCTCATCCGGTTATGCTTTGGAAGTTATGAATCTGCGTCAAAAGGGGATGTTGAGATTAAATTGTGTTGTGTCATTTTCCTTATATTTTCAGCAAAATCGGGTCATCCATAAGTTCATAATTTTCGCTCAAAATAGCAGCATTGACAAAAGTTGTATGTTTTGATTTCTCAATTCCGTAAGCTCCGTGAATATGTCCAAAAAGGTGATACTTGGGCTTAGTTTTCAAGACAATTTGTAATAAAATTCCGTCGCCATAGCTGATATTTTCTGAATAATCTAAAATGCCATTGGGTGGCTGGTGTGTTATCAGAACATTTGTGTCACTTGGAATTTTCTGAATATTACTATCATAATCTCCTGACATTGCATCTTCCATAAACATTGGAACACCATAAAATTTTACGCTGTCAATAGTCACACTCGAATTGCAAAGATAAAAGCAGTTTTCTGGCAGTCCGTCAATATTTGATCCAAACAAACAGTCATCGTGGTTACCGGCAATAAATATCTTGTATTTATAGGGTAATGCAGCAAACCATTCAATAAAATCCATTACTTCGTTTTCCGAACCTGCGAAAGTTATGTCGCCCGAATGAATAATTATATCAGCGGGTGGCAGATTGCGCAATTCGCGGTGTTTGCCATGGGTATCGGAAAGGTGGAGAATGTGCATATTGTTATATTTTACTAACTTCTTCAATGATTTGTCGAATTCAACAAATTTTTCCAAACGAACTTATATCACTGAAAATCTGGATATTTGGTTAAGAACTTGCTATATTCATGCATTATTTCACTATAAAAAATTTCATAAGATTGTCTGGCACTTGGATGATACGAATAAATGATTAAAGTGTTTTTGTGTAAAATTAATATAGTTATTTGACTAAACAAGGTATAGCGGGATTTTTGTAGCGGGAAGTTTGCTACGAAATAAGCAGAGTAACTTCGCGAGAGAGATAGCCCGGCCCCAGTGGGGCTCGCCCAAAAGAAATAAAAAAGAGACTGACTCAGTGTTGTATTGAGCAGTCTCTTTTTTTATGTAAATATCTCTGATGACGGGTTTTATGCGTCGATATTGGCGTAAGTGGCGTTTGCTTCGATAAACTCGCGGCGCGGTGCCACCTCTTCGCCCATGAGCATAGAGAAGATGTGGTCGGACTCGGTAAGGCTATCGATGGTAACCTGGCGCAGTGTGCGGGTTTCGACATTCATGGTGGTAGCCCACAGCTGCTCGGCGTTCATTTCACCCAAACCTTTGAATCGTTGCGTGTGAACGAGTTGTTCGTTTCCGTTAGCGTATTTGAGGATAAATGCCTGACGTTGTTGGTCGTTCCAACAGAATTCCTCGTTTTTGCCCCGTTTGCAAAGGTAGAGCGGCGGGGTGGCGATGTACACGTAACCGTTTTCGATAAGCGGCTTCATGTGGCGGAAGAAGAAGGTGAGAATGAGCGTGGTAATGTGGCTTCCGTCCACGTCGGCATCGGTCATGATGATGATTTTGTGGTAACGCAGCTTAACAATATTGAGCTCTTTGCTGTCGTCGGCAGTACCGATGGTAACGCCGAGAGCGGTGTATATGTTTCTGATTTCTTCGCTTTCGAGCACTTTGTGAGACATGGCTTTTTCGACATTCAGGATTTTACCGCGCAATGGCAGAATGGCCTGAAAGTTTCGGTCGCGACCCTGTTTGGCCGTACCACCCGCAGAATCACCCTCGACGAGGAATATTTCGCATTTGTCGGGTTCGCGGTTTGAGCAGTCGGCGAGTTTACCGGGCAATCCGCCGCCGGTAAGAGGCGATTTGCGCTGCACCATTTCGCGGGCTTTGCGGGCTGCGTGGCGGGCTGTGGCGGCAAGAATCACTTTATCGACAATCTGTTTGGCCTCTTTGGGATGCTCTTCGAGGAAGTTGCCCAACGCTTCGCCAATGGCCATATCTACGGCACCCATCACTTCGTTGTTACCCAACTTGGTTTTGGTTTGTCCTTCGAACTGCGGCTCCTGAACTTTAACAGAAATAACAGCGGTGAGACCTTCGCGGAAGTCGTCGCCACTGATTTCTATTTTCAGTTTTTCGAGCAGTTTTGAGTCTTCGGCATATTTTTTGAGCGTACGGGTGAGTCCTCTGCGGAAACCCGAGAGGTGCGTACCCCCTTCGATGGTGTTGATATTGTTGACAAACGAATATACGTTTTCGTTGTAAGAGGTGTTGTAGGTCATGGCCATTTCGACCGGAATACCCTGTTTTTCGCAGTTGATATGGATAACGCTATCCATGAGTGGTTCGCGTGTTTCGTCGAGAAAGCGAACAAACTCTTTGAGACCTTCGGTAGAGTAGAATTCCTCTTTGCGGGGCAGTCCGTTTTCGTCGGGGTGACGCATATCGGCCAACGAGAGATGAATGCCGGAATTGAGGTAGGCCAAATCGCGCAGACGGGCTGCGAGAATATCCCACTTGTATTCGCTGACAATAAATATGGAAGCATCGGGTTTGAAAGTAACCGAAGTACCGGTAGTATCGGTTTCGCCAATGACAGAAACCTGATTGAGCGGTTTTCCGCAAGAGAATTCCTGCATGTGCACTTTGCCATTTCGTCTGACTTCGGCACGCAGGTAGGTAGAGAGCGCATTTACGCAGGATACCCCCACACCGTGCAAACCACCGGAAACCTTGTACGAGTCTTTGTCGAATTTACCCCCGGCGTGAAGCACGGTAAGTACAACTTCGAGGGCAGATTTTCCCTCTTTTTCGTGGAAGTCCACGGGGATACCGCGGCCATCGTCGACGACAGTAATAGAGTTGTCTTCGTTTATGATTACTTCGATATTTTTACAGTGTCCGGCGAGAGCCTCATCGATAGAGTTGTCCACTACTTCGTAAACGAGATGGTGAAGACCTTTTTGTCCGATGTCTCCGATGTACATGGCAGGGCGTTTTCTTACCGCTTCGAGACCCTCCAATACCTGAATGCTATCTGCCGAATAGGAATTACTTCCGTTATTCAAAATTTCCTCTGACATAATTTTATGGGTAATAATCAATTAGTTACATACAAAACAAAGGCTAAAAAAAGGTTAACGTAATTTGTTTTGCAAAAAGTCAACAAATATAGACATTTTTACTCAAATTCTACACAAAAAAAGCGGAATAAATAGGGTAACAGAAGGAATAAATGCAAGAAAAAAGCGGAAAATGAGATTACCTGCAAACGATACAAACCGGCGAGCCGACCAAAATTTGCTTTCCGGTATCGACGAGCAATCCGGTTTCGATATTTCGTTTGAAAATGACAATATTATCGGAATATTGATTGGCCACCAACAGAAAGCGGCCATCGGGTGTAATGGTGAAATTTCGCGGACCAACACCCTGGGTAGAGATTTGAGAGAGAAGGCGTAAAGCGCCGTTCTTTTGCACACTGAAACAGCTGATATTGTTGACCTTACCCCTATTTGAGGCATACAAGAAACGACCATCGGGCGAAAGATGAATGTCGGCAGCACCTGTTTCAAGACCGGATTTCGTCACCACAGAGGTCTCCTGAATGACAGCAAAACGGCCTTTTCTTACAGACAGCACAGTCAGTGTACCATCCAACTCTTGCTGTAAAAAAGCCTGACTTCCGTCCTGGTTAAAAGTAAGATGCCGGGGACCACTTCCGGGTTTTACCGCAACAGAATCGCAGGGGACAAGGATGTGGCCTGTTGAGCGGGGATTGTATTTGTATAACAAGACTTTATCTATGCCCAAATCGCAAACAGCCAAATACTTTTCGTCCGGTGTAAAAACGGCCTGGTGCGCGTGTGGCGAGCTCTGCCGGGTGGGATGCACACTTCGTCCGGTATGCTTCACAAACTGCAAGAGATTGGTAAGTGCGCCATCGTTTTTGCGACCAAAAACAGAGACAGAGCCATCGGCATAGTTGGCGGTAACCACATGACGTTTTGTGGCCGAGATATAGCAAGGCGATGCCCCGACGGCCGGCACACTGTTGATCAGCATAAGAGAATCGCCGCCGGCCTTGACTGCAAAGGCACTTACGGCGCTGTTGGTCGCGTTTTGATTGACCGAGTAGAGCTGCTTACGGTCGCGTGACAAAGCCAAATAACCCGGATTGCTGCTCTTGATTACAGACAAAGGTGAGATCACCTCCTCGCTGAAATCGGTCTCATACAGATATATCCCTTCGCTTTTTCCGGTATTTGTAAATGTCCCGACAAACAAGCGGTATTTTCCGGAACAGACATTGGGGGAAAAGAGTAAAACGACAACAAAGAGAAAAAGAAGAAGATTTTTCATACCTGTACAGATGTAAAAAGGAAAAAAAAAAGACGGACAACCGACAGCAAAATGCTGAAAAGTTGTCCGTCGGTTATTTCAAAACAGAAATACGAAATCAGAGCGCATTTTCTGCAATCAGGTATTCTGCAATCTGAACCGCATTGAGGGCAGCACCTTTTTTAATCTGGTCGCTTACGCACCAAAAAGTGAGACCGTTAGGGTTAGAAATATCTTTACGCAGACGACCAACATGAACGGGGTCTTTACCTGAAAGGAACAACGGCATCGGATATTTCTTTTCAGCAGGGTTATCAATCATCTCTACACCAGGTGCAGCTTCGAACGCAGCACGTGCCTCTTCTACTGAAACAGGACGCTCAGTTTCGACCCAAACACTCTCAGAGTGAGCACGCAAAGCAGGTACACGAACACAAGTCGCACTTACTTCAACGTCAGAATGCATAATTTTGCGGGTTTCATAATACATCTTCATCTCCTCTTTGGTGTAACCATTGTCGGTAAACACATCAATCTGAGGGATAAGATTGTACGCCAACTGGTAAGCAAATTTGCTTACAGTTACCTCTTCGCCGGCCAAAACCTGCTTGTATTGCAAAGCGAGTTCATCCATAGCCGCAGCACCTGCGCCCGAGGCAGCCTGATAAGTAGAGACATGCACACGTTTGATGTGCGACAGGTTTTCGATAGCTTTCAGAGCCACAACCATCTGAATCGTTGTACAGTTTGGATTGGCAATAATTCCGCGCGGACGATCTTTGGCATCGGCAGCATTCACCTCAGGTACAACGAGAGGGATATCCGTATCCATACGGAAAGCCGATGAGTTGTCAATCATAACAGCACCAAATTTGGTAATATCTTCTGCGTATTCTTTCGAAATACTTGCTCCGGCAGAGGTGAAGGCAATATCAACGCCCTTAAAGTCGTCGTTGTGTTGAAGGAGTTTCACTTCGATTTCCTTACCGCGGAAGGTGTACTTAGCACCCGCACTACGTGCAGAACCAAATAATACCAACTCATCCATAGGGAAATTTCTCTCTTCGAGAACGCGGAGGAATTCTTGTCCTACCGCACCGCTTGCGCCAACAATAGCTACTTTCATTTTTTTACCTTTATTTATTAATTTATGATTGAAATATCTTAGAAATGAAAAAAATTGAGTTATTTTTGTCGCTCAAAAATAGGCTAAACAACCGATTTTGTGCAAATTGAGTACAAAAATACAACAATTTAAAGAAATACACACCTCTGATGAGAAAAATTGCAACTTCTTTGCTTATTCTTTGCTGTTTATCTGCCTTTTCGCAGTGGAAGGAAGATTTTAACGATGGTAATTTCACGTCAAACCCTGTATGGAACGGCACGCAGGAACTTTTCACAGTGAATTCGGCGCAGCAATTGCAGACAAATGCCACCACAGCCGGAAGCGCTTATCTCACATTACCACACAGTTTCTACAAAGGCAATAAATGGGACATTTGGGTTAAGCTGGCATTTAACACATCGGCCAACAACCTGTGCAGAGTATATCTGGCTTCGGACAATACAAATCCGGCGCTGGCACAATCGGCCTACTATGTGCAAATGGGAGGAACTAACGACAAAATTAGTCTGGTAAAAAAGACGGGCAATAACACGGTAGAAATCATTTCCGGAATCGACAAAGAGCTCGACAAAAGTTCTGTTTCGATGAATGTGCGGGCAGAGCTTACCCATCAGTCGGTATGGCGTCTCTACGTAAAATACAGCACAGATACCGATTACGTACTGAAAGGCGAATACACAGACAATAGTTTATCAAAAGGCGAATACACCGGAATACAGTGTACATACACGGCAAGCTATGGCAAATCGTTTTACTTTGATGATCTGAGTATTGATACAATTCCCGAAAAAGATATCACACCACCTGCTGTTACGGAATTCCGTTTGGTGGATAATAAGACCCTCACCTTACGTTTTTCGGAACCGGTAGATGTGAGCGGCGCCTCTTTTAGTCTGAATGGTACCGCTTCGCCATCGGCGACAACTCTGAGCAACGATGCAAAATCGGTAACGCTCACATATGCCGCCGATTTTGTGCCCGCGCAAATGTACACCATGACTGCCAAACAGATAAAAGATTTAAGTAACAATACAATGCCGGAACAAAGTTTTTCGTTTACATACTACCCCACTATCGATAATGCAACGGTGGGCGATGTTGTCATTAGCGAAATCATGGCCAATCCGACCCGGGCAGCTGCACTTCCCGAAGCAGAATACATTGAGTTGTACAACAGCCGGACGGATGCTCAGCTAAATCTGACGGGCTGGAAATTATTCTATGGCGAAAAGTCTTATCCAATACCCGATATGCTACTCAAACCGGGACAGTATATCGTATTATGCAGCGCTGCCAACAGCAGCAAATTCAGTTCATCGGTATCCAAATCGGGACTCGAAAGCTTTCCGACACTGGCCAACAGCGGAAAACTGATTTACCTGCAAAGCGCACAGGGTGATGTTATTTCGTTTGCCGAATACAGCGATACCTGGTACGGCGACGACTTCAAAGCCAAGGGAGGATTTTCGCTCGAATGCATGGACACACAAAACCGAAGCGGATCTGCAAACAACTGGCGTGCAACCAACGACAGCAAAGGTGGAACGCCGGGGGCACCCAACAGCATCGCAACGACCAATCCCGACACAGAAACACCTGTTGTATCACGCGTTTCTCTTATCGGGAAAGACTCTATTGTTATCTCATTCAGCAAACCAATGCAAAAGCTATCTCTGGAAACAACGACAAACTATCTGCTTTCGCCAAACCGCATTTCGGTAAAAAACGCGAAAGCCTCTTATCCGTTGTACAACTCAGTAATAGTGGTACTATCGGATACTATCCGGCGAAATGAAGTATTGAATATAACATTGCAAAACTTGACGTGCATTTCCGGCCATCCGCTTTCGGGTGACAAGGACGTAAAAATAGCTCTGACTGAAAAACCGGAAGCCGGCGACGTGATTATTAACGAAATTCTGTTCAATCCCAAAGGCAATGCTTCGGATTATGTGGAGATATTCAACCGGTCCGGCAAGGTCGTTGATCTCTCTAAACTATATGTATCATCGAAAAAAAGCGACGGAACCCTCAACAGCGGCACCCTGATTTCGGAACTGACATCCCCCCTGTTTCCCGGCGAATATTTACTGCTGACTACCGACAAACAACAACTGAAAGAGCAATACAACTGCAAAAGTCTGTCTGCACTGCTTCAGCTTTCCTCTCTGCCATCCATGCCCGATACCGAAGGAAATGTTATTTTGCTTAATTCATCAGCTCAACCCGTTGACGCCATGAGCTACACCGAAAAGATGCACCATCCATCTGTAAAGAATGCCGAAGGTGTCTCACTGGAACGAATCAGCCCCACCGGTAGCAGCTACGAAACATCCAACTGGCAATCAGCCTCATTCGAATCGGGATACGGCACCCCGGGATATAGCAACTCTCAACAGTCAACGCCCCTGAATACCGAAAAGAGTGGCTTCTGGCTCGAAAACGAAACCGTAACACCCGACAACAACGGACGGGATGACGTATTGCGCATCAACTACCGGCTCGACGACACCGGATACACAGCCAATGTACGCATCTATTCGCCGAACGGCAAAATAATATCCCAATTAGCTGCCAACCAAATACTTGGCTCAGAAGGCTACCTAACCTGGGATGCCACAGACACAGCCCGGAAGCTGGTTAATCCGGGGATATATGTACTTTATATAGAGTATTACAAAAGCAATCGGGCAGCTGTACGAAAGAAAATGGCCGTAGTTGTTGGCAATTAAGGGCTTATAAAACTGTTAATTGTACGCAATCTTCATCCGCATTTTCATTTAATTGCACAAAAAAATGATTACTTTTGCCTCATTCAAGTAAAAACCCGAAAGACCCAATGAAAACAATTGTTTTTGCCACCAACAACAAGCATAAACTCGATGAAGTGGCCGACATTCTGGCCGACAAAATAAGCATACTAAGTCTGTCTGATATCGGATGTACAGACGATATACCTGAAACCGGTTCAACACTGAATGAAAATGCGTTGCAAAAAGCAAGATTTGTGAAAGAGAAATATGGTTACGACTGTTTTGCCGACGACACAGGACTGGAAATTGAAGCTCTGAACAATGCCCCCGGCGTCTACTCGGCCCGCTATGCCGGCCCCCAACGCAACGCAACGGACAATATGCAAAAAGTAATGAACGAACTTGCCGGTGAAAGCAACCGCAAAGCGCAGTTCCGCACAGTTATTGCCCTGATTTCTGACGGAGAAGAGTTTCTGTTTGAAGGCAAAGTGACCGGTAGTATCACCGAGAATCAGTCGGGCAGCGAAGGCTTTGGATACGACCCCATTTTCCGCCCCGACGGATATAGTGAAACCTTTGCAGAAATGGGCACCGAGGCAAAAAACAAAATCAGCCACAGGGCACTGGCCGTAGAAAAACTGATTGCATTCTGGGAGAAATAACAACGACAAAATCAAATCCAAACAGATTGAAAATGAAACAAATATCAATTATTGCGCTATTGTTTGCGTTTCTGACAATACGGGCAGAAGTGCCGGTTGGCAGTTGGCGGACACACCTCATGTATTCGTCGGTAACTCAGGTGGCTGAGTCTGCCGAAAAGGTATACGGATTGTCGGATGGCGCACTATATTCGTACGATAAAGAGGACAACAGCATAGAGCAATACAGCAAAATTAACGGGCTCAGCGACAATAAAATTTCGCTCATCGCTTATAGCCCCGAAAACAAGATGCTGGTAATCGGATACGACAACTCAAACATCGACCTGCTGACTGACGATGGAAAAATTATCAACATTCCGGATATTAAAAATCTGACTGTTGGATATGACAAGACAATCAACCGGATAGAGTTTAGCGGCAAAAAGGCCTATTTGTCAATGGCTTACGGCATATCTGTTGTCAACCTGACAAAATTTGAAATTTCAGATTCGTACCCCTATCGCATCAAAACATTTTCTACTGCTATATACAACGGAAAGATATATGCAGCCACCGACAGAGGAATTTATTATGCCCCAACCAACTCAAACCTGATTGATTTCTCGAACTGGTCACTCTACAATAGCGTGATAATCAAAGATTTTGAGTTGTACAACGGTAAATTAGCCGCATTAGCCTACAGCAGCCAAATTCTGACCATCGACGGGAGTGGCATCAATATTATTTACACCAGCAGCTATAATCTGAAAAATATTTTTGCCACCGGTACAAGCCTGATAGCATATGGTAATACTCAGATCACCATTTTCAGAGACCTGATTAACCAAAACACATTTCTAACCAGCAACCTTTACTGCGCGTCGAGCTTAAGCTCCGACAACTCGATATGGATTGCCTCGGGCGAAAACGGAATCAATAAAACAAACATCACAACCACAGGACTAAGTACAGAATCACTTAACATTAAGCCGGAAGGACCACTGGCCAACAGCCCTTACCGCATGAAATTCAGCGGCAATAAGCTAATGGTAGTAGGCGGTGGAGCCTGGGACGACCGCTTCAATGTAAAAGGTATGATTATGTTTTATGAGAATGAAAAATGGAGTTCCATAAATGTGGATACATTGGATGTGCCATACGGAGCACGGGATTTTGTTGACATTATTGAAGACCCGAAAGAGACCGGACATATTTATGTGGCATCCTACGGAGAAGGTTTGTATGAGTTCCGAAACAAAGCACTCGTAAAAAGACATACTTACGACAACAGCGGACTTGAATCAATTTTCTCCACCAACCCCAACTATGTACGAACTGATGCCCTCTGCATAGACAAAGACGGAAATCTGTTTGTGGGTAATGAAGAGATTCCCAACACGCTTAAATGCTACACAAAAGATAAGCAATGGATTACGTTTACCTATTCCGATCTCGCCAAAAAACCGGGTCTGATTCAGCTCATTCAATCTAAAAAGGGAGTTTACTGGCTGGTAAACGGTCGGGTAAATTCCGGAATATTTGCCTTCAACACAAACGGCACTCTCAATACGCAGGTAGATGACAAATACATTTATCGTTCGGAGTTCATCTATCTCGACAATCTGGAAGAGAAATCGTTTAAAGCGAATAACTACTATTGCATTGCCGAAGACAAAAACGGCGCCATGTGGGTAGGAACAAGTGCCGGTCCAATTGTTTTCAACAACACATCGAAGGTTTTCGAGACAACATTTACCTGCTCACGCGTAAAAGTACCCCGCAACGACGGTACAAATCTGGCCGATTACCTGCTCGAAAACGAAAAGATAAAAGCCATAGCAGTGGATGGTGCAAACCGGAAATGGATTGGCACTGAGGCAAGCGGCGTCTATCTGGTGAGCGAAAACGGACAACAAACTATCCATCATTTCACAGCCGAAAACAGCCCGCTTATTTCAAATAGAATCATGTCTATTGCTATTCACCCCAATACGGGTGAGGTTTTCTTTGGCACAGATAAAGGAATTACAGCCTACCGCAGCGAAGCCATCGAGGGCAAAAAAAGCTTTTCCGATGTGTATGCATTTCCAAATCCGGTGCGCCCCGAATACAATGGCCTGATAACCATTACCGGCCTGAAATACGAATCGACTGTACGCATTACCGACATTGCAGGCAATTCTATTTTCGAAGGAACATCTAAAGGTGGACAAATAACCTGGAACGGACGAAACCGCAGCGGTGCAAGGGTATCCACAGGCGTGTATCTGGTGTATGCTGCCACATCCGATGGACTGGAAGGCGTAGTCACTAAAATACTGATGGTGAAATAGTTCCGAATTTCAGGCATCTCTTTTGTTTTTCTTTCACGAGAAGATTAAAGGAGATTAAATGCAATTGATTTTGTATCAATACGATTAAAAATCAGTACCTTTGCGGCCGATTTAACTCAAATATCATGACAAATTTCCATTTTTCCTCGTTTGTTCATCAGCAAGCTGAAAAGTATAACCAAAAGACGGCATTCCGACACAAAGATGAAACTCAGAACAAATGGGTTCCTACATCGTGGTCTGATTTTTCGAAACAGGTAAAAATGGCGGCAAAAGCCTTTGCCGCAATGGGGGTTAAAGAGCAGGATAACATCGCTCTTTTTTCGCAAAATAAGCCAGAAATATTCATTTCAGACTTTGCCATGTATGCCAACAGGGCTGTTTGCGTACCCATGTATGCCACCAGCTCGACCAGTCAGATAGACTACATCATTACCGATGCCGAGATTGCGATTGTCATGGCCGGCGAACAGGAACAATACGAAAAAGCATTTGAGCTTTTAGGTAAAAACCCCTATCTCAAGAGAATCATTGTTTTTGATTCGGCTGTCAAACTAAACGAAAACGACAAAACAACTATCTTTTTTGCCGATTTCCTGAAATCAGGCGAAAGCAATGAGTTTGAGTCCCTGGTAGCAGAACGAACAAGCCGGGCCACAGAAGATGATTTGGCCAATCTGATTTACACATCGGGCACAACAGGCATTCCCAAAGGTGTGATGATTACCCACAAAAACTACATCGAGTCGATGCGTATTCACGACATTCGGCTTTACGATACCACGGACAAGGATGTGTCTCTCTGCTTCTTGCCGCTGACCCATATTTTTGAAAAAGCATGGAGTTACTTCTGCCTCTACAAAGGGGTAGAAATTGCAGTCAACCTCAGACCAATAGAGGTTCAGAAAACTTTGCGCGAAATAAGACCAACCATCATGTGTAGCGTTCCCCGATTTTGGGAAAAGGTCTATTCCGGCGTTCAGGAAAAGATATCCCAATCGGGAGCCATATCTCAATGGATTATGAAAAGTGCGCTCAAAATCGGTACAATACGCAATCTTGAGTATGCCCGAAACGAACAGGAAGCACCGTTTTACATCGAGTGGCCCTACAAATTATTCGACCGTATTGTTTTTCAAAAGCTAAAAAAGACAATTGGCATCGAAAACGGCAACTTTTTCCCCGTAGCCGGATCGCCTCTTTCAGACAAAATCAACATTTTCATTCATGCCTGTGGCATCGATCTTTTGTACGGATACGGATTGACCGAAACAACCGCCACCGTGTCGTGTTTTTTCAAAAAAGGATATCAGATTGGGACTGTTGGTGTTGAAATGCCCCGAATTGAAGTTAAAATCGGAGAAAACAACGAGATAATGGTCAAAGGCAATACCGTCATGAAGGGCTACTACAAAAAACCGGAAGAGACAGCTCAGGTACTCATGCCCGATGGCTGGTTCAAAACCGGCGACGCAGGCATTTTGTCAGACAACGGCGTAATTACCATCACCGAAAGGATAAAAGACCTGATAAAAACCTCAAACGGGAAATATGTGGCCCCACAGGCACTCGAAATGATTATTGGTGAAGATAAATACATAGACCAGATAGCCGTGATTGGTGATCATCAGAAATACATTACGGCTCTGATTATACCGGCCTACGAAGCATTGAAAGAGTATGCCGCATCGAAACAGATTGCCTTTCAAAGCATGGACGATTTGCTGAAAAACAGTGCAATCAATCAGATGTTTCAGGATAGAATAAACGAATTGCAGAAGAACTTTTCGAAATTCGAACAGATCAAGAAATTTACTCTTTTGCCCTATCCGTTTACCCTCGAAGGTGGAGAGCTGACCAACACGCTCAAACTACGCCGCGGGTTTATTCAAAAGCAATACAGCTCTGTTATCGAAGAGATGTATGCCTGATTTTTTTTGAATATTATTTTTTACTATATAGATAAACAGATTAATTATGATTACATCAGACCAGTTACGTGACGTAACGGAACGCGAGCAAGCGTTGAGGGGGTACCTTTGACGTCGATACGAAAATAGTTCAAATAGAAGAAGAAGAGCTTCGCACGCATGCCCCCAACTTTTGGGAGGATGCCAAATCGGCCGAAACTCAGATGAAAAAAATCAGAGAACTTAAGTTTTGGGTAAACGGATACAACGACGTAAAATCGGCGGTAGACGAATTGGCTCTGGCATACGAGTTTCTGAAAGAGGAGATTGTAAGCGAAGAAGATGTGGACAAGGCCTACGCCCATGCACTGACGCTTATTGAAGATCTGGAGCTCAACAACATGTTGCGCAATGAAGAAGATCATCTGGGGGCTGTAATTAAAATAGTGGCCGGAGCAGGTGGCACCGAAAGTCAGGACTGGGCCTCGATGCTTTACCGCATGTATCAGCGCTACTGCGACAAAAAG
>CAZHNZ010000103.1:0-15218 GCA_964534355.1 uncultured Parabacteroides sp.
CGTAAATGTCGCTATCGAGCATTAGTAATATGAAGGCAATGCCAATAGACAGCCCTATCCAGAGCAATTGTTTGCCCGAACGTTCATCATAATTAAATATACTTGCCTGATCGAAATCGTAGGTAGATGCGTAAATGCTAATCCACCCGGCCAGTACCAGAATTAGAAACATGGCTACTGTCCACCAGTCTAACTCTTTCCATAAATTGATTGTTCTTGATCCCACTTAGTCTGATTACTGTATTTTGTAACTGAATCTCCTTGTATTTTCTCTCGGGTGCAATCTCTCTCTTCAAGTATTTCTCTATCATCAAAGAGGCGATGGGTGCTGCAAATCGGGCACCGAATCCGGCATTTTCCACATATACTGCAATGGCTATTTTCGGATTTTTATAGGGTGCAAATGCCATGAATATGGAGTGGTCTTCTCCGTGCGGATTTTGTGCAGTCCCTGTTTTTCCACAAATATCAATAATAGGAATATTGGCCGCCGTAGCTGTCCCGTTTTTTACGGCCAGATACATTCCCTGCTGTATGGCATCGTAGTATGTTGGGTTGATTCCGGTGAAATTTTTTGTTTTGAATTTTGAATCCAGTTTATTGCTTTCTATCTGCTTGACGACATGAGGTGTTACATAGTATCCCCGATTGGCAATAGTAGCTGCCAGATTGCATATTTGTATGGGTGTTGCCAAAACCTCACCCTGCCCGATAGCAATGGAAATAATTGTAACAGCCCGCCACCCTTTTTTTCCATAAATCTTGTTGTAGAATTTGCTGTTGGGTATCAGGCCGCGTTTTTCACCCGGAAGATCAACACCCAGTTTATATCCAAATCCCATTTTTACCATATAATCTTTCCAGGTGTCAAATGCAGTTTGTATATTGGGGTATTTCTTTCTATTCTCGAGCATATTACGCAATGCGTAGCAGTAGTAGGCATTGCACGAATTCTCAATAGAATGCACCAAATCCAGTGGTGATGGGTGGGCGTGGCATCCGAGCTTGTGCGAACCATAAGGAAAACCCATCGCGCAGGGAAAGTAGGTTTGGGTTGAGATAATTCCTTCTTGTTGCATCATCAGTGCCTGTGCTGTTTTAAAGGTCGATCCGGGCGGATAGGCTGCCATTAATGGTCTGTCAAATAGTGGCTTGTCGGGATTCTTTTCCAGTTTTCCATAGTTCTTTCCCCGTTGCCGACCATTCAATACCGACGGATTATAAGAGGGAGCCGAAATTATGGCCAGTATTTCTCCGGTGCCCGGTTCGATGGCGACAATACTGCCCAGCTTCCCGGTCATTAGCATTTCGCCATATTGTTGTAGTTCTGCATCTATGGTTAATTTTAGATTACTGCCGGCTTTGGGGTGAACATCGTATTTCCCGTTTTCATATTTCCCCTTTATACGGCCATAAGCGTCGCGCAGCATTATCTCGTAGCCCTTGTTTCCTCTGAGTTGCTCTTCGTAATATTTTTCAACACCGGACCGGCCTATGTAATCGCCCTGACTATAATATTCGTCGCTTTCCAGCTCTTTGCGGTTTACCTCAGCCATACTTCCAAACAGATGCGCTGCCATCGGATAGATGTATTCTCTCAGAGTTCTGTTTTGAATGAAGAATCCCTGAAAACGATAGAGCTTTTCCTGCAGGGCTCCATATTCCTGCATAGAAAGCTGATTCATGAAAACCTGTGGGGTGTAGGATGAATAACCCGGATTCTTTTTTCGGTCTTTTATCTCTTCAATACGCTCTATAAAACGCTTTTTTGAAATATGTATGGTGCGGCAAAAATCCAGCGTGTCGAAGGTTTGTACTTCTCTCAATATCACCATTATATCGTACGTGGGTTGATTATAGACCAATAATTTTCCGTTTCTGTCGTATAGTAACCCTCTTGATGGGAAAATTGTCTTTTTTAGAAATGCGTTGTTGTCTGCAAAGCTCTTGTAGTCGCTGTCAATCACTTGCAGATAGAAAAGCCGGGCAATAAAAATCAATGCAAAAACAATCGTTGCTCCGGCAATGTAATAACGTCTGTTGTCAAATTGATGCTTGAGATTCACCTTCTGGCCATTTTGATTGTTTCAATACAGAAAATAAAAAATAGCGTAAACAACACCGAGGTAATTGTTTTTAAAACAATCTGAGTCAGATTAAACAAGGTGAACGATTCGAGCAGGAATAACATAAAGTGATGTGCCAATGTGAGGGTCATTGCATACCGCATAAACCTCCACAGTCCCAGGCTATATCCCGAAGGTGGATAGCTCTCTAATTCCTCTTTTGCGAAAAAAAGCAACAATACAGCCTGACGTAGTCCGGCCATTAATAGCGTGGATAGCAAGTGCATACCCGGAGTATTGCAAAAAATATCGACGCTTAATCCGGCTATAAATGCAAGGGTAAACAGCAGGCCTCTGGGTGTTTCAAAAGGCAAAGTAAGTATAAATAAGATATACAAATAGGAGGTCGCTACACCCAAAATGGTGAATTGATTCAGAATTGTTACCTGCAAAAGCAGTAAAATCAAGAGTGAGAATCCGTATTTTAGTATGTTAATTACCATTTGCTATTGTGATTTGCTTTCTAAGTTTTGTTGCTCCCTTAGCAGACGATTAGAGATAACTCTGACATGATTTAACCGGCTGAACTTTGACGAAAGTCTTATTTTTATGGGTTCAGACGTATTGTTCTTGGGGTTGCGGGCTTCCATAATAGTTCCAATCATTATACCTTCAGGGAAAACCGCAGAAAAGCCACTGGTGATTAATGTATCTCCTTTTTTGTAAGCAACATGTCGGGGCAACTCTTCCAGAATAGCCTCTTCGGCATCGGTGCCATCCCACACGGCAGAGCCAAAAGAATGGCCGCCTTTGATTTTTGCGCTCAATCGTAGTTTTGGATTCAAAAGCGATATCACCCGGGAATAGTGGTCGGATACCGATGATATTTTGCCAATAACGCCATTTTGATCCACTACGCCCATTTCCGGCATTATGCCGTCTAGTCGTCCTTTGTTGAGCGTAATGTAGTTTTGTACCTGATTGACACTGTTGTTGATAACTTGTGCCGTAATGTAGTTGTATCGTTGAAACAGACTGTTGTGAGACGAATCTTTACTCAGTTCGGGTGCCGTGGCTGCCCGCAATTCCTCTCTGAGTTGCATGACCTGCATCTCCAGATAGCTGTTTTTTTCGAGTAGTTCTTTGTTTATTTCGTTCAGGTAAAAGTAACTTCGAACATTTCCCGAAAGAGTATATACATCTCCCACCAGTTTGTTGCTCGAGCCCAAATAGACGCTTCTTTGGTATGCATTGTCCCTAATGAGCAACACAAAACCAATCATTGTGTAGATGAACAGCAACAACCATGCGCTATGTTTGATCAGAAACTGAATCAGTTTTTGCATATTACCCTAAACACAAGTTGTCTCATAAGTCGCTCCGGACAACATAGTCATCTGATGCAGATGCAATGTTCCGGGCAAACCAATGAGACAATCTTCAGTGAATCTTAACGAATTAAGAAATTGAATTTATTTATATTTTTCAATGCGATACCTGTACCTTTTGCTACTGCCAGCAGTGGGTCTTCGGCAATGTGAAACTTGATGTTGATTTTCTCAGTCAATCGCTTGTCTAAGCCTCTCAACAGAGCGCCACCACCAGCCAGCCAAATGCCATTTCTGACCACATCGGCATAAAGTTCAGGCGGTGTTTGTTCCAATGCTGCCAAAATCGCAGTCTCTATTTTCGAAATAGATTTTTCTATACAATGGGCAATTTCCTGATACGAAACAGGCACTTCCATCGGCAGGGCTGTCATCTGGTTTGGTCCCAATACGATATAATCGTCCGGTGCATTTTCCAGTTCGGTCAGAGCCGATCCAACATTGATTTTAATAGCCTCTGCTGTACGTTCGCCCACACGTATGTTGTGTTGACGTCTCATATACTCCTGAATGTCAGCTGTTAAATCGTCACCTGCAATACGTATGGATTTGTTCGAAACAATACCACCCAGCGATATCACGGCAATCTCGGTTGATCCACCTCCGATATCCACCACCATATTTCCTTCAGGTGCCTCTACATCGAGTCCGATACCAATTGCCGCAGCCATGGGTTCGTAAATCAAATAAACATCACGTCCGCCGGCATGTTCTGCCGAGTCACGAACAGCTCGAATTTCAACTTCAGTACTTCCCGATGGAATGCTGATAACCATTCTCAATGAAGATGAGAACCAGCTGTTTTTAGGCATAGCCATCTTAATCATTCCACGCATCATCTGCTCGCAAGCATAGAAGTCGGCAATTACACCATCTCTCAGCGGGCGAATGGTGCGAATGCTTTCGTGCGTTTTGCCATGCATCTGGCGTGCTTGTTCGCCCACAGCCAAAAGCTTGTCGGAGCGACGGTCAAGGGCTACAACAGACGGCTCATCCACTACGATCTTACCATTATGCAGAATAATGGTGTTCGCAGTACCGAGGTCCATTGCAATTTCTTGTGTTAAAGAGAATAATCCCATTTTTCTTTTCGGGTTAGGAGTGTTGGTTACGGGTAGTTTCGCTATTCTACTCTTAACTTCCTGTTACTATTAATGTTTGAAATGTCTGAATCCTGTTATCACCATCGATATATTGTGCGCGTTGCAATAGTCGATTGTGTCTTGATCCCGTACAGAACCACCCGGCTGAATAACCGATGTAATACCGGCTTCATGAGCAATCTCTACGCAATCGGCAAAGGGGAAGAATGCATCCGACGCCATTACACTGTCAGTCAAATCCATGTCGAATGATTTTGCTTTTTCGATGGCGTGACGCAAAGCATCTACTCTCGAAGTTTGTCCCACACCACTGGCAATCAGTTGTTTGTTTTTAGCTAAAACAATAGCATTTGATTTGCTGTGTTTTACAATTTTATTGGCAAAAAGCAGATCTTCCACCTCTTGTTCTGATGCAGGTTTTGTAGTTGCCTGCTTCAATTCAGCAGGTACTTCTGTTTTGTTGTCCTTGTCCTGAACCAATACACCGTTCAACAGAGCTCGAAACATTTTACCTTCGCCTGCTGCCTGTTTTTGAATCAGAATAATTCTGTTTTTCTTTTGAGTCAATATCTCCAACGCATCCATATCGTAATCGGGTGCAATAATCACTTCAAAAAACAGCTTGTTAATCTCTTCGGCACTTGCTTTATCTACTACACCATTGGTAACCAAAACACCACCAAAAGCAGAAACCGGATCGCCGGCCAATGCCTCTTTCCAGGCGTCAATCATCTGAGGACGCGATGCCAATCCGCAAGCATTGTTGTGTTTCAAAATGGCAAAAGTCAAATCTTCAAATTCATTTATCAATGATACAGCTGCATCTATGTCGAGCAAATTGTTGTATGAAATCTCTTTTCCCTGCAATTGCTCAAACATCTCTTCGAATTTGCCGTAGAATACCCCTTTCTGATGTGGGTTTTCTCCATAGCGAAGTACTTTGGCATCATCTTGTGTGCCGCGGAAATAGCTTCCTTCGTTGTTGTCGAAGTAGTTGAAGATAGCCGCATCATATCCTGATGAAACAGCAAATGCTTCTTTGGCAAACCATCTGCGGTCTTCGAGTGTGGTAGCTGCGCCTTTCTCTTCGAGCAGTTCCATCAAAGGAACATATTGATTTTTTGATGCTACAATCACTACATCTTTGTGGTTTTTGGCCGCTGCACGGATCAATGAAATGCCTCCGATATCTATTTTTTCTATAATAGCCTGATCTTCTGCACCCGAAGCAACAGTGTCTTCGAATGGGTATAAATCAACAATAACCAGGTCGATTTCCGGAATTTCGTATTGCTCTATCTGATTAAGGTCACCTTCGAGCTCACGACGGCAGAGTATTCCACCAAAAACTTTGGGATGTAAGGTCTTTACACGGCCACCTAAAATTGAGGGGTAGCCTGTCAAATCTTCCACAGCATCGCACGCAAATCCCAATGATTCAATGAATTGCTGTGTTCCACCGGTCGAAATAAATTTCACACCTTCGTTGTGTAATTTTGTGATAATTTCATCCAGTCCGTCTTTGTGGTAAACCGATACCAAAGCCGTTTTAATTCTTTTGTTATCCGACATATATTGCTTGTTTTATAGAATTTGCGCAAAAGTACAAAAATCTGCTTGCATCAGAGCTAAAACTGCTCTTAAAGTTTGAAAAAATGGTTCGTTTTTGTCAATTTTCTTTTCTGTTTGACATAGTTCTGTTTTATTCCTTTTTTCTCAATGCGTCAAGTATGGCTGTTGCGGCGTGGCTGGGAGCACCGGTTGTTCCGAGCTTACGCCTAACCTCCTGATAGCCTGTCAGCATTTTATCTCTGTATTCCGGATGATTTAATATCTCGTTGAGTTCGTCGGTCAGGCTTTTCACCGTGGCCTTGTATCCGAGTAATTCTTTTACAACCAAACGATTGGCTATCAGATTGACCAATGATACATACGTGACTTTCAGCATGGTCTCAATGATAAAGTAGAGAAACCGGCCACCGCTGGCGTAGTAGCAAACAGCTTGAGGAACATTGAACAGGGCTGTTTCCAGCGTTGCCGTTCCGGAGGTTACCAATGCCGCAACAGCGTGTTGTAGTAGTGCAAATGTTTGTCCATATACAATTTGAACACGGTGCCCCGAAAGATAGGTTTTGTATTCGTCAGCGTCTATACCCGGTGCGCCCGCTACCACAAACTGATAATCGGGGAAGGCGCGTGAGGCTTCGAGCATCAGTGGCAGGTTTTTCCTGATTTCCTGTTTTCGGCTACCCGCTAAAAGGGCTACAATTGGCTTATTACTCAGTCCGTTTTTCTCAATAAATGAGGACTCATTTTTAGGATTCTCTGTCTCAAAATGGGCTACTTCATCCAGAGTTGGGTTGCCTATATAGCTTATTTTATAGTTGTGTTTGGCGTAGAATGGGACTTCGAATGGTAGTATAGAAAGCATCAAATCGACGTATTTCTGTATGCTTTTGATGCGGTATTCTTTCCAGGCCCATAGTTTGGGTGAAATATAATAGTGTACAGGAATTTCGGTTTCCGATTTTACGAATTTGGCGATTTTCAGGTTAAAGCCCGGATAATCAACCAATATCACCACATCGGGATTGTAACTCACAATCTCTTCCCTGCAAATCTGCATGTTGCGCAGAATGGTTTTCAGGTTTAGCAGTACAGGCACAAAACCCATAAAGGCTAATTCGCGGTAGTGTTTAATTAATGTCCCGCCTTCACGTTGCATCAGGTCGCCACCAAAAAAACGAAAATCAGCCTTCGGGTCCTGCAGCTTCAGTTCGCGCATCAGATGTGCAGCATGCAGGTCGCCCGAAGCCTCACCGGCAATCAGAAAATACTTCATTTAAGTCTGGTTTTCAGTTGGTCGATATAGTGGTGAGCCGTCAGGTCAATCTGACAGGGAACCACAGATACATAATTATTACTCAAAGCCCATTCGCAGGTATCTTCGGCCTCAGGCTCACGATTGTGCATTGCACCACCAAGCCAATAATAATCGCGCCCAAACGGGTCTGTTCGCTTTTCGTATTCTTCTTGCCACAAACTGTCTGTCTGACGACTAATGCGTATTCCCCGGATTTCTTTTGTGTCCGGAATATTTACGTTGAGGCAGATGCCACGGGGGATGCCGTTTTCGAAAACATCTTCTGTTATTTGTCTTACATATTTTTCAGTTATGCCAAAATCGGCTTCGGGGTGGTAGTTGCAAAACGAAAATCCGATAGAAGGAATTCCGGCAATACAGCCTTCAATTACGGCACCCATCGTGCCTGAATAGTGGATATTAACCGCCGAATTCGATCCGTGATTTATACCCGAAACAACTATATCCGGTTTTTGGGTAAGTAGTTGATTAAAGGCAAGTTTAACGCAATCTACCGGGGTGCCATTGCATTTATAGATGGTTAAATCGGCCTCTTCGCTCACTTTGCTGAACCGCAAAGGGGTATGCGAGGTGATAGCACCGGATTGTCCCGAACGCGCCGAGTCGGGCGCCATGACCACAATTTGCCCCAGTCCACGCAGACTGTTGATTAGCATTGCAATTCCCCTGGCGCTGTATCCGTCGTCGTTGGTGACGAGAATGAGGGGTTTCTTGTCCGAATTTCTCATATATCTTGTTTATTCTGAATGAAATACTCCTGATACGAACCGGTTTTATTTGCCGATTTTCTGACAAAGATAGTGGTTTCCTCTCAAAATTCTCTATTGTCGCTTGCTCTGTTGGCTACTTTTGCCTCAGAAGAGGCAGAGTTATGAACAAAAACGATGAGTTTTCAACAATTGTAGTAATTGTTTCATAATATTAGTATCTCGTGAAACAATTTATTACTTAATTTGCTGAAAATTTCAACGGAATTGTATGGGAAAAATTATTGCGTTAGCCAACCAAAAAGGAGGAGTGGGAAAAACCACCACTACAATTAATTTAGCGGCTTCTTTGGCCACACTCAACAAGAAAGTGCTCGTCATAGATGCAGATCCTCAGGCCAATGCCTCTTCGGGTCTGGGCCTCGACATAAAATCATTGAATTATTCCATTTACGAATGTCTGATCGATCAGGTGGATATTCACGAAGCCATAATGCCTACGGCACTCGATAACCTCAAAATTGTCTGTTCGCACATCGACCTGGTAGGGGCGGAGCTCGAGTTACTCAATGTAGATCATCGGGACAGGGTTTTGCAAAAAACGCTGAGTGTAGTCAAATCGGAATACGATTTTATTCTCATCGATTGTTCACCTTCGTTGGGATTGATCACTGTTAATGCCCTTACGGCTGCCGACTCTGTGTTGATACCGGTACAGGCCGAGTATTTCGCGCTCGAGGGGATCAGTAAGTTGCTCAACACAATCAAAATTATTAAGTCGAAACTGAATCCAACGCTCGAAATCGAAGGTTTTCTGCTCACCATGTACGATTCACGCTTGCGATTGGCCAATCAGATTTACGACGAACTGAAACGACATTTCCGTGATATGGTATTTACCACTGTTATTCAGCGGAATATTAAGCTTAGTGAAGCGCCAAGCTATGGAATGCCCGTACTGCTCTACGATGCCGAATCAAAAGGGGCATTGAACCACTTGCAATTAGCCAAAGAAATTATTGAAAAGAATAAATAGAAAATAGAATATGGCAACACCAAAAAAGAATGTGTTAGGTCGGGGATTAGATGCTTTGATTACATTGGAAGAGGTGAAAACCGGTGGCTCGTCGTCTATCAATGAGATTGAGATATCGAAAATAAAACCAAACCCGGGTCAGCCGCGCTCCGATTTTGATCAGGATGCGTTGGCCGAATTGGCGGTGTCGATAAAGGAGTTGGGTATAATTCAGCCAATTACGCTCAGGGAAATATCCAATGATCGCTATCAGATTATTGCCGGTGAACGCCGATACAGAGCCTCTTTGCTGGCCGGACTCAGAACAATCCCGGCTTACGTGCGTACCTCCAATGATGAGAATATGCTGGAAATGGCCCTTATCGAAAATATTCAGCGGGAAGATCTCAACTCAATAGAAATTGCACTGGCTTACCAAAAGCTAATTGAGCAATACAACCTGACTCAGGAGAGGTTGAGCGAAAGAATAGGCAAAAAAAGAACAACAATTGCCAATTTTCTCCGTTTATTGAAGTTGCCGGCCGATATTCAAATGGGGTTAAAGGATAAAAAAATTGATGTTGGGCATGCCCGTGCTCTGATTACGGTGGATGACCCGACATTGCAGCTTCGTATTTACGAAGAAATTTTATCCAATGATTTGTCCGTGCGTCGCGTCGAAGAGATGGTAAAAGCGCTGAATTCGGGCAAAAAGATAGAGGACCTCAAAGCACCCGAACCCAAAAAGAATGCTTTGCCGGAGGAGTATAATTTATTGAAAAAACATCTGTCGAAATATTTCAAAACCAAAGTGCAGTTCTCGATGACCGGAGCCGGAAAAGGAAAAATTTCTATTCCATTCAAGTCGGATGAGGAACTCGAGAGGATAATCAATATTTTTGACGGTTTAAAGTAGTTTCATATTGAATAAGAAGGTATTATTTCTGATTTTTGCATTATATTTGTGCAATGCCTCCGTTTCTGCTCAGCAAGACGGAGTTTTTGTCGATGCAGATTCTACCCAACATGCGATTGTATCTGTCGATTCGGTGGAAAAAGTGAGAGAATTTAAATCTCTTTCTGCGAAATGGGACAATCGTTTTGTCCCTGTTCCGGCTAAGGCGGTTTGGTATTCTGCCCTGTTGCCGGGTTTAGGTCAGATATACAACCGCAAGTACTGGAAATTACCTCTGGTGTATGGCGGATTTGCTGGGATTACTTATGCTCTGGCCTGGAACAACGGCTATTTGAAAGATTATTCAAAAGCTTATAGCGATATTACCGACGCTAACCCGTCAACCAATAGTTTCCTCGAAATTTTACCTGCGTCTTATGTAAAAGCGTATAACAATGGTACGATTTCGCAGGATCAGCTGACCTCAACGTTGAAAAACCGAAAGGATTTTTTTCGGCGTAACCGCGATTTGAGCGTCATTAGTATGATTGGCCTCTATTTCGTAACCATGATTGATGCGTATGTGGATGCTCAGCTTTTTCAGTTCGATATCTCACCCGATTTGAGCCTGAAAATGCAACCGGCATTGTTGCGCTCTACTAATAATGTGTATAACGGCTCATTGGGATATGGATTGCAATGTTCTGTTAAGTTTTGACTTTTGATTTTTTTCTATGAAGTACACTCTGTTTTCTGTTTTTGCTTTTCTTGCTTTTTTCTTCTCTTCATTGACTGTTTCGGCCAATGATGTTGTTTTGCGCACCAAAGATACTATTCGCGACGAATCTATTCAACTGCCTGAAACATTAGGTTTTAGTATGGATACTTTGCTTTCCGACTGGATGAATTGCAACGGTATTGTACTCGATACCAACTGTATTCACCATTCTCAAAATCCGTCAATCCCCGATTCTGTGTACATAGATCGTTTGGCTAAATTACCTTCTGTTATGGAATTGCCTTACAATCAGATTGTTCGTACTTATATCAATTTGTATGCCGAGCGACTGAGAGAAAGGGTTAGCTATATGTTGGGGGTTGGGAAGTTTTTCTTTCCTCTGTTTGATCAGGCTCTTGATGCCGAAGATCTTCCTCTGGAGTTGAGGTATTTACCTGTTATCGAGTCGGCTCTCAATCCGACGGCTGTGTCGAAGGTGGGTGCAGCGGGTTTGTGGCAGTTTATGTTGCCTACCGGCAGGGCCTATGGACTGGAGGTGACAAATCTGATTGATGAGCGTCGGGATCCGGTGAAATCGACCTATGCTGCCGTGAAATATCTGAAAGAATTGAATCGTATTTACGGAGATTGGGGACTTGCTATCGCGGCCTATAATTGTGGCCCCGGAAACGTAAATAAAGCCATTCGCCGTGCCGGTGGAAAAAAAGATTACTGGGATATTTATTTCTATTTACCCAAAGAGACAAGGGGATATTTGCCAGCTTTCATCGCCGTAAACTATGTGATGAATTATGCCTCACAACACAATATCTGCATGGCATCCTGCAAAATTCCACTCAATACGGATACCGTTGAAGTGAATCAAATGATGCATTTTCAGCAAATTGCAGATGTGCTGAATCTACCAGTTGAGCAAATACGCATGCTTAACCCTCAGTATCGTCGGGACATTATTCCGGGGCATATCAAGGCTTGTGCACTTCGTTTACCTATTTATTCTGCCTATGCTTTTATTGATTCGAAAGATACAATTGCCAAATATCGCTCTGCCGAACTCTTGCTCAATTTCAGAAAAACGGTAGATCCGGGCACACCTGAGGACAATACGGTTCAAATTGCCATTCGTCACAAAGTGAAGAGGGGAGAGACTCTTTCTGAAATCGCCCGCAAATACCGGGTTTCTGCTAAAACGCTGAAATCGTGGAATCATCTTCGTTCTAACTCTGTTCAAAGAGGGAGAATGCTGACTATTTATCGCGAAAAGAAAGTGGTGCCTGCTGTCGATAAAAGAGATGATTTGGCGAAAAATGCAAAAAAGAATCTGAAAGATACGGCTTCAGTAGATGTGGCTACAGATTCTGTTTCTCTGGATAATGAACAACAGGAGCAGGTAGAAACTGAAAAGCCAGAAAAGAGAATTAAACAAAACCCGAAAATAAAATATCTTTATCGTACTGTACGCAAGGGTGATACACTCTGGGCTATTGCCAATAAGTATCCCGGTATTACAGTCGAAGATATAATGAAGGCAAACAAGCTCAAAAGACATGACGCCATTCAGGTGGGTATGAAAATTAAAATTCCAAAATCGTAAATAATTCTCTATGAGCCACGAACACTTACACAACAATAAGGAGGAAGAGGAATTAATAGATAAGGAGTTTCAGGAGTTGCTCTCTGACTATCTTGATTCTCCACACCGAAAAAAAGTAGATTTAATAACAAAGGCCTATACTTTTGCAAAAGAGGCCCACAAAGGAATCCGCAGACGTTCCGGCGAACCTTACATACTGCATCCCATTGCTGTTGCACGCATTGTGGCTAAAGATATGGGGCTTGGTTCCACTTCTATTTGCTCGGCATTGTTGCACGATGTGGTGGAGGATACAGATTACACCGTTGAGGATATTTCTATGTTGTTTGGCCCCAAAATAGCTCAGATTGTAGAAGGTCTGACAAAAATTGCGGGTGGAATCTTTGGTGAACAGGCATCGTCGCAGGCAGAGAATTTTAGAAAATTGTTGCTTACAATGAGTGAGGATATTCGTGTAATCCTCATTAAGATGGCTGACAGGTTGCACAATATGCGCACACTGGATTCAATGATTCCAAACAAACAATTTAAAATTGCCGGTGAAACTCAATATCTTTATGCACCTTTGGCCTATCGTTTGGGATTGCATGCCATTAAATCGGAATTAGAGGATTTGAGTTTCAAATACGAACACCCGGATGCTTACCGTGATTTACATGAGCGAATTTCTTCAGAAGAGACTGATAGACACGATGTTTATCAGCGTTTCTCGAATCCGGTTTGTTTACGCCTGAATCAAATGGGCGTCAATTTTGAGATGACCTGGCGAACCAAATCCGTTTACTCCGTTTGGCGAAAAATGGAGTCGAAGAAGGTGTCGTTTGAAGAAATTTATGATCTTTGCGCTGCGCGTATTGTATTTATTCCCAAAGATCTAATAGAAGAGAAAATTGAGTGCTGGAATATTTATTCGGCAATAACAGATATTTATAAATTGCACCCCGAAAGAATCCGGGATTGGGTGAGTCGTCCCAAAGCCAATGGCTATCAGGCTCTTCATCTAACTGTTATGGGTCCCGAAGGGCATTGGATTGAAGTGCAGATACGTAGCGAACGAATGAACGAAATTGCCGAGAGGGGTATGGCTGCACATGTCAATTATAAAACCGGTGCAATCGACCCGAACAGCGAACTCAATGCCTGGCTTAAGACTATTCGTGAGATTCTTGAAAATCCCGGACCCAGTGCAATGGATTTTTTGGATTCAATAAAACTGAATCTTTACGCTTCCGAAATATTTGTTTTTACGCCCAGAGGTGAGATTAAAACGCTGCCACAGGGGGCTACGGCTCTGGATTTGGCGTTTGCTTTGCATACCCATTTGGGCTTTAATTGTATTGGCGCTAAGGTGAATCATAAGTTAGTTCCACTGAGTCATAAGCTTTTGAGTGGTGATCAGGTGGAGATTCTTACGTCTAAATCGCAGTGGCCACAACCCGAATGGCTGAATTTTGTTACCACATCTTTGGCGCGTACCAGTATTAATAAATATTTGCTTAAGGACGATCGTCTGGCTGTACAACAGGGCGAAACTTTGGTGCGGGAGTTTCTTCTCAACCATTTTCCCGATAAGCCGATTGCTATGAACTCATTGGTTCAGATACATAAGCTTCAATCGAAGGAAGAGCTGTTTTTGCTGGTGGGTAAAAAGGATATTGAACTATCAAATAGCCTGGTAGAGGAGGTGAAATCAAAGGAGTCGAGTGGATTTGTACGGTATATTCGTCAGACATTTGGTGGAAAATCGGGCAAGAAAGAGGTTCAGAAAGAAGAGAATGCTAAAATTGATAAGAAAAAGTCGTATATTCCGAATGAAAAAGATTTGAATAAAGCATTCCGTTTTGCTACCTGTTGCAATCCGTTGCCATTCGATGATGCATTGGGCTATATCAATGATTCTCAAATGATTGAGATTCATAAACGATCGTGCCCTGTCGCTATGCGCTTAAAGAGTACTTTCGGAAACAGACTGTTGTCGTTGGATTGGAAGCCATTTACAGATCATACCTTTCATACCGGAATAGAGGTGAAAGGGGTAGATGCAATCGGTGTGTTGAATGATATTACCCGTGTCTTGTCCGAAGAGCTTTCTATGAGCATTCAGAAAATTCATATTGATACAAAGGATGGCATATTTGAAGGGGTTATTGACTTTCAGGTTAGAAGTGCTAACGATGTAAACAATATGTGTAATAAGCTGATGAAAGTAAAGAATATCACCTCTGTTACCCGTGTGGATGGTAAATAGGTGTTTTTGATTAGTTGAAAAAATGGCTGCCTCTGTATGTTTTACGAGGCAGCCATTTTTTTGTCTTGTCTGCTGTTCAGGTAATAAAAAAGGGGCTGCTCTGCTGAGCAACCCCTTGAATATAGAATTTTGATGATTCAAAATTATTTGCCTGAAAGTTTTTCTTTCAATGCAGCCAGTTCTTCGATGTCACCCAAGGTGGTTTTTTCCATCACTTGAGATGAAGAAGATGAAGTTGTAGTTTCCTCTTTCTTAACTGCAGCTTTCTTGATTTTTTTCTCTTTTGCAGCATCACGGCTTTCAGCTTTAGCTACATCTTCGAAAATACGGCTGTGAGACAGAATGATTCTTTTCGACTCTTTGTTGAACTCGATTACTTTGAATTCCAATTTCTCTTCTACCTGAGCTTGAGTACCATCTTCTTTTACCAAATGTTTAGGAGTTGCAAATCCTTCTACACCATAAGGCAATGAGATTACAGCACCTTTATCCAGCAATTCGATGATTGTTCCTTCGTGTACAGAATCAACTGTGAACATAGTTTCGAATACATCCCATGGATTTTCTTCCAGTTGTTTG
>CAZHNZ010000104.1:0-15040 GCA_964534355.1 uncultured Parabacteroides sp.
CAATTCGCCGCATCCGGCTTCAATTACATGATTTCCAAAAGATATTAATGTAGAAATGTTTTTTTGAGTGGTCGGGTGTGCATACATGTCCAAATCCATTGTCGGTGCAAAAAACACAGGACAACGCGCCGACAAGTAAGTGGTTAAGAGCAAATTATCAGCAATGCCATTCGCCATTTTAGCCATCGTATTTGCCGTGGCCGGTGCTATCAGATAAGCATCGGCCCAAAGACCGGTTTTTACGTGACTATTCCAGTTGCCGTTGGTGGGATCGAAAAAATCGACCATTATCGGATTTTTCGACAATGTAGCCAACGTCAGCGGTGTGATAAACTCTTTGGCCAGCGGCGTCATGATTACTTTGACTTCGGCACCCTTTTTAACAAGAAGCCGGATGATCTGCGTCGCTTTGTAGGCCGCAATACCACCCGAAACTCCCAGTACTATTTTTTTAGAATGTAAACTCATGTTTTTTTGCTTTACCGGAAAGCCATTATTTGTTTAGCTCCCGCAGTTTGATGTTGGTCAGCACTTTTTTGGTATGCAGCGAAAAATCGCCATTCATCATCCACCCGTAGTAGCCAATATCAGTTTTGAGTACCTCTGCCACCGGTTTTCCCCTGTATTTTCCAAAATTGAAAATCTCAACGCCCTTGTCGTCATAGACAAAACGCCCCGAGAAATCAACGTTTTTGTTTTGAGTAGAAAATTCGGCCAGAAAAGCGACATCATTTTTGAGCTGTGGATAGCGGTCCAACTGCGCTTTCAGTATTTCGTAAGTTGCGCGGGTATCGGCTTCGGCCGAATGTGCGTTTTCCAAATCTTTATCGCAGAAAAATTTGAGGGCAGCCGCCAGTGTCCGTTGTTCCATTTTATGAAAAATAGTCTGCACATCCACAAACTTCCGCTTGGTAAAATCGATATCCACATCTGCCCGCAGAAACTCTTCGGCCAGCAATGGAATATCAAAACGATTCGAGTTGTATCCACCCAAATCGCAACCCTCTAAATCGCGGGCCAACACCTTGGCTATCTCTTTAAATTTCGGGCAATTGGCTACCTTTTCATCGGTAATTCCGTGAATGTCAGAAGCCTGCTTAGGAATAGGAATACCCGGATTAACCAGTATTGTCTTTGTCTCTTCCATTCCATTGGGATGAACTTTCAGATAACAAAGTTCAACGATACGGTCGGTAGATGGATTTATACCTGTGGTTTCGAGGTCAAAGAAAACCAGCGGATTTTTTAAGTTTAACTGCATTGTTTGGTTATTGTTGATAATATATAAAATCGTTTCAGAAAGAATGAAAACCGAATTCTAGTCGTTCAGCATCATCGGCATCAACAACATTAGCAGGTGCTCGTTTTCATCTTGTTCCAATGGCAAAATGATACCTGCACGCGAAGGATCAGCCAGTTCGAGCACGACTTCATTCGCTGTGATGTTGTTCAGTATTTCTACCAGGAAAGAGGATTTAAACCCGATTTTAATGGGATTTTCGGTGTATTGACAAATTACAGACTCTTCGGCTGCTGTTGAAAAATCAATATCCTGAGCTGTAATGACTATTCTGTTGTCGCTTACCTGCAACTTAATGAGGTTGCTCGCCTGATTCGAGAAGTGAGAAACACGACGAAGAGCGGTCATCAGCTGCACGCGGTCAACCACAATTTTATAGGGATTATTTTGAGGAATTACTGAGTTGTAGTTCGGGAATTTGCCCTCAATCAACCGACAAATAATGCGGTAATTGGCAAAAGTAAAGTTAGCCATTCGACCATCAAACTCTACCAATACCTGTCCCTGCTCTTTGGGTAAAATATTTTTGAGCATGGTAGCCGGTTTTTTAGGCAGGATAAATGCGGCAGTGCTACCGGTTTTGATGGTATCGTTTTTGAAGCGTACCAGTTTGTGACTGTCAGATGAAACAAAAGTCAGATCCTCTTCGTGAATATCGAAATAGACACCATTCATTACCGGGCGCAACTCGTCGTCGGCTGTGGCAAAAATGGTACGCACAATACCGGCATATAAAGCCGAAACATCTATTTTGAATGCTATATTATTGACATTCAACGGTTGATTCTTTGGGTAGTCATCGCCAAACTGACCAATCATATTGTATTTTCCGTTTTGGAAATAGATACAAATCTCATTATTTTCGTTATTTACATCGAAAGTTAAAGGTTGTTCGGGCAATTCGCGCAGTGGATCCAACAACAATTTGGCAGAAAGTGTAAAAGCACCATTTTCTTCGGCATCGGCTACTGTCATCGATGTAATCAACGTGGTATCCCCATCGGATGCAGTGAGTGTAAGCACACCGTCAAACAGTTCGAATAAAAAGCTGTCCAGAATGGGTATTGTGTTTTTCGAATTAATTACGCGACCAATTGTCTGTAAATGAGATAGTAAGTCAGAGCTTGAAACAACAAATTTCATAACGTTCGATATTTTGATTTGATTTATAATTAGTAAGTATCTGTCCCTGTTTCAAAAATGGGAAAGGGATTGCAAACTTACAAAAAAAATTGCTAACTAGACTATAATATAGAAAGAAATGTTCAGAAATTCAACTTGTAAAATGGATAGAAAAGTGTTCATTTTCGGATCAGGACTCATTCACTTTTCAGCCAACAAAAAAAGTAGTATCTTTGCACCGACAATTTTTATGTTTAATTTTAATTCATAAATTCTATGATGAATGAAAAAAAGAGTACCTCACTCTGCTTCCGACGGTGGTCGAGAAAGAGGTATGCAGCCTTTTGCAGCATGGGCAAAGTGGTGAAAATCGGTGTTTTATCTGCCGGCATTTCCATGATCAATTCAACTACGATCAAAGCCGAAAACACGATGGTAAAAGATTCTCTGAGCAGCGACCGCGAATTGGAGCTGAATGAGGTAACTGTAGTAGGCAGCAAAACCGAAAGCCTGCAGGGACTGACAACCACGCAACAGATTGTAAGTAAGCGCGATGTTGAGCGATTACCCCTACTCTCTCTCGAATCATCTCTAAAACAATCGGCAGGTATCGACATTCGCGAACGCGGTACCAAAGGTGTACAGGCCGACCTCTCTGTTCGCGGTGGAACTTTCGACCAGAATCTTATCTTTCTCAATGGTGTTAACTTCTCAGATTCCCGCACCGGACACCAATCGCTTTCGCTTCCCATTGATGTAGAAATTGTTGATCGCATTCAGCTCATGCGGGGTATTACCGCACCCGGAGCGCTGACAGGTGCTATCAATATTATGACATCTGCCAGCGACAAAAACTACCTGAATGCAGAGATAAACAGTGGCCAGAATGCTTATCAGCTGTTTCGGCTGACCGGAAACTACCGGATGGGCAAAAGCACATTATTTAGCTCTTTTTCGCACAGACAATCAGATGGTTATACCACAAATACTGATTTCAAAACCACCAATGCATTTGTCCATTTCAGGCACAACAGCCTCAAAGCCGGACAGTTTGACCTGCAGGCCGGTTACCAGCAAAAGGCTTTTGGTGCCAATGCTTTCTACTCGCTTAGCTACCCAAATCAGTTTGAGAAAACCCGCACAGCAATCTCTTCGCTGGGGTGGAGCAAACAGATCGGGAAACTGTCGCTCACATCCAATTTGAACTACAAACGTACCTACGACCGTTTCGAACTGTATCGCAACTCTGTCGGAGCCGCCCCCTGGTACAAAACACATAACTATCACCGGTCTGACGAAGCCGGAGCATCTGTTGCCGCCACCTATCTTTCTGCACTGGGAAAAACCTACTGGGGCGCCGACTACCGCATGGAGCAGGTACATAGCAATGTTTTGGGTGTGGCATTAAAGGACACCCTGTACGAATCAACAGATGGTGATGCATTTTACACCAAAGAAAAAACCCGACACATCAAAAGCAGCTACCTGAAACACCGTTTTCTGGGTAAACAGTGGCAGGCCGAAGTAGCGCTGAATGCTGTCTTTACCCCTTTCGGAAACGATCTGCTGTGGGGTGTGAACGCGCAATATAATCTGACGGATGATTTAAAATTGTTGGCAAATGCCAATAAAACGCTCAGACTGCCCTCATTTACAGATATCTACTATTCCAGCGCATCGCAAAAAGGAAATCCGAATATTGGACTCGAGAAATCGTTGAATTTCGATTTGGGTGCAGAGTATAAAACCGGTCATTTCTCGGCAGCTATAACTGCTTTTATGCGGAAAACAGCCGATGAGATAGATTGGATAAAGCACAAAAGTACAGACTCAACCATCTGGAGAGCAGCCAACTACAACGAGCAAAAAACAGGTATTGAGATAAATGCCGGTTACAAAACCAATGCATTTCTGAAAAGCATACAGGTGGGTTACAGCTACATTTATTCCGATAAAGATTTGGGCAATTATATGTCGAAATATGTACTGGATTTTGTGAAACACAAAGTGGTGACAACTGCCGTTTTCGACCTGAGCCGGAAACTGACACTCGGTGTTACCGGAATCTATTGGGATCGAAATGGCCTCTATGTGGATGCCAAAAAGAGCACCCGCTCCTACTCGCCCTACGCGACTCTGGATGCGCAGCTGACCTGGACAGAAAAAAGCTATACCATTAAGCTATCGGGTACGAATCTGACCGACACCCGCTTCTTCGATATTGGCGGATTGCGTCAGGCCGGAACCTGGATAACCGGCGGAATAGTCGTAAAACTACAATAACAATATTCCCCGAAGGCTGCCACACATCAAAAAAGTGGCAGCCTTTTTTATTCATTAAATTGAATATCACTCAACTAAATGAAGGCTTTGTCGTATTTTTGTTTATCTTTGCAGAGTCTGTAAATGAATATTTCATTTGTTTATAACTAAATAATGACCGGTAAATCGGTTTTGTGGCACAATGCTACATCATTTATAACTAAATACGTTCCGCAACAAAATGACTTTTGAAGAATTACAATTGAATGAGCATCTGCTCGAAGCAATTTCCCACATGGGATTTGTAAATGCCACACCGATACAAGAATTTGCTATTCCAAAAATAATTGCCAACAAAGATTTAATAGCCTGTGCGCAAACGGGAACCGGCAAAACAGCTGCGTTCGTGCTTCCTATTTTACACAAATTGGCGGGTAAAAGCGACCTATCTACCGATACCGTAATTATTGTACCCACACGCGAGCTGGCTATTCAGATTGATCGTGAAATTCAGGGTCTATCCTACTTTATCTCGGTAACATCTGCGGCTATCTATGGTGGAGGCGATGGTAAGGAGTTTGGATCACAGGAGAGTGCGCTGAAAAACGGAGCCGAAATCATTGTGGCTACACCCGGACGGCTTATTGCACATATCGCTATGGGCTATGTCGATTTTTCGAAAGTAAAACATTTGGTGCTCGACGAGGCAGATAAAATGCTCGATATGGGATTTGCCGATGATATAGAGAAAATTGTAAAAACATTGCCGGCCGAAAGACAAACATTGATGTTTAGCGCAACTATGCCTCCTAAAATCAGGGCTTTAGCGGCTAAAATATTACGCGATCCGGATCAAATCAGTCTGTCAATTTCGAAACCGGCTGCCGGCATTTCTCAAAATCTGTATTTGACATACGATGCACAAAAGAATGATGTGCTGAAACAAATATTGCTGGATCACCCGGACGATACAAGTATTATCGTATTTACCTCTTCAAAAATGAAGATTCAGGAGATTGTCACTTCTTTGCGTCGCAACGGGTTCAAGTCACGGGGATTCTCATCCGATCTCGACCAGAGCCAACGGGAGGAGCTGATGCAAAGTTTCCGGTCAAAAAGGACACGCATACTGGTGGCTACAGATGTAATGAGCCGGGGTATTGATGTGAAAGAGGTGAATATGGTTATCAATTACGATGTGCCTCACGATGCTGAAGATTATGTACACCGTATTGGTAGAACAGCCCGGGCAAACAAAAAGGGAACAGCCTTTACGCTGGTCAACGAAAAAGATATGCACAAGATGCATAAGATAGAGAAACTGATTGAGGCTGAAGTGCCCAAACTGCCTCTGCCCGAAGGACTGGGCGAAGCACCGGTTTGGAATACAGACATTAAATACGGGAATCCACGTTCCCACAAATCCAAAAAGCCACACCACAAAGGCGCTCCCAAAAATCACCCGCCAAAGGTAGAGGGTCCCAGACGTCAAAAGGTTGTCAACAAGAAAAGCTCTGATTAAAGAGCTTTTTCTTTTAGTGAAAGTTTCAGCAAGCGGCGATTGAGTCGTGCCGTAGTTGCCACCACAAGCAGAGTCATTGCGCCGCCAAACACAACAGAGGGCACCAGCCCCATAAAACGGGCAGTCACACCAGATTCGAATGCACCAAGTTCGTTGGACGAACCAATAAATATACTATTGACCGATGCCACACGACCACGCATCTCTTCGGGGGTAAACAATTGCAGAATGGTACCCCGGATAACCACACTCACGTTGTCAAACAATCCGCTGAAAAAGAGCAGCATGGCCGATATCCAGAAATTCTCCGAAAGCGCAAAACCTATCATACACCAACCAAACATAGCTACCGCCCCCAGCAGCAACTTCCCGCTATTTCGGGTAGGCGGATAAAACATCAGCACAGAAGACATTACGATTGCGCCCAAAGCCGGACACGCCCGCAAAAATCCTAACCCCTGAGGCCCCACATGTAATACGTCGGAGGCAAATACCGGAAGCATGGCCACAGCGCCACCAAACAAAACGGCAAACATATCGAGCGAAAAGGCACCCACCAGTTCCGGTGTTTTCATCACAAAACTGATTCCCTCTCTGATACGTACACCAATACTCTCGTTTGTTTTTTGCGCGATTCTCTCTTTGTGGGGCAACTGCATACTGTTTATCATCAGCATAGATATAAAATAGATGATAAAAACAGATATATAGGCCACCAGAATAGATGAAAAACCATAGATCAGCCCACCAACGGCCGGGCCCGAAACGGCTGCAATCTGCCAGTTCGCACTGCTCCAGGTAGCTGCATTCGCATAATCTTTTTTATCGACCAACTGACCTACCAACGCCGTATGGGCAGGCATCAATATTCCTCTCGAAAAACCGGTCAGCGCAATTGTGACAAATACCGGCCAAATACCCAGTTTGCCAAATGCATCGAACTCCGGCACGCTGTAAAGAGCCAAAATGGCAGAGCCTACTAAAAGAATAAACGTAGTATTTCGGATAATTTTCTTTCTGTCCCACAAATCAATATAATGACCGGCAAACAGAGAAACTGCTATTTGTGGAATTACTTCGGCCAAACTAATCATTCCCAGCCACAACACGTTGTGAGTAAGCTCATACATGTGCCAACCAACAATTACCGATTGCATCAGCGTAGCCATTGTCATAAAAAAACGATACCCCAGAAAAAACCTGAAATTCTTGTAGTGCAATACATTAAAGGCTTCTTTGGCAAACAAACGACTAAACATAATAGTATTATTTGAATAATGATTTCTCCGGAAATCAGGTTTTTTTCTGCTCAATACGACGTATCATTTCGCTGAATGATTCACCTGTATCTGGAATGTGTATCTCTGTTTTGTGAACAGGAATAAATCGACGAAACGGAATCTTCAGCGCAGACACAGAGGCTCTGAGAAATATGGCCAGATAAATAAACGGGGCAAACAGCCATCCGGATTTCGGGTAGTGCTTTTGATAAAAAATAATCATAGCCCCGTAGAAAATCCGCACATACCTGATGCTGTCTTTTTTGGTACTTTCTCCTTTGTAATGGATAATGGTTTCGGGTAGATAATAGTTTTGATAACCGGCTTTCAGCAGATTGTATGACAAATCGATATCTTCTCCATACATAAAATAGTCCTCGTCGAGCAAACCGCTCTTTGTCAGTGCCTCAGCCCTCAAAAGCATACAGGCACCCGACAATACATCCACACGGTGTATGCTGTTTTTGTCAAGATACAATACCCTGTACCTGTCAAACAGTTTTGAGTAAGGAAACAGAGATGCCAATCCAAACATTTTACAAAAAGAGTTCCACGGATTGGGCAATCCGCGTTTCGACTCGGGCAGAAACCGGCCGCTTGCATCGATCATCTTCACACCTACTCCTCCTGCATCGGGATGAGTATCCATAAACGAGCAAATACGTTGCAGAAAATCCTCACCTACCACCGTATCCGGATTGAGCAGCAAAATATATTTTCCCTTTGCCCGGCGAATAGCCAGATTATTGGCCGAAGAAAAACCGGTATTTTGCCTGTTTTCAATAAACTCAAATTCAGGAAAAAGCGGTTTGAGGTAGGTCACAGATCCATCAGAAGAGGCATTATCCACCACTATTACCTCGCTATCCAACATTCGTACAGCAGCCCGTACAGAATACAGACATTGCGCCAAAATAAGTTTTACGTTGTAGTTAACAATTACAATAGTCAGCTTCTTTTCTTCCGGATTCATCTCCCAATAGAACTGTTTTATTTCATATTTTTGGCCTTTTCGATGGCCTCACCAATACGTAAAAAGAAATTTTTCTTCTCATAACTACGTCTTTGTGACACCGTATTCGAAAAATCGTAAGGCATAAATGGTTGATTTTCTTTAATCATTTGATAAATAATTCCCCAGTCGTGCATTCCCCCCAAATTGCGGTCATCGATAAACAGGTCAACAGTCAGTTTGCGCGAAAAGCTCTCTTCGCTACGTTCGCCGGGATAGGTCTCGTTGACAGCGTAAAACTCTACATTTCTTGTTCTGCAGTATTCAACTGCCTCTTCCAGCAGCGCGCCCTCTCTTACCGTCCACAATATGAGGAAATGTCCATCTTTTTGCAATTCACGCAAAGTCTCGATGGCAAACGGTATGGGTCTTCCTATTTTCGGATACTCGTGCTCTACGATAGTTCCATCAAAATCAACAGCAATAGTCATATTTTAAAAGCTTCATTAAAAAGTGTTCTGTTTACTATGGAGCGACCAAGCGTTATTTCGTCGGCATACTCCAGCTCATCTCCTATCGAAATGCCCCGGGCAATAATCGATACTTTGACATCAAATGATGCCAGTTTTCTGAAAATATAGAAATTCGTAGTATCACCCTCCATCGTGGTGCTGAGAGCTAAAATAACCTCTTTAACGCCACCTCCGGAAATTCTATCAACCAAACTCTCTATTTGCAAATCAGCAGGGCCTACACCCTCCATGGGAGAAATAATTCCGCCCAATACGTGATACAAACCTTTAAATTGCATAGTATTCTCCACTGCCATTAGCTCCTTTACGTTTTCGACGACACACACAGTGGTGTTATCTCTGTTCGTGTTGACGCAAATGCCACAAACTTCTGAGTCTGATATATTGTGGCAAACCCGGCAATAACGTATGTTTTTTCGTAATTCAATCAGAGATTGCCCAAGTGCCACAGCCACCTCTTCTTTTTGACGTAAAAGATACAATACCAATCGCAACGCACTTTTTTTTCCGATGCCGGGAAGTCTAGAGAATTCGTTAACTGCATTCTCTAGCAATATTGAGGGATATTCCATCTATAACAGGCCGATAATAAGTCAGATTACTATTCGATTTTTGTTTGTCTCATTTTCAGATTTGACAGTACAAAAGTAATAAAGATTCTCCGATTATCAGAGTACATAGATAGTTAATTTATTTTCTTTATCCACACTTAAATTAAAATATGCATAAACATTGTTTGAATAAAAATTTGAGGTGAAAAAAAAGTCCTTACCGAAAATTCGGTAAGGACTTCTAGTCTTTTTTTGAAGTTTGAATTTATTCCGCTGCCGGAGTTTCTTCAATTGGAGCTTCAACACTCTCTTCTACAACTTCAGAAACATTCTTAGCGGCCAATTTTTGAGCTAACGCTTCAGCTTTAGCTTTATTGATCTCTTTTTCAGCTTCTAATCTTTTTGCAGCTTCGATTTTTGCAGCTTCGCTTAATTTCGTTTTTACAGTTTGAACAGATGATAATTTTGTATTCACCCATTTCTCAAAACGAGAATCAGCCTCTTCTGCTGTAAATGCACCTTTTGCAACACCACCTAATAAATGTTTTTTCAACAATACACCCTCTTTAGAAAGGATGCTTCTGGTTGTGTCTGTAGGTTGTGCCCCTACTTGCAGCCAATACAAAGCTCTTTCGAAATTTAAATCTATTGTAGCAGGATTTGTGTTCGGATTATAAGAACCAATCCTTTCAATAAACTTACCATCTCGTGGAGCCCTGCTGTCAGCAACTACAACCTGATAGAACGCATGTCCTTTGCGTCCAAATCTTTGTAATCTAATTTTTGTTGCCATTGATTTTTGTTTTTAAAATAAATTAATAATCGCTTTATATTAGCGGCGCAAAGTTACAACATTTTTTCTCACTTACAATATGATGTATGCTGTTTTTTGATTAAAAAAACGAATAAAATGCAGTAAAAAAATTTTTATAATAATAAAACCTCTATCAGAATCAATAATCTTCGAGTTGTCATCTTGCTATCGTCGCATTTTTTTTAGTAATAATAAATGTTTAAGTTCATACAATAAGTGTATTTGCGTGAAAATAAATGACGTGGTTGAAAAAAAAACACGAAATACTTTGCTAATTAAATATAAGTTTGTACTTTTGGGTCGGAAATTACATCAAGCCCATAGGTATTTACTTTAACCCTCAACAATAACAAGTTAAACCCTATCAATTATGAAAGAATCACAAGAAGGCGGAGAAGTTACGAAAAAAAAACGTATCCGCAGAAGTAAAAAATTGATTAACAGTGAAATCATGAAAGCTGTTTCGGTCGTTATCAGCGAACAAGGTTTTGGAAAACTAGGTATCAATTCTGTTGCCATTCAGGCAAAAGTAGAGAAGCCTTTTATTTACAGAAACTATGGTACGTTTGATAAAGTACTCGAAGAGTATATTCTTAAAAACGACTATTGGATGAAATTCATTATGCAACGTGCTTTCGAAGGCAAAGTAGATGTTGCAGGTGATTTGGATATCCACTCGGTTTTTACTAATTTACTGACAGAGCTTTATCGTGCAATGGACGAAAGTCGTGATTTCAGAAATATCATTCTTTGGGAACTATACGAAGATACCCCCTTCATTCGTAAAATAGCTCAAAGAAGAGAAACTGAAACAAGAGATGAAATCACAACCCTTGCCAACTATTTTGAAAAAAGCAATGTGGATATTACAATGATAACATCTACTATTATTGCGGGTATTTACTATTTGGTGTTGCACAAAAACATTTCTACTTTCTGTGGCATTGACTTCAAGAGTAAAGACAGCAAGCGCAGAATGATGGAATCGCTTAAATATCTTTCAAATATGATTTTTGATCAGATTGAAAGAAATAAAGCTGTTGCAACAAGAATGATCAAAAAAGGTCTTGACTTTGCATTGATTGCTGAAGTAACCGAATTGCCGGTTTCTACTATCGAAGCTTATGCAAAAGAGATTGAAAATGCATAATCCCGCATTTTAATAAAAAATGAAGGGGCTTTCTGATATTTAGAAAGCCCCTTTTTTATTTAAAGATAAAGTTATCAGGTATCATCATTTCACGACCACACGCTTTAAACAAGATGGAATATCTCAAAGCCAATGAATCGGCATAGAAGAAATCCCTGAGCCTGTCGGCCTCCTCAACTATAACAACTGTGTGTCCTGATTGCACCATTCCAATACTCACAGCTGCGGCAAAAGAGATATCAATCACCCGGTTGCAATGAAAAGGCCCCCGATCTGTTACCTTAACCAATACAAACTTTCCGTTATCCACATTGGTCACTTTCAAAATCGTGCCTAAAGGATATTTCCGGTGCGCTGCCACATAACTTCCCGATGTATATCTCTCACCATTTGTCATTTTCCTACCTTCAAGCCGGTGCGAATAGAACGAAACGCGCCCACGTTCAACCTTATTTTCAGTAGAATAAAGCGAAATAGCAGTGAATGTCAAGAAATACAAAATCAGAAAAAAATGTTTCATGTGCATTAGTTCGAGAAAAAACAGAAGCAATCCTTCTCCATCAGAGCTAAGGCAAATATAGGTACTTTTTTCGGATTATACAACTCCCTGAGCCACCATTGCCCGCGCCACTTTCATAAAACCGGCAATATTTGCGCCCTTCATGTAGTTGATGTACCCACTATTCTCACGCCCAAACTTCACACATTGATTGTGTATATTCTGCATAATAGTTTTGAGGCGTGCATCTACTTCGTCGGCCGACCACGAAATATGCATAGCGTTTTGTGTCATTTCAAGACCCGATGTGGCCACTCCTCCTGCATTAACCGCTTTGCCCGGGCCATAAGGTATTTTGTGATCGATAAACAAATCAATGGCCTCCGGCGTACATCCCATGTTTGATATTTCAGCCACATACAACACACCATTTTGAATCAATCTTTCGGCATCTGCTTTGTTCAATTCATTTTGGGTGGCGCACGGCAAGGCAATGTCTGTTTTTATTTCCCAGGGACGTCTGTCCGGGAAAAACTCTACTCCATATTTTTCGGCATAAGGTTGTACAATATCGTTTGCTGTATCTCTCAGCTCCAGCATATAATCAATTTTCTCACCCGAAATTCCATCCGGATCATACACGAAGCCATCAGGCCCCGAAATGGTAATCACTTTGGCGCCCATTTCTGTGGCTTTGGTGGCAGCCCCCCAGGCTACATTTCCAAAACCGGAAATCGAAACCCGTTTACCAACAATCGAATCACCACTCATCTGCAACATCTGACTCAGAAAATAGAGTCCGCCAAAGCCGGTGGCTTCCGGCCTGATCAATGAGCCGCCATACTCGAGACCTTTGCCTGTAAAGGTACCGGTATTTTCGTGCATGAGTTTTCTATACATTCCATATATATAGCCAATTTCGCGCGCACCTACCCCGATATCTCCGGCCGGAATGTCTGTATTGGGGCCCACATGTCGCCACAATTCTAGCATAAAAGCCTGACAAAAACGCATCACCTCTGCATCCGACTTACCCTTTACATTGAAGTCGCTTCCCCCCTTGGCGCCACCCATAGGCAACGTAGTGAGCGCATTTTTGAAAATCTGCTCAAATCCCAAAAACTTCAGTATGGAAAGATTTACCGAGGGGTGAAACCGCAAACCACCTTTGTAGGGGCCAATTGCATTGTTAAACTGCACCCGATATCCGATATTCAGCTGCACATTTCCCTTATCATCCACCCACGGCACTTTAAATGTGATTATACGATCGGGTTCGACCAATCGCTCAATTATCTTTAATTTCTCAAATTCAGGGTGTTGGTTGTAAATATCTTCGATAGATATCAATACCTCTTTAACAGCTTGCAGAAATTCTGCTTCACCCGGATGCCTGGCCTCCAGATCATACATAACTCTATTTATATTCATGGTAACGTGTGTTTTTAAGGTTTCTACAAATATAACATTTTTGCAGGTGTGAATATTCTCTTTGCAAGAGATAAATGATACAAATTCTGCAAAATTTACAAATTAAAATCAACAACAATCATTACAGGATGAAAACATACAAATAAACATGGTAAAGCAGTAAAATATCAGACAACCCTGATAGCGTCAAATTGCAAATTTAACCCCGCCCCGCCAAAAGGATATGTATATATAGAAAAAAAATAATTATCTTTGCGCAAATATACCAATTATCAACCAAAGACTTATGATTGATTTCAACAAAATGGGCGGTTTAGTGCCCGCTATCATACAAGACAGTCAGACCTCAAAGGTGCTTATGCTCGGGTTTATGAACGAGATGGCTTACAACAAAACTGTAGAAACAGGCAAAGTAACCTTTTTCAGCCGCACCAAAAACAGACTATGGACAAAGGGCGAAGAGAGTGGTAATTTCCTGAATGTAAAAAGTATAACAGAAGATTGCGATCAGGACACATTGCTGATAAAGGTAATACCGGTAGGACCGGTATGTCACACCGGAAGCGACACCTGTTTTGATGAAGTCAACAGCAATCCAATCCTGTTTTTGCAATATTTGCAAAATTTCATCGACAAGCGTTACAACGAGATGCCCGAGGGCTCATATACAACCTCTCTGTTCAAAAAAGGGGTCAACAGAATGGCTCAAAAAGTAGGTGAAGAGGCCGTTGAAACCGTTATTGAAGCCACCAATGGTACAGATGAAGGATTCCTCTACGAAGCATCCGATTTAATCTATCATTTGATTGTATTGCTGACCTCAAAAGGACATAGAATAGAGGATCTGGCGCAAGAGTTAAAGAAAAGACACAAAGAGTAATATCAGGACAGATAACAATTTAATTCCCTTTTTAAATGGAAACATTGATTCACTATCAGGGTGTCGATATTTACCGTCAGGACAACCTTGTTTTAAAGAATATTCATTTGGAACTTCGGAAAGGGGAATTCCTCTATGTGATAGGCTCTGTGGGTTCGGGTAAAAGTAGTCTTTTGAAGACCATTTATGCAGAAATACCTGTAACAAATGGAACTGCATCTGTTTTGGAATTTGATTTACACCGGATAAAAAGCAAACAAATACCCCAACTAAGGAAGAAAATGGGTATTGTTTTTCAGGATTTTCAGCTACTGACTGACCGGAATGTATTTGAAAATCTGAAGTTTGTGCTTAAAGTAACCGGATGGAAAAACAAAGAAGAGATAAAAGCCCGCATCGACGAAGTTTTGGAACAGGTGAATATGAAAGGTAGTGGCGATAAGATGCCTCACGAACTTTCGGGTGGCGAGCAACAACGCATTGTGATTGCCCGTGCTCTGCTCAATTCGCCGGCCATCATTCTGGCCGATGAGCCAACAGGTAATTTAGACCCGACAACCGGTGATCAGATTGTGACTTTATTGCAAAGCATTTGCGAAACCGGTACTTCAGTGATTATGAGTACTCACAATCACCGCTTTGTGAAAGAGTTTCCCTGCAAAGTGATGATTTGCAAAGATGAAGAACTGACAATATCGGAAGATTCGTCTTTATAAATCAATTAATTGTATTAAATTTGCACGA
>CAZHNZ010000105.1:0-14885 GCA_964534355.1 uncultured Parabacteroides sp.
GCAGTTACAAACTGCTTAAATAAAAGGCACGAGTTGCAAACTCGCGCCAGGGGGGGGGGGTTGCGCAGACTCTCGTTATGGCCAATGCGAGAAAAAAAAGAAACGAATAAAATTTATTCTATGACGTCAATTTACCAAGAAAACGAGAGACGCAAATCTATTGACTTAATCAATAACAGCGAACTTTTTGACAGAGAAAAAGCTGGAAAAATATTTATGCGCGCTATAAGAGACTTTGTTCTAATCGACGGAGAAAAGAATATCTTTAAGCCTATACGAAAAGAAGTTAAAGACTACTTTTCTGAAAACAATATTTCATGGTGGGGCGGAGCTAATCCGACAGGACACGTTTTATCTTCTCAGATTGCGTGTTTAAATCATTTGTTTTATATCCGAAAAGACAAAAAAGCGGTTTTAGAAATGATAAAGTCATTTTCGACAAATTTTATTGACGTATTTGAAATCGAGACAGACAAAACACCGCATGGATATATTCAATTTGAGGCTGTTAGCGACAATGACAATTTGAACGAAAAACAATCAACTCGTGGAAGCAATTGTACTTCAATTGACGCATTGGTTTACGCAAAACACAAAGACGGTTCAAAATGGATTATTCCGATTGAATGGAAATATACTGAACATTATGACAACCAAGACAAAGCAGCCGAAGGAATTATTGCCAAAGGGGAAGACTCTAAAGGCGCAGAAAGGAAAAGAAGATATACAGAATTGATAAACAAATCGTCTCAACTTGAAGGTTCAGACCATAAATGCTATTACTACGAACCTTTTTATCAATTAATGAGACAAACTTTGTGGGCAGAACAACTCGTAAAAAACAAAGAAAAAGAAACAATAAAAGCTGACAATTATCTTCATATTCACGTCATTCCGACTGAAAACGGTGATTTACTCGACAAGACATATAAATGTAGTCAGAAAGACATGGAGACAACTTGGAAATCTCACTTGAAAGACAAAACAAAATACATAATCATTTCGCCAGAGAAACTTTTATCGAACAGTTTAAACGACAGTAGGTACAGCGAACTGAAAAACTATTTAACAGAAAGATATTGGTAGAAATCAACGCACTAGGCCATAACATCATAGGACTTAAACTCGACCCCCAAACGCAAAACACCCCGCCAAACACAAAGCTTGGCGGGGTGTTGCGATATAACCCCTCTTTGGCGCGGGTTTGTAACCCGTGCCTTTTGTTTATACAGTTTGTAACTGTATATTTGCGCAGCACAAGAAACATAGCCTATGAGTAGAAAGTACAAATTCAGAAATCCGGATGCGCTCTATTTTGTGACATTCGCCACGGTCAATTGGATTGATGTTTTCACGCGGCGCATTTACAAAGATATACTGGTTGACAGTTTGAACTATCAGTTTTGGCAACAACACAATCAGCCAATCGAGCTGACACGTCAGGCATTTGAAATTGACAATACGATTGATTATATACATTCTAATCCTGTAAAAGCGGGTTTTGTGGAACGACCGGAAGATTATCCATACAGCAGTGCTCGCGATTTCTCGGATATAAAAGGACTGGTTAATATAGAATCGTGTTGAAAGTAGAAATCTGCAATTTCTTAAGCAGTTACAAACTGCTTAAATAAAAGGCACGAGTTGCAAACTCGCGCCAGGGGGGAACGCGGAATCACGGTAGTAGGATACAATGTGCAAGCATCTGTGGATGCTAAAAACAAATTGATCACACACTTCGATACCGGCAGCGTAAACGACACCACTGCTTTAGCCGGAATAACCATCGAAACCAAAGAAATACTGCAAGTTGACAAAATGGACGTATTGGCGGACAAAGGTTACCACACCGGAGATCAGATACAGAAATGCGAACAAAACAACATCACCACCTACGTTTCGCCCAAAGAACCTGCTTCAAACAATCCCGATATTTTCCCCATCACACAATTTATTTACGACCCTGAAAAAGATAACTACTTTTGTCCTGCCGGCCAAATTCTTGTAACTAACGGAACCTGGCTCAAACATAGCAGCAAAGGGCACAAATCGGCTTACAAATTCCAGCGATACAACAACCCCAAAGCCTGTCGAGAATGCGAACTACACAGTGAGTGCACCACCAGCAAAAACAACGGTCGCAACATCGACAGGAGTGAATTTGCATCCCTGATGGAGCAAAATGCCGAACGAATCAAGCAAAATCCTGCGTACTACAAACAGCGACAACAGCTGGCCGAGCACCCCTGGGGAAACATCAAACGACAGCGCGGGTTCGACCATGTACTCACAAGAGGCAAAACAAAAGTGTTGGGAGAAGTTAGTTTGGTCTTTATCGGCTACAACCTGGCTCGTTGTGCCAATATCACAGATGGACTTGAAAGGCTTAAGGCGTTGATAAACTGCTATATAAGCAGGATGAGTGCGCTGTTTTGGCCTCAGATGGTTTGTTTTAAGCCGTTTTACAACACCGGATTTTTTTTAGTCCCATTTTTCGGCTTCAAAATATTCGTTGAAATTTAAGCAAGTTATAGGCCTATAAACGGATTTTTTACTATTTTTGGAAATTAAAGGGAGTTTTTGCGCAGACTCTCGTTAGGGGCAAGGCTAATAAAACTATTACCGTTTAGAAAAAAAAGACGTAATATTTAATATGAAGAGCTATTTATATAGAAACACAATTATCACTCTATTACTATGTTTGGCAACAAATATGTTTGCCCAAGAATCTTTTCCTCTTTATACTGGCTTTTACAATCTGGACCTATCATTTGATTTTAATCAAGACAAGGTGAAAGGTATTTGTGAAATGAAAATAGTAAATCAATCCAGTAAGACGATTAATCAAGTACCTATCCTGCTTTATCGCTTAATGAAAGTGAAATCGGTAAAAGATGCGAATGGTGTGAATTTGCATTTTTTTCAGAAAGTTGATCAATTTACAGATTGCCCCGAACTTCAAGTGAATACTATACTTATAAAGGAAAAATTTCTTCCATTTCAAACCCGAAGTATCGTAATTACATACGATGGATATTTATTAGGTTATCAGGAAACTGGGACAGAATATATTCGGGATAAGATTTCGTCAGAATTTACAATAATTCGTAACGATGCTTTTGCTTATCCCCTTATTGCTGAACCTAGAATATCTTTTTTGAGAAAGAATATTGCTTTGCATAACTTTGACTATAAAATTCGGGTGTCGGTTCCCGACTCTTTGGTTGTAGCAAATGGTGGAAATTTAAAATCAGTAATAAAGGAAAAAGGAGTTTCTGTTTTTGAATACACTAGTAAGAAACCTAATTGGAGAATTGACATTGCAGTATCAGCCTATAAAAAGATGAAAACTGACAGGTTTGATATATATTATTTTAAAAAAGATTCAACTTGCGCATCAAATTTATCCGAGGTTGGGAGAAACACAATAAAATTATATAAGGAATGGTGGGGTGAATTGAAAAGCAACAATTCACTATCTATTATCGAAACCGAAAAAGGAACTGGTGGACAGGCAGATGAAACAACAATTTTATTACCTCAGGAAGCATTTATTGAAAATGGTAGCTTTATGAATTTATACCACGAATTATCTCATCTTTGGTATGTAAGAATCAATGAATACAACGGTCTCTCACCAAGATGGGAAGAAGGTTTAGCTACATTTTGTCAATATATTGTTGAAGAAAAATTCAATGCTGGTCTTAATTTATCAACAAAAAGAGTTTCAAATCAATATATAAATAGATTGAAAGCTGATTTAGAACAAAACCCCGAGCTTTTAAGAGTCCCCTTGATCAATTTCGGGAATAAAAATTTGACTAACTATTCGTATACTCAAGGTATGGTAATGTTTTCTGTTTTATATTACTGGATAGGTGAGTCTGACTTCAACCAAGTGATTAAGGAATTTTATCAACAGTACTATTCAACAGGAGCATCGACATCGGATTTTTTAAAACTCTGGGTAAAAACTATACCCAATGAAAATCTAAATCAGTTTTTTGATGATTGGATATATGGAACAAAATACACAGAATTAATCAAAAAAGATATGTCAGTGGATGACATAATAATATATTATAAGCAATTGAAACAAACACACTAAAAGCCTAACCCCTAACATCATAGGACTTAAACGCGACACCCCGCCAAACACAAAGCTTGGCGGGGTGTTGCGATATAAGTCCTTGTTGAACAGAACCTACGGTAAGTGGTGCCGGTTCTGACAGCACTCTTTATGGCGATTGAATCTGTTTTTGGCAGAATCCGTGGCATCCGCGTTCCCATTAATTCACATTTTTAATGATTTACTCTGTGAATATCAGAAAATATTTCTATTTTTGGATATTGAAAGGCAAAATTAGCTTAACCCGGCTGGTTGGTCGGTTGCTTGCCGAAGGTTTAGTTCAACACACGCCTATGTCCATTGGCTGGCTGACGTGCTTTTCGGCTAAAATTGTTGATTGCTTGAAACATTTGAAGGCATATCTAAAGGTATGCAAATTACAGAATTATAATAAATCTACATTAAGAACTTCTAAACAATTCATTAAATGAAAAGAATAACTTTAATTACCATAGTCTGCATTTTGACTGCAAACTTATTTTCCCAGACATATAAACTTGAAACAGTATTTTTCGACAATTTAATGGATAAAACATACCTTTCTCATTGGAAATTGCTGGAAAACGGAAACAACAATCATACTGAAGTATTCTCATTATGGGGATATCAGAATTATTTTGACAGTAGAGACAATGGTAGTTATGAAATCGAATACTTTAAAGGAGATTCAAAAGAAACATATCAATTTCTTAGTCAAATTGTAGAATTCTCAGAGAAATACAAAAATGATGATAATATCTTGACATACATTTCGAATATCAAAGTAAAAGTTTCGACTTATTTTGGATATAAAAACACACTTATTTATGATAAAGAAAATAAGGTTGTTTGTAGATTTACATTGAAACGTTGGCGTGAAATTCTATCGAAATTCGTTTCATATTGTGACAATCAAAAGATTAATTATAAGTGACAAATTGGACAGAAATTGACTTGGCATTGCTGACTTAAAAACAGATAAATCAGCTTGCGAGCTTTCAAGCGTATAAGAACGGAAAACTAAACACTAAAAGAAAGTATAAACACCTAACGCATAACATTATAGGACTTAAACGCTACGGTACGTGGTGCAGGTTCTGAGAGTACTCTTTATGGCGATTGAATCTGTTTTTGGCAGAATCCGGAGCAAACAGTGCCATTTGTTAAAATACGCCGAACAATAGAAGTGAGTTCCTGAAAAAACGCAGTCACTTGATAGGGGTCTGTGTCGACACGTGTGCCGCAAGAAATGAACGTAGAAAATAGAAAAACGCCTGCATTCAGTTACGAAGCAGGCGTTTTTATAAAAAATAAATGGCTGTTAGATTGCGTTAATCCAGTTTCAGTACTGCGAGGAACGCCTTTTGCGGAACCTCTACCGAGCCGATTTGTTTCATACGTTTCTTTCCTTTTTTCTGTTTCTCGAGCAGTTTTCTTTTACGCGAGATATCCCCACCGTAACACTTGGCGGTCACGTCTTTGCGGACAGCTTTGATGGTTTCGCGGGCGATAATTTTGGCCCCGATAGCTGCCTGAATCGCGATGTCGAATTGCTGACGAGGGATTAGCTCTTTCAGTTTTTCGCACATGCGTCGGCCAAACGAATAGGCATTGTCCACGTGAGTCAGGGTAGAAAGAGCATCTACCGGTTCGCCATTAAGCAGAATATCCAGTTTCACCAGTTTCGACGGGCGGAAATCGTGTATGTGGTAGTCGAAAGAAGCGTATCCTTTAGATATACTTTTCAGCTTGTCGTAGAAGTCAATTACGATTTCTCCCAACGGAATGTCGTAAATCAGCTCTACGCGGTCGCCCGAGATGTATTCTTGTTTGATCAGTTCACCCCGTTTGCCCAGGCAAAGCGACATAATGCCGCCGATAAACTGAGTAGTGGTAATCACCGATGCCCGAATGTAGGGCTCTTCAATCGTCTCTACCAAAGTAGGGTCGGGCAATCCGGAAGGGTTGTGCACCTCTACCATTTCGCCTTTTTTGTCGAAAATGCGGTACGACACGTTGGGTACGGTGGTTATCACATCCATGTCGAATTCGCGGTCGAGACGCTCCTGCACAATCTCCATGTGCAACAGGCCGAGGAATCCGCAGCGGAACCCGAAGCCCAGCGCCAGCGACGACTCGGGTTGGAATGTGAGGGAAGCATCGTTGAGCTGCAATTTTTCGAGCGAGGCGCGCAAATCCTCGAAATCTTCCGATTCGATAGGGTAGAGGCCGGCAAACACCATCGGTTTCACCTCTTCAAAACCATCAATACGGGCTTCGCAGGGCTTCACCACTGAGGTGATTGTATCACCCACTTTTACCTCTTTCGATGTTTTAATCCCCGAAATAATATAACCAACATCGCCACACGAGAGTTGATCCCGCGGTGACATATTCAATTTCAATACTCCAATTTCGTCGGCTTCGTACTCTTTGCCGGTGGCGAAAAACTTCACCTTTTCGCCTTTTTTGATGGTTCCGTTTACTATTTTAAAATAGGCGATAATACCTCTGAATGAGTTGAAAACCGAGTCGAAAATGAGACATTGCAACGGCGCTTCCGGATCACCTTTGGGTGACGGTACACGATTGACGATGGCTGCAAGAATCTCCTCGATACCGATACCGGTTTTGCCACTCGCGCGGATGATATCCGAACGATCAACTCCGAGCAGTTCGATGATTTGATCCTCCACCTCGTCGGGCATTGCGCTATCCAAATCCACTTTATTGACAATAGGAATGATTTCCAAATCGTGCTCTATGGCCATATACAGGTTAGAAATCGTTTGAGCCTGAATGCCCTGAGCCGCATCTACAATCAGCAATGCGCCTTCACAAGCAGCAATAGAGCGGGATACTTCATACGAAAAATCGACGTGACCCGGAGTGTCAATCAGATTAAGGATGTATTTTTCACCCTCAAAAAAATACTCCATTTGTATGGCATGACTCTTGATGGTAATACCGCGTTCACGTTCCAGATCCATATTGTCCAATACCTGCGCCTGTAGCTCTTTACCCTCTACGGTTTTGGTAAATTCGAGTAATCGGTCTGCTAAGGTACTCTTACCGTGGTCGATGTGTGCAATAATGCAAAAGTTCCGGATATTCTTCATTTAAATAATTTGATTCTTTAATTTGCCCACAAAGATAGATAAAATCTTCAATTTTTGGGCTTTAATGGGGCGTATCAGACAATTTTTTTATCACATCGTTGTTTATATGTTGCAGAACATAATCTTTGCTATTGTGCTTTTTTTTATAATACGTATATTTGCAAACTGAAAATAAGTGTAGTTGAAACACTTATTTTAATCATTCAATTCAAAAAAATAAATATGCTCGAACATTTGAAAGAAAAGGTGTTTCAGGCCAATCTGGAGCTCGTGAGGCATGGTCTGGTAATTTTTACCTGGGGGAATGCCAGCGAAATTGACCGGGAAAGTGGTTTGGTGGTTATCAAGCCGTCCGGAGTGTCGTATGACGATATGAAAGCCGAACACATGGTCGTGGTAAATCTTGATGGAAAAGTAGTGGGAGGAAAATACAAACCCTCATCTGATACAGCCACCCATTTAGCACTGTATAAGGCATTTCCTGAAATCAAAGCGGTGGTACATACACATTCTACTTACGCCACATCGTGGGCACAGGCAGGTTGCGACATTCCCAATATCGGGACAACACATGCCGACTATTTTTCTCAGGCGATACCCTGCACCCGCATGATGACGGAATCTGAAATAAGTGGCGAATACGAACTCGAAACCGGAAATGTGATAATTGAGCGTTTCAACAATATCAATCCGGTGCATGTACCGGGTGTATTGGTCTGCAATCACGGGCCGTTTTCGTGGGGTAAAGATGCGCATGATGCTGTTCACAATGCTGTTGTGATGGAGCAGGTGGCCAAAATGGCCTACATTGCTTATACTGTCAACCCGGCATTGCAGATGAATCCACATTTGATAACCAAACATTTTTTCAGAAAACATGGGCCGGGGGCTTATTATGGACAAGGGTAGATTAATTAATAATTAATAATTAATAATTCATAATTCATAATTGGGGTGTTCGTATATTAATCCGGGCAGCCACAAGGTCAACCCCTACGCGTAACCCGTTTACTCGTAACTAATAACTTTTTTCTCGTAACTCGTAACTAATAAAAACTCATGGAAATCTACAAATCAGCAGAAGTATGGTTCGTAACAGGCTCTCAGCATCTATACGGACCCAAAACATTGGCACAGGTGGCCAAAGATTCGGAAGCCATCGTTGATGGACTTAACAAAGCAGGCCTTCCCATCAAAATAGTTTACAAACCCACCGTTAAGACATCTAACGAGATAATGGATGTGTGTGTGGCAGCCAACAGCAATCCGAATTGTATTGGTATCATTACCTGGATGCACACTTTTTCGCCGGCTAAAATGTGGATTGGCGGACTTAAGGTGTTGAGTAAACCCATGTTGCACCTGCATACCCAGTTCAATCGCGATATACCCTGGAGCGAAATCGACATGGATTTTATGAACCTGAATCAAAGTGCACACGGTGACCGCGAATTTGGTCATATCGTTAGTCGCATGCGCAAAAGCGTAAAAGTGATTGCCGGATATTGGGAAGATAAACAGGTACAGGCCCGTATGTCTGTCTGGATGCGCGTAATAGCTGCGTGGGCCGACTCACAGGATATGAAGATTGCCCGTTTTGGCGACAATATGCGTAATGTGGCTGTAACCGATGGCGATAAAGTAGAGGCAGAACTTCGTTTTGGCTATCACGTTGATTATTATCCGATTGGTGATCTTGTTGCTTATATCGAAAAAGTGACAGAGCAGGAGATTAAGGAAATGGTTGCCGCTTATGAAGCAGAATACGATGTGGCGCCCAATGCAGCTGAAGGCGGAAAAGACAGAGCATCGCTTATCGAGTCAGCCCGTATCGAGGTTGCTCTACGCAAGTTCCTGACCGAAAGAAATATCAAAGCATTCACCACCAACTTCGAGGCCCTGCGTGAAGTTCACCAGTTGCCGGGATTGGCCAGTCAGCGTTTGATGGCCGAAGGTTACGGATTTGGAGCTGAGGGCGACTGGAAAACAGCAGCCCTGTTGCGTCAGATGAAAGTGATGGCCTACGGACTGGAGGGCGGTACTTCGTTTATGGAAGATTACACCTATCACCTCGATCCCGAATGTACCTCTATTCTGCAATCGCACATGCTTGAGATTTGTCCGTCTATTGCCTCTAAAAAACCATCCCTGCAAATTCATCCGCTCGGAATTGGAGGCAAGGCAGACCCTGCCCGTCTGATATTCAGCGCACCTGCCGGAGCCGGTATTGCTGCCACAGTAGTGGATATGGGCAACCGCTTCCGCATGATTGTAAATACAGTTGATGTGATTGAGCCATTGGCAGAACTGCCTAAACTCCCCGTTGCCTGCGCATTGTGGAAACCACAACCCGATTTCCAAACCAGCACAGAGGGATGGATATTGGCCGGTGGCACACACCACACCAGCTTCTCGATGGCTATTACCAAAGAATATCTCGAAGATTTTGCCGCTCTGGCAGATATCGAGCTGGTTGTAATCGACGAAAAAGCAACCATATCAGATTTGAAGAAAGAGCTTCGCTTCAACGATGTTTATTACATGTTGAACAAAGCCAATCAGTATTGATAAATAAGGGAGGTAAGTGTTAAGCTTACCTCCTCATTTTCTTTCCCACACTTAATTCCTCAATTTTTTTAACTTCCTTATTTCTGACAAAATGAAATATGTCATTGGATTAGACTACGGTAGCGATTCCTGTCGTGCTGTTGTTATAGATGCTCTTTCCGGTAAAGAACTGGCATCATCCGTAAAATATTATCCGCAATGGATGGATGGTAAGTTTTGTGATTCGCGAAGCAACCAATATCGTCAACACCCCAACGATTATGTGGATGTGTTGGAGTATACCGTAAAGGACGCTCTGTCGAAATGTCCGGCCGGAACAGCAGAAAAGGTGGTCGGTATGGCTTTTGATACCACCGGTAGTACACCTGTATTTACGGATAAAACAGGTACACCACTCTCATTATTGCCTGAGTTTGCCGAAAATCCGAATGCTATGTTTGTGTTGTGGAAAGACCATACCGCCATTCAGGAGGCCAACGAGATAAACAAGCTGGCCGGAGAGTGGAGCACAGACTATACCGCTTACGAGGGTGGAATCTATTCATCGGAGTGGTTTTGGGCTAAGGCACTACATATTTTGCGTGCAGACGAAGACGTTCGTAAAGCCGCTTATTCGTTGGTAGAGCATTGCGACTGGCTACCGGGATTGCTTACCGGAAATACAGATCCGGCAACTATCTGCCGCAGTCGTTGTGCCTCGGGGCACAAGGCAATGTGGCTTGAGAAATGGGGTGGACTTCCATCAGAAGAGTTTTTGGTGGAGCTCGATCCGCTTTTGGCCGGTTACCGCGACAGGCTCTACACTCAAACTTGTCCGAGCGACAAGAAAGCCGGTAATCTGACGGCTGAGTGGGCACAACGTTTGGGGCTGACTACTGATGTTGCCGTGGCTGTGGGCGCATTCGATTGCCACATGGGGGCAGTAGGAGCAGAGATTAAACCGGGTGCATTGGTGCGTGTTATCGGTACTTCTACCTGCGATATCATGGTGTCGTCTTACGAAGAGATGGGCGATAAGCTGATACCCGGCATTTGTGGTCAGGTAGATGGTTCGGTGATTCCCGGCATGGTTGGGCTCGAGGCAGGTCAGTCTGCTTTCGGCGATGTATATGCCTGGTTTAAAAAGGTAGTTGCCTGGCCTATCGAAAATATTTTGGCCAAATCGACTCTGATAGATGAAGAGACAAAGTCCAAACTGATTGAAGAGACCCTGAATCAAATTATTCCGGCCTTGTCGGAAGAGGCAGCTCAGGTACCTGTTTCTGAGTCTGTGGTATTGGCTACAGACTGGATGAATGGCCGCAGAACACCCGATGCCAATCAGATGCTGAAGGGTACAATTACCGGACTTTCGTTAGGAACATCGGCACCACTTATTTTCAGAGCACTGGTAGAAGCAACAGCATTTGGGTCAAAAGCAATTGTAGACCGGTTTATTGATAATGGTATAGAAATCAAAGAGATAATTGGTATTGGTGGCATTGCATTGAAATCACCATTTGTAATGCAAACCCTGGCCGATGTGTTGAATATGCCAATCAAAGTGGCTAAGGCTGAGCAAGCCTGTGCTTTTGGTGCATCTATGTTTGCCGCAGTGGCTGCCGGAGTATATGCTAAGGTAGAAGATGCGCAAAGTGCTATGGGTATGGGCTTTGATGCCGTATATGAGCCCAATGCTGCTAATCATGCGCAGTATATCGGTTTGTATGCCAACTATTGCAAAATTGGTCAGTTTACAGAAGAACATTTATTTAATAAATAGTTCTGTAATCAGATTCTTTCATATACAAAGAGGTAAAATGTTTCGGCATTTTACCTCTTTTTGTTTTTGGGCAAGAGTGTGTTTATGGTCGAATGGCTTTTACAATTCTATGTTTGCCAAATATGTCAGAAATAACGGCAGTTTCCTGATAACCCAACTGTTGTAGAAGTGAAGCCGTTTCCGGTCCGAATGCCGCATTGATCTCGAAATAGATTTTTCCACCCGGTCGAAGGAGTTTCAATACACGTTCTGCAATTGTCCGATAAAAAAGCAAAGGGTCCTGATCGGAAACAAACAGAGCCAGATGTGGCTCAAACTGCAATACATTTGAATGCATATCTTTGGCTTCGGATTGGCATACATAGGGCGGATTGCTGACAATTATATCTAAACCGCTAATGCCCAATTCCGAAGAGTAATCTAAAATATTATTTTGAATAAACTGAACGACAGCCTTATTGTGCAGAGCGTTGTTTTTTGCAGTCGTTAATGCATCTACAGAGATATCGCAAGCATAAACAACGGGATTTTTTAGCTGTTTGGAGAGTGTGATTGCAATGCAACCACTACCGGTGCCGATGTCGAGAACTGCCAGATTCTCATCCCGGTTTTCCCTCAGAATCAACTCAACCAACTCTTCTGTTTCGGGTCTGGGAATCAGTACTGATGGATCGACCTGAAACTCCAGCCCATAAAACAGGGCTTCCCCCAGCACATATTGCAGTGGTCTGCCCGAAAGCAATGCTGTCAGCTTTTCTTCAAGAGTTGTGCGGATATCCGGAGATAATTCTGTATTTTTGTGCATCAGAATCTGAGCATTAGACATCTGACAAACAGATTGTAGTAGTTGTCTGGTGATAGCTGCCGCCTCCTGAGGAGGATAGATGGTTGTAAGTTCTGTGTTTGCTTTTTGGATAAACCGGTTCATGTGGGCTGTTTTAGACTGCAAAGATACATATTTAAGTGGATTCCTATCGAATAGTTTTATCTATGAATGAGAATGAAATATACATGAAGCGTTGTCTTCAACTGGCATCTCAGGCCAGAGCCAAAGCTGCACCCAACCCCATGGTCGGAGCTGTAATTGTGCACAATGGAGTAATAATAGGGGAGGGGTATCATACCGTTTGTGGCTTGGCTCACGCGGAGGTCGAAGCGGTAAGGGCTGTATCGGATGAGTCTTTGCTGAAAGAATCTGTTATGTATGTTAGTCTGGAACCTTGTTCTCATTTTGGGAAAACGCCACCCTGTGCAGCTTTGATTATTGATAAAAAGATTCCCCGGGTTGTGGTGGGTACATTTGACCCTTTTCCGGCTGTCTCCGGTCGTGGTGTAAATATGCTACGAAAGGCCGGAGTAGAGGTAGAGGTCGGTGTCCTCGAAGAGGAGTGTCGCGAATTAAATAAATCTTTCTTCTGTTTTCAGGAGAAAAAACGTCCCTATATCATTCTGAAATGGGCACAAACCAGGGATGGCTTCATAGATAAACTGCGAGAAGCCGGTGATAATCCACATCCAACACCCATATCCGGTGAGCTCACCCGCATGCACGTGCACAAACTCCGTTCTGAAGTACAGTCGATATTGGTAGGTACAAATACGGCAGTGAAGGACAATCCATCTCTGACTGTTCGTTTCTGGTCGGGTAATAATCCATTGCGTTTGGTGGTAGATAGAAAACTGCGCATTCCCACCGATTATCATTTACTGAAAGGAGATATTCAAACGCTTGTATTTACATCTGCAACGCCACAGGAGAATGGCCGTTGCCAGTATATCTCTTTACTAACTCAACAGCCAATGACAGATCAAATCATAAATACGCTGTTTCACAGAAAAATACAATCGGTTTTGATAGAAGGCGGAAGGCAACTTTTGCAATCTTTTATCGATGCAGATATGTGGGATGAAGCGCAGATTGAAGTTGCAAACATCGCTTTCGGCAACGGCGTTTCTGCACCGTGCCTGAAAGCTGAGTTGTTTAATACAGAGCAGGTTGGCGATTCGGTATTGCTCAATTACCGTCGCACAACCTGAAAAAATTACTCATCCACGCGCACCGTGCGGGTATTGTCTTCGTTGACGTCGATGTGCACCGAGACACAATCGCCGGGAAGAATCTCTTCAATTTTTTCGGGCCATTCAATAAAACAGAGTGCACCACTGAAAAAGTAATCTTCGTAGCCAAAGTCGAAAGCCTCTTCCAGTTTGTTTATCCGATAGAAGTCGAAGTGGTAAATCAGTTCACCACTCTCAGATCTATACTCGTTGACAATTGCAAAAGTGGGTGAATTAATCACGTCTTCCACCCCCAGCTCTTCACAAATAGCTTTGATAAAAGTTGTTTTTCCGGCACCCATGTGGCCATAAAACGCAAATACGGTATTGTCGCCCATTTGTTCGATAAACAATCGTGCTGCAGAGCGAATGTCGTTTAAATCAGTAATTTTAATTTCCATTATTTTTTCGGGTCTAATGTGATAAACGGAATCAGCACCTCTTCCATCGATATGCCGCCGTGTTGGAAGGTGTTTTTGTAATATCCGGCATAATAGTTGTAATTGTTGGGATATGCGAAGAAGTCGTCGTTCAGCGCAAAAATATAGGTCGAACTAACGTTGGGCGAAGGCAAGCCGAACTTCTCGGGATGACGCATTTCGAACACCTGTTTGTTGTTGTAATTGAGGTTTTTACCCACTTTGTAGCGCAGGTTTGTGTTGGTGTTTCTGTCACCAACTACTTTGAGCGGATTTTCCACGCGGATAGTTCCGTGGTCGGTTGTCAGAATCACTTTGTACCCTTTCTCTGCCAGAACCTTAAACAATTCGGCCGTAGTCGAATGCTTAAACCACGATTCGGTGAGAGAACGATAAGCTGCTTCGCTCGAGGCCAGTTCCCGAATCATTTTTGATTCTGTACGGGCATGCGAAAGCATATCAATAAAGTTGATGACAATTACATTCAGTCGTTAAAAATCAAATCCGATGTAAAAGCTTCACAAAGCGCACCGCTCAGCACCAATACTTACTCCCGCAAAAATCAATTTAATACCGCGGTGACGAGTAGCAAGTCGAATAAGAATATATCATCGTCACAGAAAATACAAGAATATGATGAGTTTCGTCACTGTGTACAAACGGTTAGGAATACATTCTTACGTGCTGCGCGTCTCGCGAAGCAACAGCATACCATTGATGATATTCTTCTTGAAGAGGAGACGACAATATTCTTATTACTTCTCGAAGAACATGCACATACACGCGCGTTGAACAAACGATTTAGAAATACGCTCCGTGACGAGTTGTATGCTTATAACTTTTATTTAAGC
>CAZHNZ010000106.1:0-14282 GCA_964534355.1 uncultured Parabacteroides sp.
TTTTTCTGGCGATTTTTATTTGCGAAAATTTGGCGAAACAAAATTACTGATTACAGCTGGCAAACTATCGCGCAGCGAAAATATAAAGCGGTTTCAGTCAGACGATTGAAGCCGCTTTTGCGTAAGCAAAAAAAATGTTCGTGTTATCCCGTTGCGAAAAACGGCATTTTTCTGCCTGATAACCGCCAAAAAGCCACACTATTTGTCGTTTTTTTTAATCCCTAAGGTTCTGTTCTCTTGTTTCTTGATTATCTTTGTGCAATAAATATGTATGATTATGACAACATTGACTATTGTCGAAAAAGGCATGAAGGATATCGCAGAAGGCAGAGTTTATAAGGCCAAGAGTGCTCGGGATATGGTGAAAAATATATTGAACAGCTAAATATTTGTCACAAACGAGGTTTACAGCCACCGGCACCCATTCTGCCTTGTTTTAAGATCAAGCGGTTGATGTACGCTATGATGAACTGAGTAGTAACCTTTGTTCCTTTTTCTTATTAATGTACATTTGCATGTTAGCTTTCTAAAGTCTAATTTTTTTATATAGAATATTATGATCAAATCTGTTAAAATAGAGAATTTTCGATGCTTTCATTCTACAGAAGCTAAGGGGTTTACCCGGATTAATCTTCTTGGAGGACGGAATAATGCGGGCAAAACCGCATTATTAGAGGCATTGTGGTTGATGACTGAACCATCTAATGAGAAAATCTCCCAATTATTGCGATTCAGAAATATAAATTCAAATTTTATTAAACAAGTGCCTGGAAGAGTCTGGGATAATTTCTTTTTTCAACAAAAAAAAGATATCGAAATTGGATTTCAATTCAGAATGTTGGATGAGAAAAACAACAATGTCTCGATTTTTTGCGATGAATCTGTAGATGATTTCATTGAGATGATAAATAATGATAAAGACGATGATTCAGAAGAAATGAACGCCTTTGTGAAAAGCCTTACAAACAATGAAGTGGTTAAATCATCGCTGCATATTTCGTCACTTATTGATGATCAGACCATTCAAAAAAATATATATGTTGTCTCGTCGAAAGGATCGGTTAGAAAAGGTTTTGCACATAAATATATAACTTCCAATTTTGTGCCTGCCAGTTTAAAACTTTCGAATGAACAATTATCCATTGAATTTGATAAAGCCAAATTTGATGGTTGCAAGGACCTATTATTGAAAGCTTTCAAAATCATTGATGATACAATAACTGATGTTGATACCTACAATTTTGGTGAGCCCTCGCTCTATTTAACCAGACCAAGCGAAAGCCCTATGCAGATCTCGCTCTTTGGCGATGCCATGAATAAGATTGCAGATTATATCCTAAAGATTGTAAATAACAGAGATAGCATTCTATTGATCGATGAAATAGAGAATGGTATTCACCACGAGAATCAGGAAGAGATTTGGAAATTGCTTTTTGAGCTTTGCGAAAAGTATAATGTTCAGCTTTTTGCCACTACGCACAGTGCCGAAATGATTAAGGCTTTTACAAATGTAATTCTTACAAGAGATAATGACGGTGCCAGCAGTTATTTCGAAATGACAAGAAAATTGAACTCGAATCAGATCGTAATGCAAAAAATACCTGTGTATGCATTAGCCGATCGTTTGAAAGAGAACAAGCCGGTAAGAGGAGAATAAATCATATAACACTGTACGCATGAATACTCTTATAGTCGAAAGCGAAAACGATCAATACTTTATCGAAGCTCTTGCCCGAAAAATTAACACCGAAAACACGGTTTGCTTTATCGATAAGTTTAAGCACAGTTCGTTGGATGAGAGAAATCTAACAAAAAAAATAAGTTCTGCACTCGTTGATGCCAATAGAGGTCTTTCGAAATTAGGTATCGTTTTAGATCTGGATAGCTCGTCGGTTGATGATCGAATAGATCTAATAAACGAATGTTTGACAAAAGCATTGATTGATTCTGATTGGGAAGTTCCGGAAACACTACTGACCAGGATTAACGAATTTATTCGTGTAGAAAAAGAGGGGCAGTCGGTCGAAATCGCATGTCACTTTACCAATGTAGGTGGTGAGGGTGAATTGGAAACCTTATTGAAATCGATAGCCACCCAGAATTCTGATTTTGCCGATTGTTTGATGACGGGGTGGCGCAAATGTATCGAAAGTAAAAAAAAGAAGGTAGTTAAGCGAGGAGAACCCGGAGATATTTCAGAAAAAGAGATACTAAAACTGTGGGTCGATTTCTACAAACGACTCGATACGTTGAAGAAAAGTGAGAGGAATCAAGAGAATACCAATTGGAGGGGGATAATGCTCGGGCTTGAAAAGGATGGTAAACCGCTAAAAGCGAGAGGCGAAGATATTTTCGATCTTGATTCTCCTGTTTTGAATGATTTAAATATATTTCTCAAGATGTTTAACTAATGTTACTTTTGGCTACTTACAAAAACGAAGCCCCTGATCATCGTAGCCAACAATAAGCCGTAGCGCTTTCGATGAGAATAAGCTCCGCCTTTGTTCGAGCTAAAAGCCAGCCTCCCGGCTGGCAACGTATCGCACAGCGAAAACATAAAGCGGTTTCAGTCAGACGATTGAAGCCGCTTTATATTATCGCCGCCCTCTTCGCCAAATCAAAAAAACAGACTACATTTGCAGGCATCAACAAACCCGTGCCGTTCGCACCCCGCACAGTGCCGTTTGTCAGAAACCAGTAGTACCAAAGGGCTCAATGCTGTTCCTTTGCAGCATTATAGAACCCTAAAAACAAAAACCATGAAAACGAAAACGCTTTTGCTATTCGCCCTCATTTTCTGCTCTTTGCACGGAAAGGCTTCCGCCATCCCCGACACCTTGCTGCACAAATATTGGCGTAATCTTTTCAACAATGCCTTGCTTACCAACAACCTGACACCTGTCAGGTACCAGACCGACATTCGCGTGGAGCTGCGCGGACAAGTCACGCCCGAAGACAAGATAATTCTCTATTCCGTTATCCGTCAACTCAAACCGCTTATTCAATCGGTACAAATCGACACTGTCAGCCGGGGTGGAAATCTTGTTTTGTGCCTCAACACAATTCATCAGCGGAATGAAAATTCAATTTTACAGGGGCGCATTCACCATATGCTGCATGTAGTGAAATATCGCCCCGATGAATCATTCCGGCAAAAGCAGGAGCGATACCTCAATGCGATACTTTCGTCTATTGTTCCACACGGACAATCATATCACCCATGGGCTGATAAAAGTGTATTTCTGCGCCAGGCTAAAATCAGCTCGCTAATTATTGACACCCTCAACAGCCGGTCGATACAGCGAATGGAGGATTTTGGCCTCTCAAAAAACACAAAAGACCAAATTGTTTCCCAAATTCAGTCGGGCAGCATCCGGATTAGTAAATTCACCCCAATTACCATCTACTCAAACAGTCAGTCCGGACTTACGCCGTCAGACCGCTTCTACATCGAAACTATATATGCCAAAGATGCGGAGAGTCGCATAAGGCAGGCGGCTATCGACAATTTTGGATATTCGAAGTATTATCAATACCGGTTTCGGGCAGAAATAAAGCTCTTTAATCAGATTTACCCATTGGTGCTGAAAGCATTTCTTGCCATTCTCTTTCTTTTTATCGCTTATCGCCGCAACATGCACCAAAGTCGCTTCTCGTATCTGCTTGTCGGGTGGGGTATCTTTTTTATAATCACACTGTTTTTGGATATTATCAATCTCTCATTAACACGAAATTTCGGGTTTGAGGATGCCTTTTCCAGTGAATTTATGTTACAATGGGGTGGCGCTACCGTTGCCATCAATCTGATGTTTTGGTTCAACAGGTTTATGCGGAAATTTGGTTTGTCGGAACATCTGAGGCTTATTCTGACTACGGCACTGATATTTGTTTTCGGGGCATTCGTCGTGACTTTCTTTTATGAGAAGATAGACTTTCTTTACGCTTTTGCGGCCATTATTTCGGTGTTGTTCTACATTACCAACCGGTTCATATTGAAACAACGGGAGGCACTTAGGCTCAAAGACGAAGAGTTGAGCCGGCTACACGCCGTGAAAGTGCAGGCCGAACTGCAAGCTTTGCAAAATCAGATAAATCCGCATTTTCTTTTCAACTCGCTCAACTCAATTTCGCACCTCATACGGGTAGATGCGCCACGCGCAGAACAGATGACGGTGTTGCTTTCAGATCTTTTTCGCTATCTACTGAGTCGCGACAACCGCAATTTTGTACCTTTGCACGAGGAGTTAGCCGTGGTGGCCAAATACCTCGAAATCGAGAAAATACGTTTTGCCGACAAATTGGATTTTACCATCACATCAGATGAGGAGGCTTCGCAATCGCTTGTGCCGCGACTCATCATTCAGCCGTTGGCCGAAAATGCCATCAAGCACGGCATCTCTCAAATGACCGAAAAGGGAATAATCACCATTGAGGCACATTTGGCCGGCAACCTGCTGACAGTCACAGTGGCAGACAACGGACCTGATTTTCCCGATTTGCCCACCGGCGGTACGGGGTTGCAAAACATTGCCGAACGGTTGCAGCTTATTTATGGCTCAGCAGCCGGCATAGCGTGGCAAAACAAACCCCGGAAGTCCATCACCATCACCATTCCCCAACCCAAAAACAGATAAAAATGGCTCTTCGAACCCTGATAATAGACGACGAACCGGCTGCCCGCCAACGGTTGCAAATGCTGCTCGAACCTTATGCTGAGCACATTGAGATAATTGGCGAGGCTGCCGACGGCGCTTCGGCGGTCGGCCTGATCGATAGTAAACGTCCCGACCTTATCTTCTTAGACATCCGCATGCCGCTGTTGAGTGGCCTCGAAGTGATGCAGCAGGTGAGGCATCAGCCGGTGGTGGTTTTCTGCACCGCTTACGATAAATATGCGCTCGATGCCTTCAATACGCTGAGCATCGATTACCTGCTCAAACCCGTCAGTGCCGAACGTATGGCTGTGACGGTCGATAAGCTCAAACGAATGGAGCGGCAGGTGTCGCTCAACGACATCTCTGCCCTTATCCGGCAGATACAGCCACAGCCCGGGAAACGGCAAATCACCACTTTGCCCGTCCGGTTGGGCGAACGCATTCTGTTGGTTTCTGTCAATGAGATTTGCTATTTCCGCTCTGCCGACAAATATGTATCTGCATTTACCCGAAACGGAAAAGAGCATTTGTTGGATCAAACGCTCAAAGAGTTGGAGGAGTCATTGCCGCCACATTTTCTCAGAATACACAAATCATTGATTATCAACTCTCAGGTTGTGTTTGAATTGCAACGCTACATCGGTGGTCGTTTTGTTTTTATTATGGACGACAACTGCCGTTCCCGCCTTGTTTCGGGGCGGAATTTCGCGGATGCGGTGAGGGAGTATTTCGGGTTTTGAGTTCGACCTTAACCCCTAATCCTCAATCTCTTGTTTTTGCAAAAAGATTATTCAAAGAGAGGAAAAACGGATAAATCTGACACGCCACGCAGAAGGCGAAAGCCGCTTCGAGCAGGGCGCAAAAGGCAAAAACCGCAGTCAGCGCATATTGCAACCATACCGCACCGGCCACATAAGCCAGCAGAATAGCCACCGAAAAGAGAAATCCGATGCGCGCGGCAAAAAACTTAGGGCCACCGTTTATCATTTTGGGCGTAATGCCCAGCCACAAAGTTGTCCGGATAGAAAGCTGAGCAAAAAGGCTGTACTCAGGGCGTTTTGCCCCCCGTGCCAGAAAGTCTATTGCCAAAATCAGCAACGGAAAAACATGATTTGTCCACACAAAAACAGTCAGCAACAGCACTGTGAGTACAGCATTCAGGCGGGTTACATTTTCATCCACACGTCTGTCGGATATCGGGCAAACAGCATTTAGTTTCATAGTCAGAATATCTTAGGGGTTAGTCACTCATTTTTGTTATCAATCACGATACAAAGTTAGCGCTAACCGGAATGACTGGAAATACCGCATTCCGTGTATTTTTATACCTTTAAACAGGTATAAACAACCCCTTGTTCATTCTAAATCAACTAAATGCCCCTTCGAGATACTTCTTTGTCAGTTCGTTTTTCGGATTTTTGAACACTTCCGCAGCAGGACCTTCTTCTATTACTTCGCCCAGATACATAAAAACCACATGATCGGCGATGCGCAAAGCCTGCCGCAAAGTATGCGTGACAAGAATAATGGCATACTCTTTTTTGAGTTGTACAAACAGCTCTTCGATATGCCGGCTCGATATGGGGTCGAGTGCCGATGTTGCTTCGTCGGCCAGAATAAATTGAGGTTCAACTGCCAGTCCGCGAGCCAGACAAAGCCGTTGTTGCTGTCCGATAGAGAGTTTGGCCGCAGGGGCATGCAGTCTGTCTTTTACCTCTTCCCACAAACCGACAGCGCGGAGGTATCGTTCTACGATCTGATTGAGCTGTTTTTTGTTGCGCAATCCGTGTATCCGGCATCCGAAGGCAATATTATCGTATATAGACATAGGTAGCGGACACGGGCGTTGCGAAAGCAGACCCATTTTCTGACGGATATGTGTCACTTCAGCACCACGTGCATATAGGTTTTCCCCATCTACCAGTACCTCACCGTCCAGTCTCACATCTTCTGTGTTGTCTATCAGTCTGTTGAATGTTTTCAACAAGGTCGATTTTCCGCAACCGGAAGGGCCGATGATACAGGTTATTTTCTTATCGGGTATTTCCAGATTTACATTTTTGAGAATATGGTTTTTCTGAATATGTACATTTAAATTCTGCACCACAAGATGAGACTTCAGCACATTGTTGCGTATCGAATGAGACGGTATATAGGCTGTTTCGTCCTTATCGGTTTGGACAGAAAGGGGTGATTTGCGATTTAGAAAATCGAAATTCCAGGCAGGTAATCCAAAGCTTTTTGTTTCCATCAGATTTTATGTTTTGAAAAATATCGGGTTATTAATCGACCTGAAATGCTGATAACAAGCACAATCAGGGTAAGTATCAGTGCCGAAGCGTATGCCCTGTCCTGCACATCGGCAGAGGGGCTGCTTAGCTGAAAAAAGACAGACAGGGGCAACGTCGCTGCCGGCTGACTGAGTGATGTGGGAATGCTGTCCGAAAACCCGGCTGTAAACATCACACCCGCCGCGTCGCCAATGGCACGTCCGATCGAAAGAAGCGTAGCGGTAGCTATACCGGGCGCAATCTGACGAAGTACCACGCCAATGGTTTCGAGCCGGGTAGTTCCCAGTGAATACGAAGCATCCAGCAGTTCGCGGGGCAATTGTCGGGCCACTTCATCCATCGAACGAATAAAAATTGGCACAATCAGAAATGTAATAACCAGTATACCGCCCCCCAGCGAAGTGCGCAGTCCGAAGAAAATCATCAACGTAAAGGCAAATGCACCATATACAATAGAGGGTATGCCAAACAGAATATCGCACGAAAGCCGCGTGATATAGGCCAGTTTTGATTTTCGGGTGAGATAGACATTCAGAAAGAAGACCACCGGTATGCTAAACAGCAATCCCAGAACCGTAGATGCACCCACTATGTACAACGAGCCCACTATGGCGTTCAACACCCCGCCTTCTTTCCCGATGTAAAAGCCACCACCCGGCAGCTTGGTTATCATGTCCCAGTTCAAAGCCGGAAGTCCTCTTTGAAAAATGGTATAGAGTATGTTTGCCACAAAGGCAAACACCAGAAATGTACTGATGTACATCAACACTTTTACTATCTTTTCTTCTACAAATCGTCTCTTCATAAGTTCTTTATATCATGTTAGTTCCCTTGCGCAATAACAGTTATCCGGCACGTTCTATGCGGTGCAGCACCATGCGCGATCCGGCATTGAACACCAGTACCACAAAAAACAGCAGAAAAGCAGCCAGCATCAGTGCCCCTTCGTAAAGTGGCACAGACAGCATTTCGCCGTAATTGTTGGCAATAAGCGCAGGCAGCGGGTAGCAGGAGCTGAACAGCGAGTCGGGTACCTGAGCCATGTTTCCGCAAACCATGAGCACCGCTATGGTTTCGCCAAAAGCGCGTGATATCGCCAGCACAACGGAGGCTATTATGCCGGCCAGACTTTTGCGTACCACCACCAGTTTTGTGGTTTGCCACGGGGTAGCGCCCAGCGACAAAGCAGCATCGCGCAGATCGCGCGGAACCGCAGAAAATATCTCAATAAACAGACTGATTAACAGAGGCAATATCATTACGCCCAGCACAATACCACCCGCCAGCGTGGTGTATCCGGTAGAATATTCTACAAAATGAGGTGCCAGTTTTTCCGAGATCCAGGGAACAATCATCAGCGTGCCCCACACGCCGTACACCACAGAGGGAAGTCCGGCCAGAATATCGAGAGCCGGAAACACCCACTTCTTTACCGAAGGGCGGGAGTGCTCAGTCAGAAACAACGCGGTAAGCAGCGCAACCGGCAAAGCCAGCAGTATGGCCAGAAAAGTGATCCATAGTGTACCGGCTATGAATGGCAAAAATCCAAAATGTCCGGCATAAGGCATCCATTCCGACTCGGTAAGCAGCCCCCACAGCGATTTTTCTTTCAGAATAGGCAGCGATTTGATGTAGAGCCCCACCGCAATCAGCACCAATAGCAGTACCGAAAAAACAGTGAGTACCAGCATCACACCCGCGGCGGCTTTATCTTTATATATTCTGACTTTCGACATATTCAATTTATAACTTTACGTATTACAACTAAATCCACAATCTTTAGTAAACAATTGCCCCCGGCCATTTCTATTCCCTCAAAAAAACTAATCACCTATTAACAGAAAAAAATACAAAGTGTAGGCAGAACAACAACCCTGCAAACAATCGAACAGAAGCGCAAGGGGCAATCTTTACTATTTCAACTTATCCAGATTTGCTTTTAATTTGGCTTTATTCAGGGCGATATAACCGCTTTGGTTGCTGTATTTTTGCCCCTCTGTCAGTATAAATTTCAGAAAAGCGATAGCCGCTGCACTAGTCGGCTTTCCATTCGACACCAGATAAAGATCCCGTGCCGGAGGCGATGGATATTTTCCTGCCGCAATAGCTTTTATCAACGAATAAGAGTTTTCATAGAAACGCTCATCACCATCTACTTTACCGTTGTTGTTGATGTCAATCGGGATAACCACAATGCCCGGATTAGGCTTTCTCGTATTTTGGTCGTATGCATACCCGATATTGTTGTATCCGATAGCCAGCGCATCTTTTTGTATGGCCGATGCAATGCCCGGATCGCCAAACACAGCAGTACCTTTCAAATTTTCCTGCTTCTTGTTACCCAGATATTTAGCCCACGTCTCGGCCGCACCACAGGCGTCAGACCGGGTATATACATGCACCGGTATTTCGCTCTTTATACCCAACACGTCGCCCCAGGTTTTATATTCACCTGTGATAAACAGTTTTACAGCTGTCGACTGCGACAATCCCTTGTTCAGCAACTCTTTCACCTTCGGGTTATTCGCATTGATAGTCGGTATCACTGCATCTTTGGCCACCGCAAAAGCAACCGCACCTTTTCCAATCTCTTCGGGGTGCAAGTCGCGCGATACCATCCCGAAATCCACCACTTTGGCCAGCGCATCGGTTATCCCTTTTCCGGCCCCACCGGCCGAAATATCTATCTTCACATCCGGGTGTAGCTTCTTAAACTCTTCGGCCCACTTCACAGCCAGCGGATAGAGGGCAAATGCCCCCGAAAGCGAAATCTCACCCTTCAGATTGCTCTGAGCCGTTGTCTTCAAAGGCAATGCCAGCAAAATGCCCGCGATAACAAGTACTGATGTAAACTTTTTCATAATTCTATCGGTATAATTTTTGACTATATTTTGTTCTGCAATTTCGATAGTGCAAAGTTGCACACAAAACGCCCCCTGCAAAATACCATCATTTGGGTATATCCATACCTCATACAGAGTAAAATGAGGCATCGCACGCGACTTATCCGGCATAAATCAGCATAAATCCCGATTTTTTATCCGTTTTTTTCAAAATTTACTATCTTTGTACGACAGACAAAAAACCGATATGGAAGAGACAACCTTTATTATAGCAGACAACCACGACCTTTGCCGTTTAGGCCTCGGCTGCATCATTAGCGATCAGTTCAAAAACAGCAGCACACAACCCGTTGCCAACAAATCGGAACTGCGCAAAGCCCTTGCCAACCACGACAATGCCGTTGTTATCATCGACTTCGAAGGTATGGATTTCGAAAAAATAGACGAAGTCGCCATCCTTTCCTTTGCTTTTCCGCAATCCAAATGGCTTTTTGTTTCCGACCGCGCCAACGAAACTTTCCTCATGCCCCTCACAGCATCCTTCGCGCGCGCAAACTTTGTATTAAAGTCCGGTAGCTACGACGAAATAGCCACTGCTCTGCATGCCACTGCCACCGAAAAGAAGTTTTTTTGCAGCGAAGCCCTTCACATCATCATGGAAGGCCACAACCGCCGCAAAGATGCCACCAACAAACGCGGCCTGCTCACCGCCACCGAAGCCGTGCTCGTTCAACTGCTCGCGCAGGGCAAAACCACCAAAGAAATTGCCGACGAACGCTGCCTCAGCCATCACACCATCAACACCCATCGCAAAAACATCTTCCGCAAACTCGAAGTCAACAGCGTGCAGGAGCTCATCAAATACGCCCTCAAAAACGGATTGGTCGATCTCACCGAATACTACATCTGATTTTTTTCTTCTTCTTTTTTCAGGGCGCCCCCTCGCTCACTCGGGCCGGGCTATCCGTTGCGAGTCCTCGCCCGGAGAATACCGGGCTGTGGGCTCTTCACTACTATCCCTGTCGCGAAAGTTACCCCCTTATTTCGCAGCCATCCCGCACCACATTCCAATCAATAAAATATCCACTTTCAGACAATCCATTTGTCTTAAATGTAAAAATACGTAAATGTCATTTTGATTAAAGTGTGGGAAAAAATCAGAATATTTTGACTTTTTCCCACACTTTGATTATATTTGCGGAATAATTAAATATATTTTAACAATGAAGCGCAAGGCTCTCAATCAACTCATCGCATGGAAAGAGAATCCAAAACGGATGCCTCTCATCATCAATGGAGCATGCCAGGTCGGAAAAACCTACATCATCAAAGAGTTCGGTCAACTCTTTTTCGAAAATGTGGTATACATCAATCTCGAAACAAACCTCTCTGTCAATTCTTATTTCGGGAGTGACATTACACCGGCACGCATCATCCGATATCTCGAAACTACCACCAATACCCGCATTATTCCGGAGCAGACACTGCTCGTTTTAGACGAAATACAGTCGTGCCCGCGTGCGCTCACAGCCCTCAAAACCTTCTGCGAAGAGGCACCTCAATACCACATAGTGGCAGCCGGTAGTCTGTTAAACGTGGCCTTTATTCGAGAAAATTACTCATTCCTCATAGGCAAAGTCGACGAAATATCCATGTACCCCATGGATTTCGAAGAATTCTTATGGGCAGCCGGAAAGGAGATGCTCTCAGTCGAAATCTCACAACATTACCAAACAGACCAACCGTTGCCCGAAGCTCTGCATATTCAGGCCACAGAGCTCTACCGGCAATACCTTATTGTTGGTGGTATGCCCGCTGCTATACTCGAATTTACCGAAACCAACAGTCTGATTACCGCCACCGAAGTGCAGGCAAGAGTCCTTAGCGAATACACTGCCGATATGTCGAAATACGCCAACAGTGCCACAAGCGTAAAGATCCGCGCCTGCTACAACTCTATACCGGCGCAATTGGCGAAGGAAAATAAGAAGTTTCAATACAAAATGGTACAAAAGGGCGGAACCGCCACCATTTTCGGCGAATCCATCGAATGGCTCAACTTTGCAGGTGTAATACTGAAATGCAGTAAAATTGACCACGGTTTTATCCCCATTGCTGCATACACCGACCTGAGCGACTTTAAGCTCTATATGAGTGATGTAGGCATGCTCACCATGAAATCGGGTATGCCTCATCAGCTCATTCTTTCTACGGTGGAAGAGGACAATGGCTTTTTAGGTGTCATGAGCGAAAACTATGTAGCTCAGGCGCTTACCGCCAACGGCATCCCGCTCTTTTATTGGAAAAACGAAAATACGGCCGAACTCGACTTTGTATTGCAAACAGGCGGACAGGTTATTCCCGTTGAAGTAAAAAAAGGAAGCCGAACCAAATCTGTCAGCATGAATCTTTTTGTCAAAAAGTACAACTGCCCCTACGCCATCCGGATTTCCAAAAAGAATTTCGGTTTCGAAAACAACATTAAGTCGGTGCCACTGTACGCCGTTTTTTGCATCAAACGCGGATAATGATTGAAAAAATCTTGTTACTCATCTTTAAATGAACGACTTATTCACATTTTGTACAATTTTATAGTGCGGGTGTAAATTTGTACAAACACAAGCTATCTGTTTGAAATACAAAAGAATAAGCGATGAAATTATTTCATTATCGACAATCTTCGTCAAATTGCAGGTAGGAGAAGGATAAATTAGCTACTTTTGTCAGAGCAAAAATAAGCAAATTACTTTTCCGCCTTTTTTCAATGAAAAAAACAATCCAATTTAATCCCCTCAAATACCCGGTCTATGTCATGACCAAGTCCACCGGAGCAGCCTGTAATCTTCGGTGCGACTACTGCTACTATCTCGATAAAGAGAAACTCAGACCCCGGGGTAGCTCACCCCGCATGTCAGACGATATACTCGAAGAATTCACCCGGCAATACATTCTTGCACAGCCCGTCAACACTGTGCTCTTCACCTGGCACGGAGGCGAAGCCACACTGTCGGGCATCGATTTCTTCCGGCGTGCACTCAGCTACCAGCGAAAATACGCAGACGGTCGTCAGATCGACAATGTGCTGCAAACCAACGGCACACTGCTCAACGACGAATGGTGTCGTTTCTTTAAAGAGAACAACTTCCTTATCGGCATTTCCATCGATGGGCCTCAACATTGCCACGACCATTACCGCAAAAACAAATCCGGCGAAGGCTCTTTCGAACTCACCATGCGGGGTATCGACCTGCTGATCAAACACGGCGTAGAGTTCAATATTCTCTCGGTGGTCAACGCATACAATGTGCGTTTTCCGCTCGAAGTCTATCGTTTTTTCAAATCCACCGGTGCGCGCTACATCCAGTTTTCGCCTGTGGTCGAACGACTCGATGCCGCCACCGGACTGCTTACCGCGCCCGACAACCACGAAGGCAAACTTACCCCGTGGTCGGTCGATGCGCTCGGTTACGGAAAGTTCCTCACCACCATTTTCGATGAGTGGGTGCGTACCGATGTCGGTCAAACCTTCGTCACCACCTTCGACAACACTCTCGCCGGATATGTTGGAGCCAACCCCGGCACCTGCATATTCGCTCAAACCTGTGGCCACGCCGCTGCACTCGAAGCCAACGGCGACCTTTTCGCCTGCGACCACTTCGTCTTCCCCGAATACAAGCGGGGCAACATCCGGCAACAAACCATTACCCAAATGATGCTTTCACCCGAGCAAATCCGGTTTGGAAACGACAAGCGCGATAATCTTTCGTCCGTTTGCCGGCAGTGCCCGCACCTTCGCCTCTGCAACGGTGAATGTCCCAAAAACCGCATTCTCAACATCGGACCCGGCGAGCCTGCCCAAAATTACCTCTGCCGTGGCCTCAAACACTACTTCGACCACGTCGCCCCCTACATGCAGTTTATGGCCAACGAACTCGCCCATCAGCGTCCGCCGGCCAACGTGATGCTCAATTTGTCACATCTTTAAACGATATATAGTTCTCTGTTTTTCATCAGGGCGGCCCCTCGCTCACTCGGGCCGGGCTATCCGCTCATAGTCCTCGCCGGTTCACCGTTGTCTCATATTCGGGCAATAGTGGCCGGCTGCGGGCTATCCGCTACTTCCCTGCCGCTGAAGTTACTCCCTCATATCGTCGCCTTCATCCACGCAATAATCGTTTTTTTTTCACATCCTTCGGTCAAATGCAATCCCTCAACCAACAAAATCCGCACAAACAAAACCTTGTCAGCTGTATTTCTTTTACCCATAAAACCAACATTCAGACAACACACACACACACAGTGCCCCTCATGATTTTTTTATTTTTCCACAGAGAAATAAAAAACATATCCGGAATCCCCACCAAACAATAAGAGCTCAGATTACAAGTACGCGCGTACCTATTATATAGAATCAAAAGCAACCCCATTCCACCCACCAAACCTACAACTTCCAACCTAAACATTCGACCTGTCAGCGGGTTATGTTTTTTAAC
>CAZHNZ010000107.1:0-14246 GCA_964534355.1 uncultured Parabacteroides sp.
AGGTGTTGTCTGTCTGTGGTGCACCGGTATTCAACATTGCATCTGATTTGCGGTTAACGGCCAGACGGCATACATTTAATCTCACTCAATACAATCTCAACCGTGGCGTTTATCTGATACGTTTGCTGATTGATGGAAAGACCGTTGGGTGTAAAAAATGGGTGGTGAAATAGGACAGAAAGCATTCTTTAAAAAAGACTCCCACTTGTAAAATTTGTGCAGAATATATATTTTCATTACTTTTGCCGCTCTAAACAAAGATTTTGCCAGATATGAACATTATAAAAAACGGAACACCTATCGGAATTGCCTGTGATCATGCAGGATATGAGTTGAAGCAATATTTGCTTGAGGTATTTAAGCAAAAGAAAATAGGTGTCAGAGATTTTGGAACTCATTCGGCTGATAGTTGCGACTATCCCGATTGTGCTCATCCTTTAGCTCTGGCGGTGGAGAATGGCGAGGTGTATCCCGGAATTGCTATTTGTGGCACGGGTAATGGAATTGCCATTACATTGAATAAACACCAGGGAATACGTGCCGGTCTTTGCTGGAGTGTGGAAATCGCCCGATTGATACGGATGCACAACGATGCCAATATTTGCGTTATGCCCGGTCGGTTTGTATCGAAAGAAGAGGCTATGTTTATAACAGATACGTTTCTGAATACCTCTTTTGAAGGAGGCCGTCACCAATTAAGAATTGATAAGATTCCGGTCAAATAAGTTTTACCGGTAAATTTATAAAAAAAGACTTGTCGCAACTAAGCCGGCAGGTCTTTTTTTTTGTTTTAAATCGGAATAAATTAAATGAAAATGTTTAAATTTGTCGGCTTTAATGCAGAGCAGTCAGAGACTATTATTTTGAATTTAATATATAACTCATGAAAAAATTACTTTTAGGAGATGAGGCGATTGCGCAAGCAGCCATCGATGCCGGAATGTCGGGCGTCTATGCCTATCCGGGAACTCCTTCTACCGAAATTACAGAATACATTCAACAATCGAAAGTTGCCACAGAACGGGGCATTCAGAGCCGTTGGGCTACAAACGAAAAGACGGCTATGGAGGCTGCACTTGGTATGTCGTTTGCCGGAAAGCGCGCGTTGGTTTGCATGAAACACGTGGGGCTCAATGTGGCCGCCGATGCTTTTGTAAATGCCGGAATGACGGGCGTAAATGGCGGACTAATTGTCCTCGCAGCTGATGATCCATCTATGCACTCCTCTCAGAACGAACAGGATTCGCGCTTTTACGGGAAGTTTTCTTTTGTGCCTACACTCGAGCCCTCAAGTCAGCAGGAGGCATACGATATGGTCTATTCCGGTTTTGAACTTTCCGAAAAACTGGGTATTCCCGTTTTGTTACGCATTACAACCCGCCTGGCGCACTCTCGTGCCGGCGTGGAAACACTCCCTCAAAAACCACAAAACGAGCTAAACCCATCCGACGACTGGCGGAAGTGGGTTTTGTTGCCGGCCAATGCCCGGGTGCGTTTCAAGCAGCTCATTCAGGAGCAGGATCTTTTTGAACAAATGGCTCTGGAATCGGTCTATAACAGATATACCGATGGCAAAGATAAGAGAATGGGCGTGATAGCCTGTGGTATTGGTTACAACTACCTGATGGAACATTTCCCGGCAGGCGCATCTTTTCCGGTGTTGAAAATCTCACAATATCCGTTGCCGAAACAGCTTGTCGCCCGGATTGTGGCTGATTGCGACGAGATTTTAGTTCTCGAAGATGGTTATCCATTTGTAGAGGAACAAATCAAGGGATTGCTCGGGCTTGGTGTTAAGGTGAAAGGCCGACTGGATGGAACCTTGTCGCGCGATGGCGAGCTCAATCCGGATAGCGTGGGGCGTGCTTTGGGTATCGCATCAGCGTCGGTTTACGAGAAGCCTGAGGTATTGGTTGGTCGTCCGCCACAATTGTGTCAGGGTTGCGGTCACCGCGATTTGTACGAAGCACTGCAAGAGGTGATGCAAAATGATTATCCGACATCGCATCGCATATTTAGCGATATAGGCTGTTACACACTGGGCGCATTGCCACCCTTTCGGTCTATTCATACCTGTGTAGATATGGGTGCATCCATTACCATGGCCAAGGGAGCCTCAGATGCCGGCCTCTTTCCGGCGGTAGCCGTATTGGGCGATTCTACTTTTACCCATTCGGGTATTACCGGATTGCTGGATGCCGTGAATGCAGAATCTAATATCACTGTTATTATTCTCGACAACGAAACTACGGCCATGACCGGTGGTCAGGACTCGGCAGGCACGGGAAAGATTGAAGATATTTGCCGTGGGGTAGGAGTGGCGGCAGATCATATACGTGTATTTGAGCCATTGCGAAAAAATTACAACGAAATGATGCAGGTCATCCGCGAAGAGGTTGCCTCTCCGGGTGTGTCGGTCATCATTCCCCGACGTGAGTGTATCCAGACCTTGAAACGTAAAAAAAAATAATTCAGACAGATCTATGAAAGCAGATATTATATTAGCCGGTGTGGGCGGACAGGGTATTTTGTCTATCGCCGCCGTTATTGGCGAAGCAGCATTGGCAAACAATTATAACATAAAACAGGCCGAAGTGCACGGTATGAGTCAGCGTGGGGGAGATGTTCAATCCAATCTCAGGGTATCCGATGCTCCCATCTCTTCGGATCTCATCCCTTTGGGTAAAGCAGATTTAATAATCTCACTCGAACCCATGGAGGCACTTCGTTATTTGCCCTACCTCAGCGAAGGCGGGTGGTTAATCACCAATTCTCAGCCGTTTATAAACATAGGCAATTATCCCGAAATGGAATCTATATTGGCAGAAATCAACAAGTTACCGCGCAGAATAGTGCTTAATGTAGATGAAATCGCAAAAACAGCCGGCTCTGTCCGCTCCGCCAATATGGTGCTTTTAGGAGCCTCACTGCCGTTTCTCGATATGCCACTCGAGCAGATAGAAGCCGGGATTTCCCGTATCTTTGGTCGCAAAGGAGAAGCTGTAGTGTTGGCCAATCAGGCAGCACTCAGAGCCGGTAAGCTGGCGGCAGAACAGTTAATTCCTTAAACATCAGATGAGAAAAATCCTGAATATACTGCATGTCAAAGTGTCCAAAAGCGTACTGGTCGCTTTGGTTGCTTTGCTGTGGGGGAGTGCGGCGTACAGAATATTATCTATCGGGATAATTAACATCGAAAACGATTTGGTGCACCGTAGCATCGATTATATATTGGGTGTAGCCGGTGCGGTACCCTTTTTTCTGTTTGTTTTTCTGAAGGTGTGCCGGAGGTATTATCAACGGATCGTTGATTTGCCCGGTCGTCGTTTCGGATTTCTACATTTCATGAGTCTGAGGGGCTATCTGATGATGGCATTTATGATTTCGATGGGCATTATTAGTGGCAAATTCGGGCTTATACCCAAAGATTTGAAGGGGCCTTTTTATATTTCGTTAGGGCTTTCGTTGCTCTCATCTTCTGTTTTTTATATTTACAAAGGGTTGCACGACCGGGACAATCTCTCTTCTAAATAGAGTATCTACTCTTACCCCAAAGCCGCTGTTACGTAAGTTCAGCGGCTTTTTTTGCATTCCTGATGTGTGTATTTTAACAGTCAAAATACAATAATTCTAAAATAATTTTTTACCTTTGCATCTATAGATTTTATGTAATTACTTAAACTTGAACATTATGAGAAAATTTACTCTTCTTTTGGCCTTTATGGCTGGTGCTTTTAGTGGTTTTGGACAGAATTTGCTGAATAATGGTGGTTTTGAAAGTTGGAAGGATACTGTTCCCGATAATTGGACTTTAACAAAAGCAACAGGTCAGAAATTTGCACCGTCTAATAAATCAAAAACTGGCCTGATGTCTTTATTGTCTGAACATAAAGGTACTTCAGGTACAGCTAAAATTGTTTTTTCTACGAAAGTAGTTGTTGATTCATTAAAAGATTATGTCTATTCATTTTGGTATTATGTTGATTCCACTAGTACAAATGCAAAAGCAATGAGATATTGGGGATATTGGAATAACCCAGACGGATCATCGAATTCAAATTTGAATTCGAAAGATTTACAAAATGGTGATGCTGCTTCTTATTTACCTACAGATAATAAGGGTGTTTGGATTCAAAAAATTATTGAGCTAAATCCACCAACAGGTGCAGGAACAGTTCAGTTAGAATTACGTTTTTATAATTCTGCTAAGATTTATGTTGATGATGTTTGGTTTGGTACAAAGTCAACAGCTGGTTTTAGTTCAACAAAACAGCAAATAAAATTTTACACCACAAACAAAACGCTTTGTACTGAGAATATTCCGGCAGGAACAAAAGTAGAAGTTTACAATGCGTTAGGCAAAAAAGTTAATCAGGGATTAATAAGTACATCTACGTACGATCTTTCAAAACTGACAAAAGGCATCTACATTGTAAAAGTAGGTAATTTGAGTAAAAAAGTAATTCTCTGACAGAGGATCAGATAATCATATAAAAAAAGAGACACTCCCGATGTGGGGTGTCTCTTTTTTTATATAGCTTAAAAACAGTGTGATGGAAATGCATTAGAGTAAATTTCCGGTTGTTTGATTTATTTTGCCATTTCATTTTTCATAGTTTCCTGCAGTTTTGGTATGTATTTTTCAAACATAATCTGCATCATCTCTTTTTGTATATCGGGTGTCATTTGAATGAATTTTTTTCCCGTAGGAGTTTTGTAAAAAGCGATCATATTTTTAATGTCCTTTTCTGTGAAGTATTTTTGATAAATAGCGACCATCTCGTTATTTAAGATATCTTTCACGATTTCTTTGCTTACGCTCATTACTTTTTCAATGGCAGCTTTGCTTTTCTGAATCGTAGCTTCATCTTTTCCCGATTTGCCAATCTGGTTTTTAAGCGGTTCGATAATGTTGCTGAAAGTTTTGTCGAGCATCTCGTTTTGCTGCATTAGATTGAATAGTTCAATTACGGATTCTTTTTTGGCTTGAGCCTGGATGTTGATGAAAACAACAGCGCAAATCATAATAGCAAAAATTCTCTTTTTCATTTTTTTTAGTTTTAGGTATTTTAGTGATACGCGTTACAATGTTTGCAAAGATAGGTTTTTTTTATTAATTATAGCTTTTGTTGGGTTCTAATCGGTTGGTTTTGTTACGTTATTGTCCTATTTATCCCCACCCCTCCAAGTGGGGTTTGACAGCAAATCCAAGATTAAGGTAAGCTGGGTTAGGATAGTAATTGTAATTTTTTTACAACTAAATATTGGTATTATTGATGCAAAGAGTATTCTTTACAAAAAAAAGTTTTGTTTTTATAAATAATATGTCTATATTCGCATATTGAGTGCAAAAATGAAACTATTACAATGTAAGAGTTGTTTATATTTAAAAATTGGCCTGAAATTATTCTTAAAAAACATACAAAGATGAAAACAGAGCAATGGATTTATAACACGAAGGGATGGGTGCAAAAATCGGACTCAGGTATTTCAGAGGTAGCACAGTTGGTATTTTTGTTTGGTAACAGAGAATTACTGAAAAATAGCAACAGAATAGAAGAGATAAAGCAAAAGTACCCTAAGGCGCACCTGGTGGGATGTTCTACATCGGGTGAAATATTCAATACTGAGGTTTTAGAGAAAAGTATTGTCTCTACAGCAGTTTTTTTCGAGAAGGGATTGTTCCGGATTGCATCAGAAAAAATTGAGAATCCGGAAGATAGTTTCTATATAGGAGAGAAATTAGGAAAAGCACTGCTTCGTGAAGATTTGATTCATGTGTTGGTGATTTCCGATGGATTACACATAAACGGGAGTGAGCTGACCAAAGGTTTGAAGGAATCGTTGGCGGGAAAGGTATCTGTTACCGGTGGTTTGGCCGGTGATGAGGCTGCGTTTTTGGAAACAGTGGTTGTAAACAATGCCGCCGGTGCAGAGAAAATAGTATTGGCTATCGGTTTTTATGGTGACCACCTGAAAATTGGTTATGGTTCGCAGGGTGGATGGAGTACATTCGGGGTCGACAGGCAGGTGACAAGAGCCAAAGGAAATATTTTGTATGAACTGGATGGTCAGCCGGCGTTACAATTGTATAAAAAATATTTGGGCGATTATGCGGCACAGTTACCCTCTTCAGCTCTGCTGTTTCCACTTAGTCTTCGGGGCAAGAACAATGATACGTCGTTGGTTCGAACTATTCTTTCTGTAAATGAAACGGATGGAAGTATGACATTTGCCGGAGATATACCCGAAGGAGATTATGTTCGGCTGATGAATGCCGGAAATGAGAAACTGATTGACGGGGCTACCGGAGCTGCCGAAATGGCAATGGAAAGTCTGACCGGGACAGAGCCGGATTTGGCAATCCTGATTAGTTGTGTAGGTCGAAAGCTGGTTTTAAAACAACGTACCGAAGAAGAGATAGAGAGTGTAACGGATCAGATAGGTGGGCAGGCTACGATAACGGGATTTTATTCGTACGGTGAAATCTGTCCGACAAAACCTTTTGAGCTGGATTGTGAGTTGCATAATCAAACAATGACTATAACCCTGATAAAAGAATTGATACATGAATAAACTATTAGCCCGACAGATAAAAAGAACTCTGGGTTCTTTGGATAATCAACCGGATGAAATAGTTCGGTTGCTTGAACTTGTGAATGAGTCATACGATGGCTTCGATCAGGACGCCCGGATGATTCAACAATCGTTGGAGATTAGTTCTACCGAACTCAGAGAAGCTTATCAGATACAGAAAAAACACAGCGATGAGTGGAAAGAACTCATTCAGAAGATAAAGTCAGGCATTATTTCGCTCAAGCCCGATGATCCGAAATTTATCAGTTTGCTGAATAGTAATGATACAGAACACTTATTGGATTGCCTGATTAGGTTGATTGACGAACATAAATTAATGGAGTCAACGCTTCGGGAATATAGCGATTATTTGAGTGAAATACTCGATTCGCAGGATGTGGGGGTAACAATAATTGATCTGGAAACTCACGAAATCCTTTTTATCAATAAAAAAGGTGCCCGCATGTATAAAGCCACAAAAGAAGAAATAATCGGAAAGGTTTGTCATGGTTTTATTTGTCCAACATTGTGTGGAAATTGTACATTATCAAATGAAGAGACTAATTTGTCATCGACCGAAAAAATACTAATAGACAAAGACGGTCATCAAATACCTATTTTGAAATCTGTTGTACACTCGCTTTTTAACGGACGAAAATGCCTGATTGAATCATTTGTAGATATAACAGAGCTTAAACAGGCAGAGGCAGATATGCAAAAGTCCAAAGAAGCCGCCGAAATTGCCAACAAAGCAAAGTCGGAGTTTCTGGCCAATATGAGTCACGAAATAAGAACACCCTTGAATGGGGTTATCGGTTTTTCGGATCTGTTGATGAAAACAGAGTTGAACGACTCGCAAATGCACTATATGCAAACGGTATACAACTCGGCTAATTCGCTGCTCGATTTGTTGAATGATATTTTGGATTTCTCTAAAATTGAAGCCGGGAAACTTGAATTGAACTACGAAAAAACAGATATCATAGAATTAATAGAGCAAATAGGGGACGTGTTGAAGCACAAAGCACACGAAAAACACATCGAATTGTTGCTCAATATTCAACCCGATACACCCCGTTTTATCGAAACAGATTCTGTCCGGTTGAGGCAGGTTGTGGTCAACTTATTGGGTAATGCCATGAAATTTACCGAAAAGGGAGAAGTTGAGGTGAAAGTAGAGGTTGAGCCCGGTGAGCTTCCGGATGGAAAACGCCGGTTTACATTCTCTGTAAGGGATACCGGAATTGGAATCCCATTTGAGAAACAAAAGAAGATTTTTGAATCATTCTCTCAGGCAGATACTGCAACTACCCGAAAATATGGAGGCACCGGGTTGGGGTTAACGATATCCAATAGTCTTGTAGAGATGATGGGTGCAAAACTGGAGCTCAGAAGTAAACCAAATGCGGGAAGTACTTTCTACTTTTCTGTAGATTTGAGGTGTATGGAAGGAGAACCGGAGGAAAATGCGGATATTTCCGGAATTAGTCGGATTCTGGTGGTGGATGATAATGTGAATAACCGGGTGATTATCAGGGATATGTTGTTGCCATTCAATATTGAAACCGAGATGGCTTGCGATGGTATTGAGGCATTAACAAAGATTGGTCTGAAAAACGATTACGACGTCATTATAATGGACTACAACATGCCAATGATGAATGGCATTGAGGTTATCCGGTATATCCGTCAGAAGATGAATATTCCAAACGAAGAGCAACCAATTATTTTTCTGCATAGTTCATCTGATGATAATAATATTTTTAAAGAATGTGCGTCGTTAGGTGTGCGCCATACTATGATGAAACCGGTAAAAATGACTCAACTGGTTAAATCTCTTTCGCAGGTAAATAAAGTTGAGAAACCCGTCCAGAAACAAGACCTGCCCCACGTGATGGATTCGGCAGGAAACGAACTGAAGGAATACAAAGTGTTGGTTGTAGAGGACAATGCTACCAATATGATGCTGGCGACTGCAATTATACAGAAAATTTTACCCAAAGCGACAGTTTACAAAGCATCTAATGGTGAAGAAGGGGTGGTGAAGTATAAAGATTGTAATCCGGATATTGTGTTGATGGATATTCAGATGCCGGTAAAAAATGGTTATCAGGCTTCGAAAGAAATACGAAACTATGAAGATGCAATCGGAATTACGGTGCCTATTATCGCATTAACAGCCGGAACAGTGGTTGGTGAAAGGGAACGTTGTGAAGCAGCCGGCATGAATGATTATGTGACGAAGCCGGTAGTGGAAGAGACCATTCGGAAAACATTTGACAAATGGCTTTTGAACAAAGAGAACGTATTGCTGGCAGACGAAAGGATAGCTGAAGAATCAGAAGATATGCATCTGAATAAGCAGTATCTGATCAATATGTTTGCCGGTGATTTGTCGTTGCTTGAAGAGCTCAAAGAGACCGTTTTTAACTCGTTTCAGGAATATTTGAATACAATTCAGGAAGCGATTGATAGTGAAGATTTTGATAAACTAAAACGGGTTGGGCACAACATTAAGGGTTCTTCTTATACTCTAACCTGCAATAAGCTGGGCGATTTGGGTAAAGAGCTGGAATTTCTTCCCCGATATGATAAGCTGGAAGCTCAAAGACTCTTTTTACTCATTGAACGTGAAATTAGTTATTTGAAGAAACACATGTGATTTATAAATCAGATATTCAATAAAAGAGATTCGTTTCAGGTAAGCTATTACCGGGCGAATCTCTTTTTTTTTGCTTTATCCCTACAAATGGGGATTTTTTGCTGTTTTTATTTGTTGTTCCTTTGCACAATCAAAATTGAACACATCTTACAGATAAAAATCAGCTGTTATCATGAACAAAAAAATGACCCTTTTCTCTACATTTATGGCTTGCCTGTTGGTCAATATGCCCGCAGGCAATCTGAGTGCGGAGACTATGAAACGGGACACCACCCGTGTGAGAGAAATTTCGTTGAACGAAGTGGTGGTGAAGGCCGGAAAACAAAATCTCAGACTGGCCGATATGCCGGTGGCTGTTACCTATGTAGGAGCCAAACAGATTGAGCAGAAGAAGATGACCTCTATTCGAAATCTGACGGCTATTGTGCCCAATTTCTTTATGCCCGAATATGGTTCAAAGCTTACGGCACCCGTCTATATCCGGGGTATTGGTTCGCGCATCAGCAATCCCTCTATCGGACTTTATGTAGACAATGTTCCGTACTTCGAAAAGGGGGCTTTTGTGTTCGACTTTGTAGATGTGGAGCGTATAGAGGTGCTTCGAGGTCCGCAGGGCACAATCTATGGTCGCAATACGATGGGCGGTATTATTAATGTGGTGACCCGTCAGCCCAACAACACACCCCGTACCGATTTCTCAGTCGATTTTGGCAATTACAACCTGCAACGTTATAGAATTACCCGCAATCAACCATTGATCCTAGACAAATTGGCGATGCTCGTCTCGGCTGGTTATACCAAAAGAGACGGGTATTTCACCAATAGCTTTACCAACAAAAAGATTGGCGATGATGAAACCTATAACGGCTCTGTTAAACTTCGCTTTACGCCGGTAAAACAACTGGAGATGGTTTACAAGGTAGGTGGCGAAAGCAGTCACGAGAATGGATATCCATACGGTGTGCTCGACTCTACCGGAAAAGCAAATATCAGCTACAACGGCAAAGGTCAATACACACGCAAGGTGCTCGACAACAGTCTGTCTGTGGGCTATAACCTGAAAAATATCAAACTATCATCTGTGTCAAGCTTTCAGTATCTGGACGACAATCAGGATGTGGATCAGGACTTTTCGTCGCTCGATTTTTATCAGGTTACTCAGAAAACCAATCAGCACATGTATTCGCAGGAGTTGAATGTCTCTACCGTCAACCTGAAACATTTCGAATTATCCGGTGGCTTTTTTGGATTTAGTCAGGAGGCAGCCCGTACGCTCAATACCCGTTTGGGAACCTTTAATCCGTCGAAAGCCCCCAATTACGACAAATACAACACTGAGCTCAATCAGGGTTTGGCAGGCTACGGACAGGCTTCGTTGAAGAATTTGCTTGGTTTTATTGATTTGTCTGCCGGAATCCGATACGACTTTGAGCACAACGAACTGGCCTACAAATACGATGTGTACGGCACCAACAATTCAATAAAAGTGAAGGCAGATACGACCTACAAATCTGATTTTTCGCAATGGATGCCGCGCTTCTCTGCCCGTTTCAAAACAAGCAAAAACACCTCTCTGTATGGAGTAATCAGCAAAGGATACAAAGGTGGTGGATTTAATATTTCGTTCACCACACCCGATGAGCTGACTTATAAACCCGAATATTCGTGGAACTACGAGATTGGATTCAAAGGTAGTTTCTTTGATAAAAGATTGATTACCAATCTGAATGCCTTCTTTATAGACTGGAAAGATCAGCAAATCAGTCAGAAAGTGGTGGGTGGTACCGGATATCTTTACCGCAATGCCGGTAGCTCTGTCAGCAAAGGTGTTGAGGCCGAAATTATCTATCGCCCGTGCGAATCCTTTTCATTGGGAGGTAGTCTTGGTCTGACACAAGCTAAGTTTACAGATTATCAGCCCGATAAAAACAAACCGGATAACTTCAATGGTAATTATTTGCCTTATGTACCGCGCAACACCTACTCTGTATATTCGATAATGCGGGTGCCGCTGCGCTCAAATATTCTGAAATCAGTAAGGCTGAACACCACCTTTCAGGGCATTGGAAAGATATATTGGAACGATGCCAACTCTCAGTCTGAGAAACCTTATACACTGCTCAATCAGCAGCTTACATTCGAATTCCCCTGGTTCGAAGCTGAGGTATGGGGCAAAAATATGCTGGATACAAAGTATCATCCTTACTCATTCTCGTCGGCTTTGGTGGGCGGCGTAACCAAATGGTATGGTCAGCAGGGTGTTCCCGCCACATTTGGTGTGACCCTGCGTGCCGGATTTTGATACAGAAAGATAGCAAAGTAACCGAAAAGAGAGGCGCCAAAAGATGAGGTGCCTCTCTTTTTTTTGTATTTTTGCAAAATATAATAATTACACAAACTGATGAAACCGTACGAAAAATATTCCACCCTGTTTGCTCTCTACATCGCACAGTCTGTCCCCATGAGTTTTTTTTCGACCGTTTTGCCCATTATCATGCGGATGGAGAAATTTTCGCTGGCAAGCATTGGTCTGATACAACTAATCAAGATTCCCTGGATACTCAAATTCCTTTGGGCGCCGTTGGTGGACAAAAATTCATCGTCGCATCTGCACTACAAGCGGTGGATCGTTGGTTCCGAAATATTTTATGCACTCACCATTCTGGCCATTTCGTTTTTTAGTCTGAAAGTCGATTTCAATCTGATTGTGGTGTTGATGGTGTTGGCAATCACCTTTTCGGCCACGCAGGATATTGCATCGGATGCGCTGGCTATCCGTATTCTGAAAAAAGAGCAACGCCCCTTTGGCAACAGTATGCAGTCGATGGGTAATTTTATGGGAACACTATTGGGAAGCGGATTTTTGCTGATACTCTATGCCGCCACAGGATGGCAATGGGTGATGTTTGCCCTGGCTGGCTTTGTGCTGGTTGCACTTCTTCCGTTGTCGTTGTTTGTGCGTAAGTCGGCAAAATCCGAATTTCAGTCGGTTGAAGCGAAAGTCTCTTATGGCGATATTATCACTTTTTTCAAACAAAAGGGGATGGGTCGCCGAACACTTTTGCTGGTGGTCTATTACAGCGGAATTTTGGGAACACTCTCTCTGCTCAAACCCTATCTGGTCGATTTGAAATTTGATCTCAAACAGATCGGTTTTATGGTGGGTATTTTTGGCACAGCGTGGGGTGCTCTGGGTGCATTTCTGGGCGGATTTGTGGTTCGCCGCATGGGTTCAAAACGGTCGTTGAGGCTGTTTGCGCTGTTGAATTTGTTGGTGGCATTGCTGTTTGTAGGGGTGGCTGCTTCGCCTGTTTTGTGGCTTATCTATGTGGGTCTGGTTTCGTTGTGGCTGGCCTATTCCATGTCGTCGGTGGTTATTTACACCATTTCGATGGAGAAGGTAAGACCCGGGAAAGAGGGGACGGACTATTCACTTCAAATTGTGATTACCCATTTGATGGGGATAATACTGGCTATGGGATGCGGTAAACTGGCCGATCATATCGGGTTCTTCAACCTTTTTGCGGTGGAGGCTTTGATTGCTTTGGCGGTCTTTGTTGCTTCGTTTTCCTTGTACAAAGATGAGGGTTCTAAGTTTTAGGTTTTAAGTTATAAGTTTTAAGTTAAAACCCAATCACCCGTTTACTTGTCTACTCGTCTACCCGTCTACTTGTAACCTGTAACTCGTAACCCGTAACTAAAATAAATTACACTGAGATAAAAATGAGAAAAAAGATGAGTTGCACTGAGTTTTATTTACCCGTCTACTTGTCTACTCGTTTACCCGTTAACGGGCAGCCACAAGGGCAGCCCCTACCCGTAACCCGTAACTCGTAACTAAAAAATGCTCTACAATACCAAACTAATTCAAAAATACGATAAGCCTGGTCCGCGATACACAAGCTATCCGCCGGCTAACTTCTTTAATAGCGGGTTCACTGCCGGAGAATACCTTTCGCAGATAAATCTCTCGAACGGAGCCGAACCACGCAACTTATCCTTCTATTTTCATGTGCCGTTTTGTCCGCAGTTGTGCCATTTCTGTGGTTGCAATACCGATTTAATGCGCAACAAAACATTTGTTCACCGCTATTTTGAGGCACTTCGCAAAGAGTTTCTCACCGTTTCGGAGCATCTGGACAAATCGCGCGTGGTGACGCAGATACACTGGGGCGGGGGAACGCCCAATGCCGTTTCGCTCAAAGAGATAGCCACGGTGATGAATCTGGTTCGCTCTCAGTTTACCATCGATGCCGGAGCCGATGTGGCTATGGAGTGCAACCCGGCCTATCTCACCTACACTCAGGTGGACGAACTGGCGGCGATGGGTATCAATCGAATCAGCATCGGGGTGCAGGATTTTAATCCAAAGGTGCTGGATATTATCAACCGCAAACCTTCGAAATTGCCGGTAGGGGAGATTGCCGCCTATATGAAGTCGAAAAGCATGACCGTAAACCTCGACTTTGTCTATGGACTGCCGGGGCAAACCACAGAGAGCTTTAGCGAGACTATCCGGCAGGCGCTGGCTGTTTCGCCCGATCGTATTGTCACCTTTTCGTACGCTCACGTGCCGTGGGTAAAAGAGGCGCAGAAAGTACTCGAAGCCTATACCATTCCGGCTGCGGAGCAGAAACTCGATATATTTAGTTGCGCCTTCGACCTCATTACCGAAGCCGGATATGTGCCCATCGGACTCGACCATTTTGCCCGTCCCGACGATGAGATGGCCAAAGCTCTCGATAGCCGTACCCTGCACCGCAATTTTATGGGCTATTGTGTCAAAAAGCATACCGGACAGGTTTATGCCTTTGGTTCTACAGCCATTTCGCAGCTCGACAATGCCTATATACAAAACCTGAAACCGACCGTGGCCTACATGGAGGCGGTCGAAAACAGCGGTCTGGCTGCCGACAAAGGGTATCAGCTTACTTTTCGGGATAAGGTGTGTCGCGACATTATCAATACCCTGATGTGTAATCATTTTGTCGATTTAAATGCTATTTCA
>CAZHNZ010000108.1:0-14096 GCA_964534355.1 uncultured Parabacteroides sp.
TAGTTACATACCTTAATAATAAAGACAACAACGTCTCCATCGCGCAAATCAACATGTCCCGAATAACCACTATTTTTGAAAAACAGCTCTTTTCGATAAGCCAGATTGCGACGAACACCCATGAATGGTTTTCCCGCATCAGCCATTGATAGATAGCGCATACTGAAACAGAGATTATCCAATGCTTTGAAGGTCGAACCGAATGCTTTTGGAAAAACGTAAGATGCATACAGCAAAACGATTTGAGTATTGGGTGTAAAATTGCGCGCAACACGTCTGATCCACTGATTTCCCGACACGGCACAATGCGCCTCAGTGCTCAAAATCCAATCGTATTTGGCCGCTTTAATTCCCACAGTCATGGCCAGCTTTCGACGGCTGTGATTTTTGGCTCCCTCTGGAATATAGGTCTGATAAAGGTGCGGATATTGCGCTTCGAGTGCTGTCAGCAAATCTTTGGTTTCGTCGGTAGAACCATCGTTTACTACAATGACCTCAAAAACAGGATAATCTTGATTCAGTATCTGAGGCAAATATTGGCTCAGATTATCAGCATCGTTACAGGCATATACGATCACAGAGACCGGTTCGCAGGTGTCCACACCACCGGACATTTCAGTCCTGATTTTCCTTGCCAGAACAACTATTCTCCTGTACAAAAATAAGAAGTAACTGAGCTGAATGACCAAAAAAACAGAAAAAAAAGCCAATGCTATCCAAAGCAGATTGGGATAGATATTTTCAAGAAGAAACATGAGCTGAATTGTTAAAAGAAAATTTATGCAAAGATAGTTTTTTTCACAATGCCAAAACGAAAAAGAGCCTGAATTGGATAATTCAGACTCTTATTTTTAGCAAAAATGCAAATTGAAGCTACTCTATTAATTCAGCTCTAAAGTGACATTCACTTTTTCACTTCTCTTTGACCAGATAAATCAGTGTAGGAAAATGGTCGCTATATCCATTGAGCCAAACCCCACCGGCATGTGTTCGTTTGGGGTATCCCTTGTACTGTCCCTCCTCCTGTTTCAGAAAATCGCGGTTGAACACCTCTGCATTCCAGAACTTCAGAGAAGATCTGTCTTTGCCTATCAATTTATCATTGATAATAATCTGATCAAACAAATTCCATTGCCCCTTGTAAGCCAATGAGCCAATTCCGCTATCGAGAATAGCCCAGAATGGATTATACAGATTGCCGTTTGTCGCATCTTTGGCATCCTTCACAGCGCGAAGTTCGTCAGTCAGACTTTTGTTGAAAGGGTCGTCATTGAGGTCACCCATTACAATAATTTTTGTTTCGGGAAATGCCGTCTGCACCGAATCTACAATTGCACGGGTCAATCGGGCAGCTGCCTCGCGCAATGGTGATGAGTTATCCTCTCCCCCTCTGCGGGAAGGCCAGTGGTTGACCACTACGTGAAATAATTCGCCAAAGATACGACCACGCACCACCAGCTGATCACGAGTTTTGAACGTCGGCTTATCTGCCAGCTTCAGCGTACGGCTCTGACTTGCTTCCACAGTGAATAATTTTGGATTGTATAATAATCCAACGTCTATTCCACGGGTATCCGGCGAATTGTAGTGAACAATCTGATAATTACGGGATGCAATGGTGGGCTCTTTCACCAAATCCTCCAGTACAGAGCGGTTTTCGATTTCCGACACACCAATAAATGCCGGCCCCACAGGCCCCTTTTCTATCCCCAGCTTACTGATCGTAAAAGCCATGTTGGATAACTTGCTTTTGTATTTCTGGGTATTCCACTTGGTTGCTCCATCCGGCGTATATTCGGTGTCATTGGCGCCGGGAATGGTATCAAACAGATTTTCGAGATTATAAAAAGCAACAGAACAGGCAACGAGTTGCTTCTGCTGAGCCTGAAGAGATAATCCAAAGCAGGCTATCAGGACAAAAAAAGTTTTTCTAATCATAAAATTGTAATAATTAAGATTTATCTTTGTAATCTTTCTGTTTTGGCAAAGGTAAAAAGAAAAACAAATCAAACTGCTTTTGTCATACATTTTTAATATTATTGTATTTGCATTACTCCATTCTTTAAAAGAAACATTATGAGAAAAAAACTATGGATTTTGCTGCTATTGTGCTACTCCGTGGGCATGTATGCCCAAAAGAAAGCACGCCGGGATAGTACGGCAAATGCCCAAAAGCAACAACCCATCAAAAACGGCACAGGAGGCGAAGATGCCCTCACCTATGTATTCACTGAGTCGCAAATAGATGACGACGACAAAGTAACACAAAATGTATCTTCGCTTCACGGCGCCTCAGACGATGTCTATCTCAAAACTTCGGGTTATTCTTTCAGCCCCATGCGTTTCAATGTGCGTGGACTGAACGATGAATACGCAAGAACATACATCAATGGCGTTGGTTTTAACGATGGCGAACGGGGTATTTTCAACTTCTCGATGCTGGGTGGTATGAATGATTTGTTCAAAAACCGCGATGTAGTCAACGGCCTGGAAAGCGCCTCTTTTTCGTTTGGCAACATTGGCGGGGCTACCAATATTCTGACCAACGCCGGACAAATGGCTGCAGGAGGAAAAGCCGCTGTAGCCTATACAAACCGCAGCTACAAAACCAAGGCAAGTGCATCCTATTCCACCGGAATGATGCAAAACGGCTGGGCATTCACCGGCGCATTTATTCGCCGCTGGGCCGACGAAGGTGTAGTAGAGGGTACTTTCTATAATTCGTGGGGATATTATCTCTCGGCAACCAAAAGAATCAATGCCAAACAGACCATGTCACTCACAACATTTGGTGCACCTACCGAACGCGGACAACAGGGCGCCAGTTTTCAGGAAGCATACGATTTGTCGGGGAGCAACTACTACAACCCGAATTGGGGATACCAGAACGGCAAAAAGAGAAATGCACGCGTAGTAAAATCGTTTGACCCAACAGTTGTATTATCTCACGACTGGAAAATAAACGAACAAACACGCCTCAATACCGGAATAGGTGCCCGCTACAACCAATACAGCAGCAGCTCGCTAAACTGGTACAACTCGGCAGATCCTCGCCCCGACTACTACAGATACCTGCCCAGTTACATGACGGATCCATCGCTGAAACAACTATACACAGATGCCTGGAAGAATGATATCAACCGCCGACAAATTAACTGGGATGAATTGTATAACATCAATTACCGAAACAATATCAACAATGCCAACAACGGAACGCGCAATACTACCCCGTACATTCTGGAAGACCGGCACAACGATCAGGTAGAGTTTACGATGAACAGTACCTTCAACAAAACACAGGCGAACAACAACAAACTCACCGGCGGAGTTGAATTCAGATACACAAAGGGCTTGCACTACAAGACGATTGCGGATCTGTTGGGGGGTGAGTATTGGCTGGATGTGGATCAGTTTGCAGAGAGAGACTTCGGCTCGGGCAACCAATCGCAAAACGACATCAATAACCCCGACAAAGTGGTGAAAGCAGGAGATAAATTTGGCTACGACTACAACATACATGTGTATAGTGGAAACGTTTGGGGACAACACGAAGTAAAGTGGAACAAATGGGACCTGAGCTACGGTGCCAAAATAGCCTACACCAATTTCTTCCGCGATGGAAAGATGAAGAACGGCAGGGCACCACTCAACTCCTACGGATTAGGCAAGAATCACCGGTATATTACACCTACAGCCAAAGCCTCGATGGAATACAACTTCAATGGACGGCATGCACTGATTGCAAATATTGGCGCAGGTTCTTTCGCTCCGCTGGCCAACAATGCGTACCTCTCTCCCCGAATCAAGGATACGGAAATTAGCGGACTTAAAGCAGAAAAATACACATCCGCTGATATCAACTATACCTTTTCTACCCGAAGAGTGAAAGGACGCATATCTTTGTTCGAAACCAACTTCTGGGATCAGACTGAGCTCGATAATTTCTACCACGATGTATATCGTACCTATGTCAACCACGTAATGGCCGGAATCAACAAGGTAAATCGTGGTGTAGAAATAGGCGTTTCGGTAAAACTGAATTCAAATTTTACGTTATCTGCCGCCGGCACATGGGCCGATTACCGCTACCTCAACAATCCGAAAGGAACGCTGAGCTACGAAAATGGCAGCCAGCCGGACACAACTCAAACCATTTATATTCAAAACTTTAAAATAAGCAGCAATCCGCAAAAGGTAGGAAATATGACACTAAGCTATTTTCATCCCAAAATGTGGTTTGTAGATTTGAGTTGTAGCTATTTCGCAGATACCTATCTCGATTTCAGCCCGTTGCGCAGAACCGTGGGTGCGATGCCCCCTGCTCCGGTCGGATGGCCCGACGCAGTCAGTGAGACAGACCTTAACACTTTCAACGCCAAGCGCGAAGAGATAAGCCGTCAGGAAAAATTGCCAAACGGATTTTTGGTCGATTTATCTGTTGGTAAGGTTTTGTACCTGAAAAACAAGAAGTCTCTCAATTTCAATCTGAGCATAAATAACATTCTCAACAACCTCAATCTTATTTCCGGCGGATTCGAAAACGGACGATTCGACTACGAAAACAGAGATATCAACAAATTCCCACCCAAGTATTACTACGTACAGGGCACAAATCTATATTTCACCACCAGCTACAAATTCTAAAAAATAAAAATAAAGAGATATGAAAACAATCGGAAAATTAGTACTGATAATGGCTGTCACTCTCGGCTTTTTGAGTGCCTGCACCCAAAACGACTACGAACTGCCACCCGTGGTTGCGCCACAGTACAACGGAACAGCAGCCAATATTACCATCAAACAGCTCAAAGATTCATTCAAAATGAGCAGTGCTACCACAGAGCTTACCATGAAGGAGATAACCCAAAACTTCGTGCTTAAAGCCCGCGTTACGGCCAACGATGCATCGGGGAATATCTACAAAAAAATAATGATTCAGGATGCAACAGGAGCTATCGAAATCAGAATAGACCAAACCGGACTCAAAAACACATACGTGGTCGGTCAGGTTGTGTACATCAATCTGAAAGGACTAAGCATTTCTACCTACGGTTATCTCTATCAAATCGGTTATCCGGCCGAAACAGGTGGACTGGGTAATATTCCTGATGTATTGGTCAAAAAACATATCTTTCTGGATGGTTTTCCTCAGGCATTTACTAAAATAGACACATTGAAAAACCTGCAACTGGCAGATACATTAAAAGGCAAACTGGTCTATTTGAAAAACGTTTACTTCGCCGATGGAGGCAAAAAGAATTTTGCAGAAGGTGGTTCGTCCACCATGCGTACTATCAACGCGCTGAGTGGTGGTACTATCGTTGCCTATAACAGTGTTTATGCCTCATTTGCCAAAGACACATTGCCATCAGGAGTGGGTGATTTGGTGGGGATTCTGTCGAACTACCGCGGCACCTGGCAATTGCTTATCCGCGACAAAGATGATATCAAATTCAAATCGTATAGCGAAGGTACAGGCACACAGACGGATCCGTTTACCGTTACATTCGCCGGCAATCAGCAAACCGCAAATATAACCGGATGGGTAAAAGGTTATATCATTGGTGCTGTAAAACCGGGTGTTAGCAATATTACCAGCATGTCTGATATTTCAAAAACCGCACCATTCCTCGATAATACCATCGTAATTGCAGCCAACAAGGATGAGAATGACATCACCAAATGCCTGGTGTTCGAATTGCCTTCGGGCTCGGCCATTCGCGCAAAAGTAAATTTAGTGGATAGCGTGAAAAATATCGGTAAATGGCTGAAGGTAAACGGTACATTCGGCAAATACATGAATGCGAAAGGACTGGTAGTGGCCGGCGGCGGTTCGCGTGCCAACTTTGAACTAGAAGGAATGACTGCTGCGGCCAATGGAACAGGAACCCAGGCATCTCCATATAATGTGAAGCAAATCATAACAGCCACAGCCGATGCCACCGGCAAATGGGTGAAGGGATACATTGTCGGCAATGTGGATGCTGCCGGCAAAGACATTACGTTAGAATCAAAATTTGCTACTCCATTCGTTATTCAAACCAATCTATTGATGGCCGACGATCCGGACGAGAAAGACTATACCCGATGCATACCGGTGCAGTTGCCTTCAGGCGCTTTGCGAACTGCACTCAATCTGGTTTCTAATCCGCTCAACCTGCGCAAAGAGCTTCTGATTTACGGGGATGTTACCTCCTATTTCGGAGTAAAAGGTGTGAAAAATCCCACCATTTTTGCTCTGGATGGTAACAAACCCGCCAATCCTCCTTTCTACTCAGAAGCATTTGCTTCGAGCCTTGGACAATACACAGGAGACAGCAAGTCGGGAGATCAAGTATGGGGCTGGGATTCAAAATTTTACTGTGCAAAGATGTCTGGATATACTAGCAAAAACAACGCCAACGAAGATTGGTTGAAATCGCCAGCCATAGACCTCTCTGGCAAAACAAGTGCAATATTATCTTTTGAACACACCATGAATTTTGGAAATGTTGCCAATCTAAAAACAAACCACACTCTATGGATGTCCGGCGATGATGGAGCAACCTGGGAGCAGGTGACTATCACCACCTATCCTACCGGAGCCGACTGGACTTTTGTATCGACCGGAGATATCGCTATTCCGACAAAATATCTGGGCAAAAATAAATTCAGAATCGCGTTCAAATACCTCTGTTCCGATGCAGAATCAGCCACCTGGGAAATAAAGAACCTGAGCATCCGCGAATAATCCGGATAAACCTATAAACATAAACGCCCCCGATTCAGTGTAAATACTAAATCGGGGGCGTTTATATATTATGTTAACCGGAAAACAAATACAGAATCTGACGACTGCTATACTTACAATCTTAAAAAATCAGAGTCAGATCTTAATCTTATTATATAAACCAACTAATTTAGATTGCAGGATTTCTTTAATCTGCGCTTCATTTTCCCCAATTGGTTTTACAGGAATCAAATCAAGTACTTCGGCAGGAGACATGTCCGAATTAAATGCTGTATTAATTGCTGCCACCAGGGTTTTCTTAATTGCATCTTTGCTTTCTGATTCTGTCAATCCAATTTGTTGAGCAATATCAACCAACTCAAACCATTGAAACCAAAAATAGGTTGAAAGCATAGCCGAACTAATCGCATAAGCTTCTAATTTGGACTCTTCTGTTTCGAAGGTTGTCCCTAAAACAGATAAAAAAGTAAGTATCTCTATTTTTTCTTTACACTCACGGGCAAAGCATACCGGATTGTAACCTTCATTTATGACAGATGTTGCATTAGGAATTAATCTTACAATATTATTGTTCGATAACACTGTTGCAATTTTGTCGATGACTATTCTGGGTGCTAATGATATAAAAACAGATTCATTATTTACATATTCTTTTATCTCTGATAATGTATCCAGAATTACAGGAGGATGTAATGCTATAAATACAATATCTTTTTCTGATACTGTTTTTAAATCAGTCACAATGATTTCAGGAAACCTATTCTTCAACTGTTCAAGAACAAGAGCATTTGTATCATAAACAGAAACGTTTTTCAACGCCATGTTTTTGTTTTTTAATGCTTGTAATATTATACCGGTAATCCGGCCGGCTCCGATAAAACTAATTGATTTTTCCATCAGAATTCATATTTAAGTGTAAAACAAATCATTAATAATCAATACAACGACCTATATACAAAAACAAACCTTATATACTTGTTTTAAAAACAGATTTCATAAATCGATTTCTCAACACAACAGAGATGCAAAACATCCAGATATTGAGAATAAAAGCAACCCAGGCAAATGGATTATTAAACATAAAATAAACAGATAGAAATCCATTTATCGCCAAAAAGCATCCAATGACAAGCAATATTGTAGATATGAATAAATATTTTCCAATCTGTTGAAGCAACAAAAGAATTATAACACCACTCAAAATCAAAGATGCCCCACACATTAGACTCATATACAACATAGCATTCAGATTTTCGGAACTTAAACACAATAAACCACCCTTTATTAAAGGCGAAAACGTTGCCACTTCATGAATCAGGCCAAGCACAATAATTAAATAAGCAAGTCCTCTTCCGGTCGAGATAATTCTATCATTTTTCATATTAAATATTTTCCACAAAGGTATTTTTATTCTGTTATATTCACATATATTTAATGACCATTGCGAAAACAGAGGGATGAGCGAACATAAAAAACGATCCGAAAAGTAAATTCATGATAAGACATATTCATAAAATAAAAAAGGGCTGATCTAAAGACCAACCCTTCTTGTATTTATAATAAAAAAATCAACATATTTTGCGAGAACCGTCACCGATTACCACATCATAAACTTTAGGTTCGTGACCATATTTTGCAGCAAATTCAGATTTTGCTTTCGCAATAAACGAATCGTAAACTTCTTCTTTTACTACATTGATAGTACAACCACCAAAACCACCACCCATGATACGGCTACCTGCAACACCACATTCCTCAGCAAGAGTAGCTAAAAAGTCTAACTCTTCACAGCTTACATCGTAAAGCTTACTCATACCCCAGTGAGTTCCATACATCATTTTACCCACTGTTTCGTAGTCTCCGGCAGACATGGCTGCACAAGCAGTTCTCAAACGCTCAGCCTCGCCTACAGCGTACTCTGCACGCATGAAATCTTCTGCACTAACCAGATCTTTAACCTCGTTAAGCTCATCCATATTGGCCTGACACATAAACTCAATAGCCGGATGATTTTTGTTGATTTCTTTAGCAACACGTTCGCAAGAAAGACGACGTTCGTTGTAAGGTGAACCAACCAAAGCATGTTTAACCACAGAATCGAGTAAAACAACTTTGTATCCAACCGGATTAAAAGGAACATACTCAAACTCCATATTGCTACAATCCAGCTTAATCAGGTGACCGGCTTTACCAAACAAAGAGGCAAACTGATCCATGATACCGCATTTAACACCAACATAGTTGTGTTCTGTCATCTGACCAACTTTTACCAGCTCTTTCTTATCTAATCCAAGATTGAACATCTCGTTCAGAGCAAAAGCATAAGTACTTTCCAATGCAGCAGACGAAGACATACCAGCACCCAGAGGCACATCGCCGGTAAATACAGTATCAAAACCCTGTAACTGTCCACCTCGTTTAGTAATCTCACGCACAACTCCGAAGATATATTTTGCCCAACCTTCTGCCGGGATATCCTCCTCATTTAGTCCAAACTCAGCAGACTGATTCAGATCGATAGAATACGCACGAATCTTGTCTGTTCCATTAATTTTAATTTCGGCCAACATTCCTTTATCAACAGCACCCGGCAGAACGAATCCACCGTTATAATCGGTATGCTCACCGATTAAATTAATACGACCCGGATAAAAATAGACCGAGCCTTCAACTCCAAAATGAGATTTGAATGAAGAACGAACAATTTCTAAATTTTTCATAATACTATTTTAGTTACACGTTAAGAATTTCCAGTTTTATGCGTTCAGATAAAACCATAATGAGAACATGACACAGCAAACAGAGATTCATCAATCTGCACAAGTCTTGAATAATCATTTCAAAACCTGCTGTTGCAGTCACTTATTCTACAGGAATATCTGTATTTACATTTTTACATCCGACCAAAGCGTACCACATCATATAAGCCAGACAGGCAAACATAACCCAATAGCTATTGATATAACCAAAGCTATCAGATACATATCCCTGAATCAACGGAACAATACCTCCGCCACAAACCATTACCATGAAGATACCGGCAGCTGCAGCTGTATATTTTCCTAATCCTTCAACAGCCAAATTGAAGATTCCACCCCACATAATTGAAGTACATAAGCCACACAACACTAAGAATAGGATGCTTACAGGCACTACTGTACCAATAAATGGCAAGGTAATAGCGATTGAAACAGGGCTAAAAATAGCCAATAAAATAAATAAAAGACCCAAAGATGAAACAACAATCATCATCGTTTTACTGGACACTTTTGATCCGACAGACGCACCAATTAAACGTCCGATAAGCATAAGCAACCAATATATACCAACGATACTACCCGCAGTTGTGGCATCAATACCCAGGCCCGGATTAGCAGACGAAGCTGAAGCTGTCATATACAGGTTTGCAGTACTTGGAATTCCGATTTCTATACCTACATAGATAAATATGGCGATTGCGCCAAAAATAAAGTGACGGAAAGAAAGCGGACTGTGTGAATGTTTTACTTTTCTTTCAGCTGCAGACTCCATATGTGGTTCGGGAATTTTCACAAACGACAGAACTACAAATGCCAGTGCAAAGATACCCAAAGCCAAAAAGAGAGCAGGGTTAGCCTTTTCTATTGTTCTACCAGCTTCAGCTCCCATCAGGAATCCTACAAGCATTGGCGTGATTGTAGCACCGATTGAGTTGATAGACCCCCCGAATTGTAACAACTTATTACCGGAGTTTCCACCTCCACCAAGTGTATTCAACATCGGATTTACAACCGTATTCAACATACACATAGAAAAACCAGAGATGAAAGTACCAATCAGATAAACAGAAAAAAGACCTACCTGACCAGACAGAAACTGAACAGCTACTCCCACAAAACCAACGGCAATAGCAGAAAGTGCAGTCTTTTTGTAACCAATCTTTTTGAGCATTATACCGGCAGGAATACCCATAAAGGCATACGCCAGGAAATTACCCAAAAATCCCAACTGCGATTCGAAATTAGTTGCGCCAAACTGTTTGGCCACAATCACCCCCATCGGGCTGGGCAAACCGGTTACAAAGGCAATCATAAAGAAAAGTGCGAACATCATTGCAATAGGCAATGTGTAATTTTTTTGTTGTGTAGTCATTGAGATTAAATTGATTAATTGTTAATAATATATATACTGCTATTTTTCGACAGAAAATCTGTATTCACAAACACTCGTGTACACCTCGCCCGGACGTAGTGTGGTGGTCGGGAAATGCGCCTTGTTGGGTGAATCGGGGAAATGCTGTGTTTCGAGGCAAAAAGCACTTCTTTCGGGGTATTTCTTTCCGCCTTTTCCTTCGAAATTGCCCAACCAGTTTCCGGTATAAAGCTGTACGCCGGGCTCGGTAGTCAGGGTTTCCAGAACGATACCTGTTTTAGGAGAAACAGTTTTGGCAGCCAACACAAACTCTCCATTGTATTTTTTGTCAATCACGTAATTGTGATCGTATCCTTTACCCCATACCAGTTGATTGAAGTCCTCTTCAATTCTTTCACCGATTGTTGTAGGAGTGGTAAAATCCATGGGCGTACCTTTTACAGGAACTATTTCTCCGGTAGGAATAGAGACATTATCAGCCGGAGTGTAAAGAGAAGCATTAATCTGCATGATATGATCGCAGATACAGGTATCTCCTGCTCCAGACAGATTAAAGAAGGTATGGTTTGTCAGATTACACAAAGTCGGTTTATCCGTGGTCGCCTCATACGTAAAAAGAAGGCTGTTGTCTTCTGTAAGCTTGTAAATCATTTTTACAGATAATGTACCGGGGAAGCCTTCTTCACCATCGGATGAAACAAGTGAAAGCTCCAGAGTTTGATTGTCTGTTTGGTTAGGAGTCCAAACTTTTGAGTCAAAACCAACTCTTCCGCCATGCAAATTGTTAGGTCCATTGTTTATTGCCAAAGGATATTTTACACCATCAAGGATAAACTCACCCTTTGCTATTCTATTGCTGTAACGTCCAACCACGGTACCCAGATAAGTTGGTTTATTATCCGAATACCCGCTAAGCGTCTGATATCCTAAGACAACATCCGTCATTTTTCCGTTTTTATCAGGAACCATTAGCGAAACAGGCGTTGCGCCAAAGTTAGTAACACATACTTCGCATCCATTACCATTGGTTAATACAAACAAGTTTACGGCTTGTCCATCAATTTCGGCCTGAAAATCAGACATCTTAAGCCCCGAAAGGGTCATTTTTGCATCCATAATTTATCAATTTCATCAAATAATTTTCACTATAAAAAATTTGGGCGCGTAAAATTAAACACTATTCTTTGTAAATCAGGCAAAATAAACATGTTTTATAGCATTCAACATACACTTAAACTAAAAATAATATAAAAAAGCTATTATCACTAACGAAAAACACGCTAACGAGGTGCTTTTGTATAGAGATAAAGAGCTAATACTGAAAACACAATGTTTGGAATCCAGACGGCAACCTGCGACGACGTAAGCCCACTAATAGCAAACGACGACGATACGGTCATAAACAAAATATAGGTAAAACTCAATCCGAGCCCAATACCAATATTGACACCCATTCCCCCTTTTATTTTACGGGAAGAAATTGAGACGCCAATCGTAGTAAGAATAAACGAAGCGAAAGCCATCGCAAAACGACGGTGATACTCTATTTCGAAATTCTTAATATTGGCAAAACCGCGTTCTATCTGTTTATCGATGTATTTCTTTAGCGACGGGGAGGTCATTTTTTCCTGATCACCCAATGAAATCAGAAAGTCTGAAGGCTCGATTTGAATTGTAGTATCCAGAGAAGCCCCCCGAATCAGTTGCTCTTTTTTGCCGTACAAATTTCGAATAATATAATTTTTTACGGTCCAGTGATTGAGCGTATCATATTGAATGGATGTTGCTGTCAGACGGGACCGTAACATCTTACCCTCAAACTTTTCGAGAGAAAAGCTCATTCCGGTTTTCGTCAGATTGTCGTACGAGTCGAAGTGCGCAACTACCCCACTATCCACAAATAGCTGAATATTGCGGGCATATTCTATCTTTTTATTTGAAATATATGCATTCCGGAAAGCAAGTCGTTTGACGTTGGAAGGCGGAATAACAAAAGAGCTGATCAGCAAATTGGCCATAGCAATTACCAAAGCAGAGAAAAGATAGGGGCGCATTAGCCGGTTGATACTCACACCGCTCGAAAGCATTGCTATAATCTCTGAATTATCAGCCAGTTTAGAGGTAAAAAAGATAACTGCAATAAAGGTAAACAACGGGCTAAAGAGATTCGCAAAATAGGGTATAAAATTGAGATAGTAGTCAAACACAATACCTTTTACGGGTGCCTCTTTATCCAGAAACTTATCCAGATTCTCATTAACATCAAACACAACAGCAATAGATATAATGAGCAGTATAGAGAAAACATAGGTTCCCAAAAACTTACTGATTATATATCTGTCTATTCGGTTAAAGAGTGGTTTCATATCTACAAACGGGTTGCTACTTTTTGTACCATCACTCGTTTCCACTCAGCAAAGGTGCCGGCCAGAATCTGACGACGCGCCTCCTGAGTGAGCCACACATAAAAAGCGAGATTGTGAATAGAGGCTATCTGCAGAGCCAGCAACTCGTTGCTCACAAAAAGATGACGCAGATAAGCTTTCGAGTAGAGTCTATCCACCTCAGAAGCCCCGTCAATCTCTATCGGAGAAAAATCATCTGACCACTTTTTATTTTTCATATTCATAATTCCCTCTTTGGTAAACAACATTCCGTTGCGCCCATTTCGGGTAGGCATTACACAGTCAAACATATCCACACCGCGCTCGATGGCCTCCAGTATATTGGCCGGCGTACCCACGCCCATCAGATAACGGGGTTTTTCGGTGGGTAGTATCTCATTGACCACCTCAATCATTTCGTACATCTTTTCGGTAGGCTCACCCACAGCCAAACCACCAATGGCATTGCCATCGCATCCTTTTTCGGCAATGTATTCGGCTGCACGACGGCGAAGATCGGGATACACACACCCCTGCACAATAGGAAAAAAAGTCTGATTGTAACCATACTTTCCTTCGGTCTCCGAAAAACGCTTCAAACCCCGGTCGAGCCAGCGCTGCGTAAGCTCGAGCGACTTTCGGGCATACTCAAAATCAGAATTACCCGGAGCACATTCATCAAAAGCCATCATGATATCGGCACCGATAATGCGCTGAGTATCCACCACATTTTCGGGTGTAAAGAAATGCTTTGAGCCATCGATATGAGAACGAAACTCGGCACCTTCTTCTTTCAGTTTACGAATACCTGAAAGCGAAAACACCTGAAAACCACCACTATCAGTCAGAAT
>CAZHNZ010000109.1:0-2001 GCA_964534355.1 uncultured Parabacteroides sp.
ACCGGTGACCCAAACGATGCGGAAGTGTCGGCGGGTGAGCGCGCCGGGGTAGTCGCCACGGCGGTTGCCGATGGTGAGGGTTTGGGTGCTTTCGTTCCAGGTGAAGGGGACGATGGTGTATTTTCCGCGTTCGTAGTTGTAGTTGTCGCCCTCGTCTTCGTAGAGGTCGAAACGACCATTGGCACCGCGGTAGATGCGGATTTCGAGCGTGTCGGCAGGCGATTGTGCAGTGTATTGCATGGGCTTGCCGAGGGGCAGGATGGCGCCGGCTCTGACGTATACGGGAATGGTTTCGAGCGGGGCATCGGTGCGGACGGTTTGCCCGCCGGTGTAGCGACGACCGGTATAGAAATTGTACCATGCGGCAGACTTAGGCAGGGCTACCTCCCACTCTTTTACACCGGGCTGCGTGACGGGCGCGATGAGCAACGAGCGGCCAAACATGTAGTTGAAGGGCTGTGCAGCTGCGCGGGCATCGGTGCGGAAGTCCATGACGAGCGGGCGCATGAGGGTGGAATGGCTTTGGGTGACCTGATGAGCTTCGGAATAGATGTAGGGAATGAGGCGGTAGCGCAGATTGAGCATGGTGCGCATGTTGGCCTCTACCTGCGGGCCGTATTTCCAGGGTTCGGTTTCGGTCTGATAACCGTGTATGCGGAAGATGGGGCTGAACGCGCCCCACTGAAACCAACGGGTGAGCAGCTCGTGAAAGGCGGGATCGGTGTATTGTGAATTTCCGGGGCGGAAGAAGCCGCCGATATCGGTGGTCCAGAATGGCATTCCGGTGAGGTTGTAGTTGAGACCGGCGGTAATCTGGCGGCGGTATCCGTCCCAGGTGCCGTTGATATCGCCCGACCAGTTGATGGTGCCGTAGCGCTGCTGGCCGGCAAAGGCAGAACGGGTGAGAATGCAGACACGCTTGTCGGATGTGGTGCGGCGCTGCCCTTCGTAAACGGCCTGATTGACAAACAGCGGATAGGTAAGGCGGTAGAAATCGCCCGGGCCGAGGTGGGTTTTGGCGTTGTGCAGGGCGTCGTTTTCGGGCTCAGTAGCATCGAGCCACCAGGAGTCGACACCGACGGAAAACATATTTTTGTTCATCGCATCCCAATGTGCACGACGGGCTTCGGGATTGGTGACATCGAGCCAGCGGCTGTTGGGGATGTAGAGATTTCGGGCAACGTAGTCTTTGCCCACTTCGCTGTTTTTCTCGACATTCTCCCACACAGAAATATTGAAACGGGTATTGAGCTGATGCAGGGTGTCGCACAGAGCTTTGGGATCGGGGTAGTAGGTTTCGTCGAACTTCATGGCGCCCCAACCGTATTTGCCCCAATATTGCCAGTCCTGCACAATGACATCGACCGGCAACTGACGGCGGCGAAACTCGCGAACCGTATTGATGAGGTGCGCACTCGAGGTGTATCGCTCGCGACACTGCCAAAAGCCATAGGCCCAGAGGGGCAACATGGGTACACGACCCGACAGATTGCGGTATGAGGCAATGACGCGGTCGGCATCGGGGCCATAAAACAGGACGTAGTCGAGTGCAGCGGCGTGCGGCGAGCGCAGGGTAGTGCTGTTGTCGATTGCCCGCCACGAGAATTTGGGCGAGTTGGATGCCTTGCAGATAATCTGCACAGTGTGCTCGCCGGCAGCGAGGCTGACCGCTACGCTCTGGGTGGGCGGCAACCAATAGTTGGACTGATCGATGGCCGGTTTGCCGTCGATAGAGACGAAGTGGCGGTTGTCCATATCGCCCAGATCGAGCATGATGGCGTAGTTTCCGGCAGCGGAGAGGGTAAATTTGCCGGTATAGACCGATTGATTTTGCTGTACCTTTTGGGTGCCGGCAGAGGTGGTGACTTCGGCCATCTGTGCGGTATTGTCGCCCGACTGTACCTGCTTTTGAAGACTGACAAAATTGTCGGCCGGGTTGAAGTCGGTGAGTCCGTATTGGTTCCAGTAGATGCCATATCCCTTGTTGGAATAGAGAAACGG
>CAZHNZ010000109.1:2101-14079 GCA_964534355.1 uncultured Parabacteroides sp.
AGGTGGCCATCCTGAAACTGGCCCAAACCGTAAATCAGCTCATCGGCCGGAGAGAAGAACTTCTGCTCCACCCCAAAGCAGGGTTTGCCCATGACGGAGTCGGGTTTGATGCGACGCGAACCGGGAATTTCGGAGAGAAACTGTTTTCCCGCTTTGTCGGAATAAGAGATGGCGCCGGTCTGTTTGTCGATTTTCACCTGCATGAGGCGGGTAGCCACAAGGATAGCTCCGGCAGACTCGGTGACCTGAAAGGCAGGACGCGGCAGCTTGTTGACGAGTACCAGCTCGGGCAATTGAGTTTCGGCATTGCCGGTAAGACGAATGCGCACAGCATCGTCGGCGAGTGGCGAAATGGTAAGCTCACCGGCAGTGGTGGTAAGTTGCACCCGGTCGGCGGTTTTCCGGAATGACTTTACGGCTTGCGCATGGACGCCAAATACCGAAAAAGCCAATGAGAGAGAGAGAATTAGTTTTTTCATTGGTTTACAAGATTGAATGACACTATAGATCAGATAGATTTTTATGTAAAAATTTCTGCAAAAATAGGTCATTATCTTATATAAACCGCTACTCCACAATCATTTTTCGGGACATTTCGTCCGATTCGGTAATGAGGCGATAGAAGTATATACCTTTTCGTAATCCTTTGGTAGAAATGGTATATTTATATTGCCCGGGTTGAAAATCGCCCGAAGCGACCGGCATCACCTCTCGGCCACTGGTATCGTAGAGGCTCAGCGATGCACGGGCCGGATTGATTAATGAAAATGCCAGTGTAGTAGAACCGGTCGAAGGATTGGGGTAGTTTTGGTACAGCGTGGCCGGCTCGACCGAGACACCGGAGAGACCTGAACTTGCTTTACGGGTACCGACACAGAGTGTAACGGCACCAATACCGCCCGTTTTACCATCGTTGAAGGCTACTTTTACCACATTAGATGCTTTGAGCAATGATTTGTCCACCTGAATAATTTTGGTAGAGCCGTAGCCGCTGGCATCTTCGAGTGTTGGTGCGGTCACCTCCAACGGCACAGTCAGTTTGGTGTCATTCAACCAGACAGACATATTTCTGTCGGTACCGGTACCACGCCCCACACCGATGCGCAGGTAGGCATATTCGATATTATCCAGCGAAGGCACCGCCACATTGAACGAGCTACTGGTGGAAAACTGAACCATCATTTGCGGGGAATAATATGGGACCTCTTCCACCTGATAAGATTCGGCAATGGGCTGGCTGTAATTGCAGAAGAGCACCACCGACTCTTTGGCCGTAAGGGTCAGAGATTCGGCTGTGGCCACTTTGGCTTCGGTGACAAAAGGTGTAAAATCTGTATTTCGAGCCAAACGGCGCAGAACGAGCGAGTCGAGGTTTGCTACCGGATAGTTGAGCGAAAGCGTAACGGGCGAGTCGGATAAATTATTGAGCAACAAAATCAGCTTATTACCATTCACATAGGCCTGCTGCTGAATATCGGGATTTTCGCACTGAGTAAGCACCCGGCGACCACGAACGCCTTTGAAATATTTGTAGAAATTGATTTGAGCTGATTCGAACCAGTTTTTGCGGTCGGTATAATTGTTGGGCACCAAAATAGAAGCATGGTATTTGGGATCCCACGAAGCAGATTCGAGCAGGATAAAAGGCGCAGCCTTCATCACCAACTGTGGCCGATCCATAAAGACCATTGTATTTGATATACAACTATTTACCATCAGGAAATCGGTAATCGATTTGGCTTTCATATCATAAGCAAAACCACTGCCAGCCCCCAGGAACCATTTTTGCATATTCAACTTCATAGCCGGGACATTGAGCGTACCCCCGTGTTCAGTGGTGTAGTATTTCAGATCTTTGTTATAGTTCACTTTTCCGTAAGCCGCCAACAAATCCATGATACCTTCGAGCGGTAAACCAGATGTAACTCGGCCATTTTTCACATGTTGAATACTATCCCAACGGTGGAAATCGTAGACGTGGAACGAGTAAAAATCGAGATTGCCTGAAGTGGCATCAATAAACCCGGTTAACTTCTTGAAATCGTTATAGTTATTGTTGTAATATGCAGAAAAAGAGGAACACGGACCACCCACCAGAGTAGGCACACCCAGAGCCTTCACCTGCTTTTGCACCTGCGTATGAAAGTCGCCCAGTTTGGTTACCCAACCCGAATAGTACAACTGATAGGTTGGTTCGTTGATGGGTTCGTAAATGATGGGGCGTGTCCAGTCTGTAAAGTTATATTTAAGCACATTGGCTGCAAGCTCGCCCGCCGCCACTCTGTCTTTGGGAATACTGTCGGTTGAACCCGGATATACCTCTTTGGGCATAAATTTGGGGTAAGCGTTGTGATTGTCGGTGTACATGTTGCCGATTGTCAGCGGAAAGCGTGCACTGAAAGCCGCAGAAGGTGTCACTCCGTTTGAGGGTGGCGTCGGATAACTGGCGTAGTATTTGAGGTACGGAATACTTGCATAACCGGGACGCGCAGGATCCTGCACAACATTTGAAGCTCCGGAAACCAGACCCATAACCCGACCGAAACCAATCTCCAACTCATTGACATACCGGTTGGCTAAAGTCGCATTTCCGAGATTGCTTTCGAAGTTACGGCCTGAATAGCAGAGGTTGAAATATTTATTGCGATCTAATACCGAATAACCGGCAATGGATTTAGTTACATTGGGTTGGATTTTGACCACCGTTTGCGACCACGCCGCAGAAACAGAGAGCAAAACAAAAGACAATGCAACTTGTCGGAATGAATTAAAACGGTTACGATTTTGTAAAAAATTTCTCATGGAAGTATGCAGTATAAAATGAAAATTCAACCTAAAACAGAAAACTAAATGCCTGAACACCGGATAAATGGGAATTCAGAACAAATATACAATCATATCCGGACAGGCGATATAGTTACGTCTGTTTTATAACGTTTTAAACGATTACAACCCTACAAAAATCGTCGTAAACGTTTACATTGAAATAAATTGTTAATAATAACAAAATAAATAATTTGTGCTAAAAAACAAAGCTACATTTGCTTTGAATTACATAAGTAACCAATCATATACCACACTGATTTTCTGACTATTCGAAAAACTAAGCGCAACATAAACAACATTTTATTCATTTCAAAAGCACACGTTTATCACAACATCTCAACTTATTTCCATGAAACAAAATGCATTTTTCAGACGCAAAGTGTTAGCCATTTTCATCTGTGCAGCAACCCATCAGGTAGCCATTTCTCAATCAAATCTGACGGCTAATCTGGCGGCAAACGGCGGATTTGAAACTCCAATTATTGACGTAGCCGGCAATTTCGAAACACCTGCCGTTGGCAAATGGTGTTTTTTCAAATGTGAAAACACAATACAGGCCACAGCGTCGCAAAACGCACAATCTGCCGAAGGAACCCAAAGCGCGCAGGTGAGCGTCACTGCCAATCCATCGAACTCGATATGGGATGCGCTGTTGTATCAGGATTTCCTGAACCTGACGCCCATGAAGTATGAGCTAACCTTCCGCGCAAAAGCAGGCGCACCGCTACAGTCGGGCATCAACATATCGGTGATAGACAAAAGCACAAATACCATTCTGAAAGGCTATTCTGAAGAGAGTTTCCGCTTCAACGCTACCTGGGGCACCTATGTGGTCGATCTCGATTTATCGGCATTCAAAGCCTCTGATTTGGCCAATACCCGGGTTGTATTTCATTTCAGCGAAGTGGCCGACTGCCTGATAGACGATGTTAAAATTCGCCCCATCTACACGGTACCGTTTGTCAATGCATCGAATGTGGCGATAAACAGCGCCGGATATCTGGGGTTCGATAAAACGCCCAACGAATTTTGGGGTGGCCCCATGGCGCCAAGTGGCACTGTTGCACCAGCCGCCTTCAGCACCGAAAGTACCGAAGCACCCTTCACCGTAATTGGAAATATCACCACAAACGGCGCCCTACTTCGATACGCCATCTCCCCTGCCCGCGGTGCGAAGCCGATGCAGGGAAACCGTTCGCTTTTTGTGGATGTACAGGAAATATTCGGAACACCCGATTATGAGGTGGGACTACAGACTCCAAATTTTGCAGCCGGGGTTTTGGGACGCAAAATCCGGATATCGTATTGGGCAAAAACAGATGGCGCGGCCACCGGCGAAATCCGTATTCAGGCCCGCTTTGCAGGTACAGCCAAAGATGTGGCGCAACTTACCCCCGAATGGAAATATTTCAGTTACGACTATACTGTGCCCACCACAACTACATTGCCCTATATCCGGTTGCAGTTTTACAAAGTGGGGGCATACCATGTCGATTGGTTCAATGTGGAATATGCAGATGTTTCGACCGGAATAGCAACAACAATACAAAACGAAGCGACACTGGCCACGATAGAGGGAAACACAATCCACATACTATCGGACGATGCCCGCACAGTAGAAATATTTGATATCGCCGGACGACGGTTAAAGATGATATCTTGCAGCAACGGTTTGCGGTACGAAATATCGCCCCGTGCAGGCGTATATCTGGCGAAGATTACCGGCGAAAACAATCAGGTGCAAATGCTGAAAACCATAATTAAATAAACAAACATATCAACTGAATATAGTCATGAAAAAATACGCGATACTGAGTCTTCTTATTTGTCTGACAACAATCGGTCAGGCGCAGGTTACCCTGCAAAAAGCCACCTCTGCCTCGAAAAAAGATTGGTGGCGAGAGGCCAAATTTGGCATGTTTATCCACTTCAATGCCTCCACCGTGCGCGGGAAAAGCGAATGGGGAATGCTCTTCGACAAAGTACCTGTGGCTCAATACAAAACGCAATTATCTGCATTTAACCCCGAACAACTGGATGTGGAAGGATGGGTAAAAATGGCAAAGGAAGCCGGTCAAAAATATATGGTTTACACCACCAAGCACCACGATGGTTGTGCTAATTTCAAAACGGCTGATCCCTTTAATGTGGTGGATGCCACGGCATACAAAAAAGATATTGTGGACCAATTTGTGCAGGCTTGCCGCAAGTATGGCATGAAGTTTGGGTTCTATTACTCGCAGGCACAGGACTGGTCGCATCCGGGTGGTGGTATTACCTCAACGGCGACCATGTGGGATGCCGCCGGACAAACCGGCAACTTCGACACCTACCTGGCCACTGTTGCCCTGCCTCAGGTAAAAGAGTTGTGTCGCCGCTATCCCGATGTATCGGTTCTGTGGTGGGACACCCCCGTGAACATGACGGCTGCCCGGGCTCAGATTTTCAAAACCTTTACCGATAGTTTGCCCAATACAATACACTGCGACAGGCTGGGTGGCAGTTTAAATCAGGATTTTAAAACGCCCGAACTGAATGTACCCGAAGCGGGCTACCCCGGATACGACTGGGAAACCTGTATGACAATGAACAATCACTGGGGATATTACGAAGGCGACAATAAGTGGAAAACGGCTACAGAGCTGGTGAGAATGCTGATTGACATCAACAGCAAAGGCGGCAACCTGCTGCTCAATATCGGCCCCGACAAACTGGGCGTGGTACCGCAACCCAGCGTAAATGCTCTCAAAACCATTGGCGCATGGATGAGCAAAAACAGTGAGGCAATCTACGGCACCACACTTGTTTCGCCACTGACCAAAAGTAATTTACCCTGGTCGGGACGGGTAACGGGCAAAACTGTTGCCGGGGTTCAAAAGATCTACCTGCATCTGTTCGACTACATCGCTGGCTCCTCGCTCTATGTACCTGTAAGCAACACCGTGACAAAAGCTTACCTGCTTACCGAACCGCAAAACGCACTCACATTTACCAAAAAGAGTAATTGTGTGACCGTAGACCTACCCAACACGACACGCGATTCGATAGCAACTGTTGTGGTACTCGAATACACAGGCACTCTGGCTGCATCTACAGGTAATACTTTTTCGCTGATAGCCAAAGGGAACAGCAGTGTTTCTATCCCCACACTGACCACAACGCCAGATGCTCTGCGGGTAGTTTATCAGGATCAGCTTGGGACTGTGGTAGCCGGCCGTAAAGTAACCGCAGAAGTAACATCGGGTAGTGATTATGTAAAAATCGATGGCGCAACTGCACTGACTACAGATACCAACGGCGAAGCTGCTTTCGCATTGAAAACAGCACGCTTCCCCGGTAATGCAACCGTAAAGATTTCTTCTGAAGATGGTAAAATCGCCACATTTACTGTTACTTCATCCCTATCAACAAATGGGTGCATTCAGCTAAAAGGATATTGATATTTTAGGAGTGTAATTCTATTTCTCATCCTTTCTTTTGCCTGGCAAAGAATACTGTTTCAAATAAAAAAAACGTGAGTCCGGTATCACCCGAACCCACGTTTTATTATGAATTGCTATTCTGATTTATTTTGCCGGAATAGCCATGCTTTTTTGGAAATAGCCTAATCCGTATGATACAACCGAATTTTTGCCCGGTGCTTTTATTTTGACAGAGAACCAGGGTGAATTTTCGCTCTCCTCGGTCAATTTGACTTTGGTCACATTGCCTTTTTTATCTTTCAAATCGACCCAAACAAACTCTTTGGCATTGTAGTCGAAGTTCAATGGCACTTTGAGGCGCAGTGTTACCTCATTTTTATCGCGGGTGACGTTCCATTCAGTATCGTTCCACGACATGTAAGTGAGACTCAGGTTGTAAGCCGTATTGAACGACACCCAGCCTTCTGTCCAGCCAATATCGCCACGCTCGGGATGATAAGGGTAGTGGGCATTTTTTGGCGAACCGTCGAGCACGAAACGAGCGTCGGAAAGTTTTCCGATACCACCTATATGTTCGTGATACCAGCCCAGGTCCACACCTTCAATATCTTTTGGCGCATCGAAAGAGCAGTGTCTGCCACACGGATTACGTCCAAACGAGTTGTCGAGATGCGCATAAGCAATCTCTATCAGGCGATTGGCTTTGGCTTTGTCGTCGATAAAACTCACCATCGAAAGGATAGCGGCGGGCAATCCCACCACATTACCGGTTTCATTCCAGTGCAGAGGTGAGTCTCCGGTAGGGCACCATTGGTCTTTGTCGTCCAGTTTGCGGAAGTCCCACATATTGTCAGAGCGGCGTATCAACACATCAGCCCATTCATCCATCTTCTTTTTCAATCCAGCAGGCGATTTTTCGGGATAATTTGACAACATATACGCAAGGCTTGTCATAGTAATAAACTCACTCATGCGCTGCCCTTTGGTAGTCATCGGATCGTTCCAGTCCAGCTTATTCACCATCCATTCTACCTGATTGTAAGCGGCAGTGAAATATTGGTCGGCATCCTTCATTTTATCCCGTTTTGCCACTTCGTACATCATCAGATTGGGGATAATTGACGCACCCGGAGGCAAAGCACCTTTGGTACTTCCGATTTTTGTTTTCAGAGCCAGCATATCGTGGCCACGGCTTTCGTTGTAGGCATATCTCTGATCCACAGTATCCAACCTCCATATATCGAGAGCAAATTTCTTCACAGCATCGTAGTTTTGCTGCGGCATCCACTGTTTAATATACGGCCAGGCATACAAGAAATAAGCCAGCTGACCTTTGAAATGTTCGTGCGTCAGTTTTTGCGAAACAATCACATCGGCTCCCCAGTGAATAAGCTTCACTATGTCGGGTGCACTTTCGTCGTATGGCTTCAATGCACCCCATAATGTTGAATCGGGTGCCTGATACTTCACCTGTTTAGGCATTCTGTCATAAGCGGTAGGGCTCGACAAATACTGAGGCACGAGCGTATGCAGCTCCCAGCCGAAGTGAGAGTCGTCGCGCCAGCTATAAGTTCCCTGACATTTCAGGGTATAATTACCTACATAATGGCGGCTGTCGATCATGAAGTTCATCGCATTTTGGTAAGTAACGCGCTCAATCCACCACTGCCCGATGCGGAATGGGAAAGATTTGAACGTGTCAGCCACGATAACAAACTCCTTGTTGCTTTGAGGATTGAAAGCTGTGAAGTCACCAATATTTTTAGTCACTTTTCCGCTAAAGAGCGCATTTTGCGTGCCAGCCTCCACGATTTTAAATGGCGTTCCATCCTCAACCAAAGGTGCAGTAAAGCGTTTTGGCTTGCCGATATTGTATCCACTCTGATTGATGTAGATTTTCGGCACATAGGGTTCGGGGTGTCCTTCATAACCGGTCACACCTGTACCCAAAGCGGGAATTCCCAGTTTGATAACCGGCCACACAGTGACTTCGCGCACCTTCACCTCCGGGGTTCTGAGTTTGGTAAAGGTAAAGCGAAGAGAATCGGTAACCACATTAACCGTAGCATCAAAGGCAATCGAGACAGCATCGAATTTATTTCCTACAACAACGGCCGAAGGGATAGTCTCCCATTTGCCATCTTTGGAAAACTCGATGCGAAAATTCTGAACCGTTCTGTTATTCGGGTGACCAAAGTAGATGTGCACACCGCCCAAAGTCTGCACTTTGTCAAAAGCGACAATCAGCCACGGGGTCTGTTCAACTGCACTTGTCCACTGCGATTTCTCTGACACGATCCCATCGAGAATAGCAGCCGTAGCGGCACCCTGTTGAGAACTGACTCTTACTTTCTGATTTTTCGCCAGATTGTTTTGGGAAAAAAGAGCAGAAGAGGTGAATAATAACGATAATAGAAAAATAGATTTCTTCATGTTCTGATATATTTAATTGTGTGAAGATAATTATTATTGTTTGATCAACATAGCTGTCTTAGTTCCACTATTTGTTTTTGCCTCAACAATATAACTGCCCGGCAACAAAGCACGAACATCTACCGTCGGTTGGTTAGCAGAAACGGCAACCATTTTTACAAGCTGACCTGCCGTTGTAAAAAAACGAAGCACGACATCCCCCTCAGTCGAAACCGTCACCACATCCTTTGCCGGATTGGGGTAAAGAGCCAGTTTGCTCACTTTTGCATCGCGGATACCCGATGAAGAGGCTGTAATTCTGAAATTGACCGCCCCATTGGTGTGATTGATTGTGAGTTGCAAAATGCCGGTTGTGGTATTCCACGATTTGGTGACATAGGCCGATTTGCTGTCTTCTACCTGAACGGTTGGTTCCGATTTACATTTAAAAGACAATACTGTTGGCTTGATGGTGCAGGTATATTTTTGTCCGCCGGTAGTACCATTCTTTACAGCATAGCCGTTCGACTGAAACCAATAATTGTCTGTACCCTCGCGTTTACCAAACATAATATTTTGAAAAGGCATTGCCCCCGAAAGCGATTCGAGAACACTGCTGCCCAAAGCAAAGGTAAAGTTTTGGTCAATATCGGCATTTTCGTGGCTGTTGATCACAAAAAAACTGTTGTCAATTTCGAAAGCCAGTGCGCCATTGTCATTGGCCGTAGCCGGATAAAGAGCCTCAAATTTCGATTTCAAAGCGGCCTCGGTGGTATAACTACTCAGGGCAACCGTTTCCACACCCGCCGGCACAGAGCTTGCTGCACTTGCGTTGGGCAAGGTCGGAATAATCAGGTAGCGGGCACTGTTGGGAATTACCTCACGAAGCACGGCATTGAGCAAACAATTTTTGCCCACACTGTTTTTGGCTGCGGCATAAAACCGGTCTGTCACCGTTCCCATATTGGTATAAGCCGTATCGGTCCAAAAGCCATAGGTGTTTTTGTACAGTTTACCGTAAGGTTCGGCATAGGTACTCGATGAGGTAGTCTTGTAGGGCACAACTGCCGTTTGATACGAAATCAGGTTTGTAGGCACATACGCAGCCGAAGTGCCATCCGACAGGGTATGCGTTCCGTAAGGATTGGCGATGGCTTTCACTTTGGCTAAAACAGCAGCTTTGGAAGGCATAACATTATGTTCTACCAAACCCTTGATAAAGGGCGCCAGATACGGTGCCATGTTGGCGTCTGCCGCTCCGGCGCGGCTAAACGACGGCGTTTCCATAAAGGCCGTATTTCCACCCATGGCAATGGTGAGCAGCCACGATTTCAGATAATGAGTATATGGAACACGCAGGTAATTGTTGTCTGCCTTAGTATAAATCGGGAATTGGTTGACGTTGTTGAATGAGCTGTAAGTCCACGCCCACTCATCGTTCCAGGTACCGTAACCGGAGGTCAGACCGGTAGCCCATGCCCCCATAATGGCACTTTGGGTAACCAATGCACCGTAGGGCTTTGTATTTTTGAAAACAGGGATAAGATAATTACCCAGTCCCTCGTTTTTCAACACCGTATAATTTTCGTTGAAGAAGCGCACAAAGGTACTGTATGCCCATCCGCCTTCGCCTACAATGTAAAACTTGTTGTATTTCTTACATACACGAAGCATATCAAGCACCGCATTAACAGTGGTGGTGCTGTAAGTCCAGAAATTTTCTCCCGACTCAATTCCCCGGCAATTGGTTGTATTGGCAAAAATATTATCTACCTGAGCAGGTGTCAGGTAATAAGAGCCAATACCGGAAATAAACGAAGCTGTGGTGGTCGGCATAACATTCGGATAATTTCCGATTTCCCCTACATTGACAACGTAAGATATTCCGGTAGAATCGACCCGTTTGCAAAGATCCAGATAACTATCATCTACAAATGAGGTATAGTCGCTCGTATATTTGGTATAATACCAGGCCGAATTCACGCCCAGACTATACACCACATTCGCCCGGATAGTAGCCGGCACCATGGCATTGTAACGGGTAATGCGATTGGCGGTGGTGTTGGCGCTGCTTTTCTTCCACATATCCAACAAACCACGCAGGTAGAATGTGGGTTTGTCCTGTGCAAACAGACTGACTGCCAGCATTAACACAACGACAACAAGTCCTGCCTTTTTCTTGTTTCTCATTTTTTATCTATACATTAAATTAAATCCTTCTTTTACCTAAAAAACTAATACACCTTCACCCTCACCTCCGGCAAAATACGCACCGGACCGATCAACCCCGAAGCAGGACAATTATCACCTTTGCGGTAGTAGAAATAAGATGAGAAGGTGTATCTGCCTTTCGATGGACGTGGCTCGCCTTTGATAAACCAATCGGGGAATTTATTGAGCACCACACCGCCATATGCCTCCAGCTTTGTATTGGCATTGGGTGTATTCACATCCAAATCCTGCGGTTCCTGCTCGTCGCCGATCATGCGGTTGGCCCAGGTATTGGTTACTTTTATCTCGATGCGGTTTTCGCCCGCCTGCACGAAGTCGGTAATGTCGAGCACAAAAGGTGCTTTCCATAGCAATCCCGCTGCTTTGTTGTTGATGCTCACTTCGGCTATGTTTTTCACATCGCCCAAATCAATTTTCACGCGCTTCTCTTTGCCCAACATGTTGGCCGAAATGGTAACAGTTTTTGTATAGGTCATCGTTCCCGAGAAATATTTCACGCCGGCATCGGCATGGTCGGTGAGCGATATTAACTCCGGCAAAACGATGTTGGCCGGCGCGCCCCAGTTGGCGGGGAATGATACGTTCCAACTGCCGTTGACAGTCAGCGATTGCGGTACGCGACCTACTTTTACCGTGTATTTTTTATTTGATTGCGTGGTCACCTCAAAGCTTCCTTTGGTTGACGAAGAGAGATACAACTGACTGCCTTCGGTCTGCAAACGAACGGTGCTATCGGCATTGGCACTCAACGACACGACAGGGTCTGCGGTTGCCGACGAACGGCTAAACACCACAAACAGGGACTCCAACGGCTTCAACTCCAGGGTAACAGCGGTGCGTTTCCCCTCCGCTTTCCAATAGATCGCATCGTTTTTGCTGCCCGTTTCGGCATTCCATAGTTCGGGCACTTTGCCTTCTGTTCTGAATAGGCAGTTGTATTTAACAGCCTGATTTTTTTGGTTCGATACAAAATAGATGTCGGCATCGGCGGTGCGGCGGTGTATCCAGGCCACTTCGTCTTTGCCCACCGACTCTTTCACCTCAAAATCTTTGGCAATCTGCATCTCTTTCAATACATCTTCCACG
>CAZHNZ010000110.1:0-13901 GCA_964534355.1 uncultured Parabacteroides sp.
TTTGCCAGTTGGAATATTTCTTTGCCTTTATGGGTAAAAAAAGCAGCAACGGCCACTCTGTCTTTTTGGCCAGATTTGAGAAAAGCCTTTCGCAATACTCCTCATTCTGAAAGAAAGCCATATCCACCGCCACATACAAATTGGGGCGAATCTGCTGAAAATAGTCGGATGTAGCCGCAAAGTTGACCGCCAGCAAATCTTTGTTTTCGAGGAAATAGCTCTTCTCACCGATAGTTTTGAGCAACGATGGGCCGTTTCCCAACACCACAATCTCCCGGTTAGAGGAAAAACCCGATGGCAACCGCGTAGGTTTGCGCGAAAACAGCACAATCTTCACCAGCGAGAGCGAAGTTTGCACACAGTTATCAGCTATTGTTTGAAGTTTATCCCAAAAAGAGGTCATTATCCGGTTAATATGTTTGTGCAAATTTAGCCAAAGTTATTCAAGGTGGAATAATAAAAAGTAGATTATTCTTCTGCTCAAAGGGCAAAAAGCTGCCCAAACAGCTATTTTTCAAAATATTCGTTTATTATTTTCCATTTTCCTGCTATCTTTGCCCTTCATTTGTTTCTCATGAATGTGCTCCTGATTAATACTTCCGAAAAAAAAGGCGGTGCCGCAGTTGCCTGCGGACGGCTGAAACGTGCTTTGCAAAAGGCGGGTATAGAGGTAAATATGTTAGTGAGAGATAAAACAACCGGCGACCCGCATGTCATTGCGGCCAACAGCGGCAAAATATCGCATTGGCTCAATCAGTTTCAATTTGTGTGGGAACGTCTTTCCATTTTTCTGCAAAACGGTTTCGACAGAAAAAATCTGTTCGCCGTATCCATTGCCAACAGCGGCATTCCCGTCGCCAATCATCCATCTGTAAAACAGGCAGATATCATTCATCTGCATTGGATCAATCAGGGTTTTCTATCATTAAATGAAATAAAAAAACTTGCCCAAACCGGCAAACCCATCGTGTGGACAATGCACGATATGTGGCCGGCTACTGCTATTTGCCACCACTCCCGCGAATGCGAAATGTACCACAAAGAGTGCTCGCAGTGTATGTTTTTAGGGGGAAATGGCGGAAAAGATCTTTCCACCCGTGTGTTTAATCGCAAAAAAGAGATTTGGGCAAATGCGAACATCCATTTTGTCACCTGTAGCCAATGGCTCAAAGGGCGTGCGGTGGCCGGTGCACTGATGAACCCGAAAATGGTTCAGGATATACCCAACCCGCTCGACACCGAATTTTATTCACCCAAAAAGAAAGAAGAGGCCCGGAAACGATTTGGATTACCCGCAGGCAAAAAACTGCTCCTCTATGGCGCAGCCAATGTGACCGACAAACGCAAAGGCATTGATTACTACGTAGATGCCTGCCGCATAATGGCCGAAAAATATCCTCTGACAAACAAAGATACCGAACTCGTATTTTTCGGTGAAGCCAAAGAAAATATCGACGGATTGTTCCCGTTTCCGATACATCAGACCGGATACCTGACAAACGACGAAATGATACGCGATTTGTATAATGCTGTCGATCTGTTTGTTACCCCTTCTCTCGAAGAGAATCTGCCCAATACCATCATGGAATCTATGGCGTGCGGCACTCCTGTAGTGGGGTTCAGCATTGGTGGTATCCCCGAAATGATTGACCACCGGCAAAACGGCTTTTTGTCCGACTACAAATCGGCCACACATTTGGCAGAAGGTGTACATTGGTGCCTGTGGGAAGCCAACTATGAGGCCCTGTCGGCCAATGCCCGCAAAAAAGTAATCGATTGCTATTCCGAAAAGGCAGTAGCAGAAAAATACATTCAGTTGTATCGTCAAATTTTATCGCAAAAAACAAAATGAGACCACTCTTTACCATCATTACTGTCACTTACAACGCCGAAGCACTCATCGAACGCACCATTCAGAGCATTTTGGGGCAAACGTACGACAATCTCGAATATGTGATTGTGGATGGTGCATCCACAGATGGCACGATGGATATTGTCAAGAAATACAAAGATAGCCACCTCACATGGCGCAGCGAACCCGATAACGGGATATACGATGCCATGAACAAGGCGCTCAATTTGGCCACCGGCGACTATGTATGGTTTATTAACGCCGGCGACACCATTCATGATGAAAACACATTGGAAAGATTGGCTGACGGCATTCCCGGAAAAATATTGCCCGATGTAATATACGGCGAAACAGCCATAGCAAATGCAAACGGCCACATTCAAGCCATGCGCCGCCTGAAAGCACCGGCACACCTGACGTGGAAGAGTTTCAGAATGGGCATGCTTGTTTGCCACCAATCGTTCATTGCCAAACGGGTTTCTGTGCCCGACTTCGACCTGACATACAAATATTCGGCCGACTACGAATGGTGCATTCAATGCCTGAAAAAAGCAAGGCTCATTCATAACACCCATCAGATACTATCCGTTTTTTTAGATGGTGGTGTATCAACCACTCAACGCAAAGCATCTTTAAAAGAGCGTTTTATTATAATGAAAAAGCACTACGGCAGTGCTGTCGTAATGCTTCTTCATCTGTGGTTTGCCGTTCGCTTCTTTTTTGCAAAATGGACGGGTAGACAGGTATAAATAATCAGGCCGAAACCATCACCGAAAAACCGGCTGCCTCAAAACGGGCGGCAATTTGCACAAGCTCCTCTTTCGACACCTTTTCGAGTGTATTTTCGGGTGTTTCGCGGTCGATAGAATAGACCATAATTTGCTTTGGTTGAATAGACTTCATGACACCGATAAGCGCCTCAATCTCCTCATCCGTTGTATTATCTACCAAAATGCCTTTGTGCGAACCGCGCAAAAACATGGTTTGTATAATCAGATTTCCCCCGAATTTTTTCAATTCTTCGACCAAACCGGCCACTGTAAAGGCCGATTGAGTAGGTCTATCCATCAATCTGACGGTGGCATCTATCGCAGAATCGAGTTTCAAAATATTATTATCCACCAACGTCAATGCTTCGAAAACATCAGCTTTGCGCACATAAGTAGAGTTGGACAATACGCTTATTTTGGCCTGTGGAAAGAATTCGTTTCGCAAAGCAATCGTATCCAACACTATCGCCGGAAAGTCGGGATGCATAGTTGGTTCACCATTTCCGGCAAAAGTAATCACATCGGGCGCCTCTCCGGCCCCTTGCATTGCGATGAGTTTATCCCTGAGTTTCTGCTGAACCAATTCCCGCTTGGGCAATCCGCTATCTCGTCCCGAAGTATTGTATCCACATTCGCAATAAATGCAATCGAAAGTACACACCTTGCCATCTACCGGCAACAGGTTTATTCCCAAAGAGACACCCAAACGGCGACTTTTTATCGGGCCAAAAATAATATCAGAAAATAAAAATGACATAATATCCGGGTATTAAAAAACCGCACCATCTCCCTGCCAAAAGGCCATGGAAGAGGATGCGGTCTGATGAATATTTACGCGCTAACCTGCTCTGTCGAGGTTAGAAGCTTTTCTTTTTACCAAAAGATCCGGGTTTTTTATCCGCACCTTTTTTGTAATACGATTTCTTTTCTGCCGGTCTCACTTCTCCGCCACCTTTTCCGTCGGCCACTTCTACATTAATTTTGCGACCAAACCAATCGGCTTTGTTCAAACCTTTTATTACATTCTTTGCTTCGCGACTTTCTACTTCGAAAAACGAAAATGCCTTCATCAAATCAATCTTACCAATCTGCACACGACCACCGCAATTGCTGTTTATCAATTCGATAAGCTGATTGGGGTAGAAACCATCTGTTTTACCAACACTGATAAACAAACGGGTAAAGCCGGGCTCAGCTGAACGCTCGCCACCACGCTCGCCGCGGTCGCCACGCTCTGCACCACGACCACGCTCGCGGGGCTCAAAACGGTCGCCTTTTTTATCGAAACGATCGCCGCGCTCCTTCATTGCTCTTTCGTCCGGAATATCAATATCGCCGGCATTGCGGTAATAGTTGATCAATCGGTTGAACTCCAACGAGACAAAACGTTTAATCAAATCCTCCTTATTCAACCAATCGAGTTTTTGAAAAACAGGGGGCAAATAGTTGCCAATTTCAGCCTCATCTACCTCAACTTTTTCGAGTTTATCGACAAGGTTGAAAAGCTGTTTCTCGCAAATCTGATAACCGGTTGGCAAATGCTCAGGTTGGAATTTCTTTTGAATAATGCGCTCAATTTCGCGCAATTTATGTTTCTCTTTAACATGAATCAAAGCGATGGAAACGCCTGACTTGTTGGCACGTCCTGTACGACCGCTTCGGTGAGTATAGGTTTCAACCTCATCGGGCAAACCGTAGTTGATAACGTGCGTCAGGTTGTCCACATCCAAACCACGGGCAGCCACATCGGTAGCCACAAGAAGCTGAATGTTTTTAACACGGAACTTCTGCATCACGTAGTCGCGCTGAGCCTGCGAAAGCTCCCCGTGCAACGAGTCTGCATTGTAACCATCCTGAATAAGCATATCGGCAATTTCCTGAGTCTCTTTGCGGGTACGACAGAAAACGATACCGTAAATATTGGGATTGAAGTCAGCTATTCGTTTCAGCGCCAAATATTTATCTTTTGCATGAACGACATAACTGATATGTTTTACATTCTTTGTACTTTCGTTTCTCGATCCGATAGTAATTTCTTTGGCATTGCGCATATAGGTTTTGGCAATACGAGCAATTTCGGCCGGCATAGTTGCAGAGAAAAGCAATGTGTTGCGCTCAGCAGGCACATTTGCCAAAATAGCGTTGATGCTTTCGGTGAAACCCATGTTGAGCATTTCGTCGGCCTCGTCGAGAATAAGGTTGCGCACCATCTCGAGGTTAACCTGTCCGCGGTTCATCAGGTCGATCAAACGACCCGGTGTAGCCACCACAATATGAACGCCACGGCGCAAAGCTTTAATTTGGCTGTCGATGCTCGAACCACCATAAACGGGCAAAACCCGAAGCTCGGGCATATATTTAGAAAAATCGGCCAAATCACCGGCAATTTGCAAGCAAAGCTCGCGGGTTGGTGATAAAATAAGCGCCTGAATTTTGTTGTGCGAAAGATTAACTTTTTGAATAACAGGAAGTCCGAAGGCAGCCGTTTTACCGGTTCCGGTTTGTGCCAATGCAACAATATCCGTTTCTTCGTTTAATAAATAGGGAATTACTTCTTCTTGAACAGGCATTGGATTTTCGAAGCCTAATTCTTCGATTGCCTTAATAATGTTTGGGGAAATTCCCAATTCTTGGAATGATTTCATCTAAAATTTTTTTGCAAAGGTACAAAAAACTAACGGGTTAACAGTATTTGTTGCATTTTTTCTCTTTTTTGACGGGTCAGATTGAGTTTTTTTTCGAAATAATGCTCAAACGAACCATTATCTTCTATTATTTTACGAAAAGCATAGTCTAAAAAGCTGCGTTGAGCCGACACAAAAACCGTAAGCGCCTCTTGTTCATCGGTTGGCAATTCGCTCGCAAAAGAGGCTTCGCGACGAATATCGGAACAATTGTTAGAAAAAAGATAATCATCCATCACATCCTTATCGCTGATATTAAGCGATTTCATAATAAGTGCAACGGTAAAACCGGTTCGGTCATTTCCATTCGAACCGTGAATCAAAACCGGATAATTCTCCTTCCGGCTGAGAAGATCGAAGAGAAGCGCAAACTCACGATTGTAGTTTTGTGTAAATTCGCCAAAAATATCCTGCATGTAAATGACGGCATCCGTCCGTTTGCATTTACGTTCAAGCAACCGGTGCCTCATTCGTTCATCGAAAGGCAGAGCAACGGGCACAGAAACAACTTTAATGCCTAAATCAGGCTCGGGGTGATTCATCCTTTCGTCGGGCGTACAAAGATCAATTATTGTTTTGATTTTCAGATCCTTTATTCGCTCTTTTCCTTTTGGGGTAATGGTTGAAAGCGAAGCCGAACGATAGATTTTACCCCAACACATGCGTTCACCATCAACCGTCTGATACCCTCCGGCATCTCTGAAATTGGCCACGCCGGGCACATTTATTTTTCGGTTTGTGACAAAAACTTTTTGATTGTCATTAAACACAAGCATGAAATATTTTCTGTTTCCGCCCTGTTTCGGCACACGCACAATCCGGTCGGAAATGCGGGCTGTGGCCAAAGGCTCTCCCTCATCGAATTGCTCGGGGCCGGATGAAGCAAAAACCTCAACGTCTCCGTCGATTTGCGGAAAAGCTTCCCATTTTATAGTATCAAAATTCTGTGTCCCCTCTTCGCAGACGCACGCCACATCGAGTTGCTGCGTGGCACACGAATATGCCATCAGCAAAACCAGCGAAACGGTCAGTAGTCTGAGAATAAGAGTCATAAACAGAAAATATATTAATTTCCGGACAAGTAATTTTGAGCAAACTCTCTCGAAATATAGTTATCGTAACTGCCACACACCTCTGAAGAGAAGTCTATGCCACACTGAATAATTTTTGCCCAAAGCTCTTCCGACAAGTTATCCAGATCGGCCCGCAAAACATTGTATTTAAGCAAACCGAAGAGGATACCGGCGTTAAAATTGTCGCCGGCACCGATGGTGCTGACTGTTTCGATAGCCGGAACCGCAAACTCTTTTGGCCCCTTTCGCGTGAAGAGCGAAACGCCTTTTCCGCCTTTGGTACAGATGAAGTTGGGCGAATAAAACTGAATTTTGCTTTTGTATATGGCTGCAAGATCAGTCATTTTGTAGATATTGAAAAAGTCTTCGTCGGAACCGCGTACAATATCGGCAAATTCGAGATTTTCGATCAATGAAGTCATCAGACGAATGGCCTCGTTGGCGTGGGACTGACGGAAATTGGGATCGTAGTAGATAATGGCCTTGCGGTCGCGCGCATATTCGAGTATTTCGGTCATTTTGCTTCTCAAAGCCGGATTAAGGGCATAGAACGAACCGAAAATCACAATATCATCGGGGTTGATGCGGGGCAAAACGACATCGAGCCGCTGACTCGGATAGTCTTTGTAGAAGAGATATTGGGCATCGTTGTTGTTATCCAGAAATGCCAGGGAGACAGGCGATTTACCATCGGGGAAGCAATCCACATGATCGGTAGTGAGGTTGTTTTCCTTCATAAAATCGAGGATAATATGACCTACCTTATCATTCCCCACTTCGCTCACGAAGGCTGTGGGAACATTGAGCCGACCGAGAGTGACCAATCCGTTGAAAACCGAACCACCCGGCACCGCTTTGGTGGGGATATCGTCTTTGAAAATAATATCGAGAATAGTCTCGCCTATACCAATTACTTTTCGCATAAAAAGTGTTTCAATTAAAAATCATAAAACGGGAAGCTGTTTACTCCCCGATGCCGCGTGAAATAACACCCAGATAACCGCCGTGGTGACGTTTGGCATACTCCTGTTGAGTAAATCCGGTGGCCAGCATGGTATTCACCACCAGCGCATCGCCGATGACGGTCATTACCGTGGTGGAGGTGGTGGGTGTAAGCCCGAGCGGACACACCTCGTCGGGTGCACCGGTAAGCAAAAGCGCGTCAGCCTCGGCAGCGAGAGGGCTTTCGGGATTGCTTGTAATGACAATAAACTGAATATCGGGCTGCAAACGGCGGGCCAGTTGTATCAGTTCGAGTATTTCGCGGGTTTTGCCCGAGTTGGAAATAAGCAGCATCAGATCTCCGGGCTGAATAATGCCCAAATCGCCATGCTGCGCCTCACTCGGATGCAGGAAAACAGATGGTACACCGGTCGAACAAAAAGTGGTGGCAATATTCATGGCAATTTGCCCGGCTTTGCCCATACCGCTAGTTACGAGTTTGGATTTGTTGTTTTTGGTACGAACTATAAGAGATACTGCCTTTTCGTAATCGTTGGTGACGGGAATTCCGAGAATAGCCTCAGCTTCACGGGTTAAGATCTGTTTAATTCTTTCAATCATAATTTATGGAATGGTTGCGGGAATATATCTGCCCGAACGCGGGAAGCGTTCGGGTGGCAAATATAGCTATTTTCTGATTAGAAGCGGTTGTCTCCGTCGAAGAGGTTGCCAATTCCGCCCAAAACACTACCTTCTTCGCGGCTGCGGCCACCCATGCGGGGTGCAGAGGCGATGATGCGGTCGGCCAGTCGGCTGAATGGCAATGACTGAATGAATACCGTGCCTGGGCCGCGCAATGTGGCGAAAAAGAGTCCTTCGCCGCCAAAGAGTGAATTTTTGATGCCGCCCACAAACTCAATGTCGTACTCTACACCGCGGGTGAAACCGACAATACAACCGGTATCGACTTTGAGCACTTCGCCCGGTTTGAGTATGCGCTTGCACAGCGTACCGCCCGAGTGAACAAATGCCATGCCGTCGCCTTCGATTTTCTGCATAATGAAGCCTTCGCCGCCAAACAGGCCGGTGCCCAGCTTGCGAGAAAACTCGATACCCACGGAAACGCCTTTGGCTGCACAGAGGAACGCGTCTTTCTGACAAATGAATTTGCCGTCGTACTGTGCCAGGTCGATGGGGACTATTTTGCCCGGATAGGGCGATGCAAAGCTGACTTTGCTACGGGTATAATTTTCGTTTTGGTAGGCGGTCATAAAGAGACTTTCGCCGGTGAGCATGCGTTTTCCGGCCGAAAGCAGTTTGCCAAGTATGCCCGACTGCTGAGCAGAGCCATCGCCAAATATGGTTTCCATACGGATGCCGGCATCCATCATCATAAAGCTGCCGGCTTCGGCAACCACTACCTCCTGCGGATCGAGTTCGATTTCGACATATTGCATCTCTTCTCCGTAAATCGTAAAATCAATTTCGTGTGCTCTCATATTTTTTAAATGCTGTTTAAATGATTATTGGTGACACCCGGAATAGTTAACTACCGTTTGTGTTAAAAAGGCAAATATAGCAAATAAAGATTTAGTAAATATCAGAATGGTGGTTAAAAAATATGTGAAACAGCACAAAACCGTATAAGAATGCAGTGAAATAAACAGAGTAACCTCAGCGCAATGGTTAGAAGCGGATACCCCGAAGCCCGGCGACAAATGGTTGATAATAAACTTAAAGCGGAAAAAATCATATCCTCATTGACTCGACAAAACGGATAAATAGTCCTCTAAGAAGCTCGCAAAAAAAAGAATTTTCAAGATAAATATGTAAAACGAGAAAGCGGCTGCTCCGGGTGGGGCAGCCGCTTTGTTATTAATCGCTAAGAGAAGTTGAGATGGTCGGTTTATTTTTCGCAGACTACTGTACCATCGGCTTTGAAGGTGACCGCCTTGCGTGCTGTGGTGGTTGCCATGTAGACTTTGTACTGGATGGAACCATCGGTGAGGGTGAATTTTTCGCCTTTGGTGCAAACGGTGTAAGCTGCGTAGTTGGCTGTGACGGCTGCTGTGACGGCTGCCGGTGCGTCGGCGTAGAGGGCGCGTTCGGCTTTCAGGATGAATGCGTTGGTGGCGTCGAATACGAGTTTAACAGGTTCTTTGGTGGATGTGCATACCATTACTTCGGTGACTGCGCCTGAGCAAAGTGTGTCTTTTTCGGCGTGCATAACGGTGTAGCCCGAGTAGTTGGCTGTGATGTAGGCCGAGATTGCTGTTGGCAATGAATCTACGGCTATGTCGTTGGCGTGGTTGCGGGCTTTGGGGTCGAATGAGCCGCCGCCTTTACCGCCTTTGACGTGTGTGCTGTCGGCAGTACCACCGCCTTTGCCACCTTTACCGCCCTTGCCACCTTTGTCGCCGCCTTTGCCGCCACGACCACCCATGGCGCCGGCATCTCCGCCACGTCCATGTCCGCGTCCGCCGAGGCTGTCGCGCATTGTGCTATCGCGGTGAGGTCTGCCAAGGCTGTCTGCTTTGATTCCTTTGCTAATGTTGTTGGTGTAACCGAGTGCCGTGCCTGAGTTGCTGAACGTGACTTCTTCACCGGTGTTGAGGCTAACTACAACGCCTGAGCCTGTTGTGGTGGTGGCTACTACTTTGGTATCGGGGTAGTTGTTGGCTACATAAGCCGAAATGGCACTGGATACGTTGGCCGGAACAACGGCGTCTTGTTGTGCTGAGCTGATGGTTTCGTCTTTGCTGCATGATACCATTACGGCAGCAAAAGTGAGGACCGAAAAAATGATCTTTTTCATAATGATAGGAATTTAAATGGTTTTTAAAATAGGTTTAAACGAATGCTGTATGTTCGTTTGTATTGTTGCTTTGATTGTTAACCGATTTGCAAAATGTCTACCCTACCCGGGGTGTGATTTTTTTTGAAAATAAATTGTAACTGCCTTATTTTGGGGTGAAATGCCCTTTTTTGTGTTGGTGAAAACGATAATTGGCAGAAACTGACTACCTTTGCAGCCAATAAAAAAAATAACAGATGAGTTTTAGTCAATTGAATCTCAATACGCCACTGCTGAATGCGCTGGATGATATGGGTTTTAAGCAGCCTACGCTGATACAGGAAAAGGCATTTCCGGCCATTATGTCGGGTGAGGATGTGGTGGGAATAGCCCAAACCGGTACCGGAAAAACGGTGGCCTACCTGCTGCCGTGCCTTCGTCAATGGAAATTTACGAAAGAGAAACATCCGCAGATATTGATAGTGGTGCCCACGCGTGAGCTGGTGATACAGGTGGTAGAGCAGGTGGAAAAACTAACTGCCTATATGAGTGCCGCAGTGGTGGGGGTGTATGGTGGGGTGAACATCAAACAACATATACTGACTGTAAGTGGTGGGATGGATGTATTGGTGGCTACGCCGGGGCGTCTGCTCGATTTGGTGTTGCATGGCTCGCTGAAGCTGAAAAATGTAAAACGACTGGTGGTGGATGAGGTGGATGAGATGTTGAATCTGGGATTTCGCCCGCAGCTGATCCGAATAATAGATATGTTGCCGGTTCGCAGGCAGAATCTGATGTTTTCGGCCACGATAACCGAAGAGGTCGAGGACATTATTCACGACTTCTTTGATAAACCGATATGGATAGAGGCCGCCCGCATGGGTACGCCGCTGGAAAACATCAAACAATATATTTACCGCATTCCGAATTTCTATACGAAGGTAAATTTGTTGCATTTGTTGCTTCAGGATACGGATACGTACAGAAAGGTGCTGATATTTGTGGCGACCAAGAAAATGGCGGATATGCTTTTTGAAGAGCTGGATCCGAAGTTTCCGGAAGAGATTGGGATTATCCACTCGAATAAGGCGCAGAATAACCGCTTCAATACGGTAAATGCATTTCATAGCGGCGAGATACGTATGCTGATAGCTACCGATTTGGTGGCGAGGGGTATTGATATTTCGGATGTGTCGCATGTGTTTAATTTCGACCTGCCTGAGGTGCCCGAAAACTACATTCACCGGATTGGACGTACCGGGCGTGCCGACAAGAGTGGTATTGCGGTAGCTTTGGTGACCAAAGCAGACAAAGAGAGTGTGGTGCGTATTGAAACTCTGATGAATAGCCCGATTGATGTAGAAGAGTTGCCACAGGGGTTAACAATTTCTACCGAGCTGATAGAAGATGAAATTCCGAAGGTGAAGATGAAAAATGTGCTTACCAAACTGCCGGATAAGGAAGAGGTAGGGCCTGCGTTTCACGAAAAACTGGAAAAGAACAAGAAAGAGAACAACAAAATTCGTCGTTGCGAAAAGATGAAGATGAAATACGGAAAGCCGAAAACCCGGGGGCAAAAGCCGCGAGGTAAGAAGAAAAAATAAAAAAATAACCCCAAAAGCTAAATCAACAGCTTTTGGGGTTATTTTTTTTGTAGTCGGTGACAGTGCTATTTCTTGATGACCTGTTTCATTACACTGCCTTGTGAGGTAATGATTTTAATCAGATAAACGCCTTTGTTTAGTCCCGATAGGTCTATTTCAGTTCTGTTGTTTTCAGAGACTGTGCTTTGTAGCAATACTCCGTTCAATGAGTAAACTTCCACATTTGCAGCTTTTTGCAAATCGGAAATTGTCACAAACAGTTTGCCGTCTGTTGGGTTTGGATAAACGGTTACATCCGCAGCTTCTATACCATTGATTCCCGATGGGTCGTATTTAATGCCAATGGTTCCGTTCGTATAAAGAGTAGATAAATCCCAAAGCAGACCTGCCGCCGGTTTTGCCGGTGAAATGGCTGCAAAAGTGCCTGAAAAGCCGGTGGCAGAGATTATTTTGAACTGATCGCCCACTTTGAAAGAAGCGGTGTCTGTTTTGACAATCTTCAGGGTTCCGTTGAACATCACCGGACTGGTTACGTTAAGTAAGTCAGCCATTTTTACCGTTTTATTGATTTCGATTTCGGTGGTCGAACCCGCACTCAACACCAACGGTTGTGTTAATGTTAGCGTTCCAATGCCCGACGTACCAGGCGCGATAGTTCCACCGGACAATACAGAAACTGAACCGGAAACTTTAGACGCACCGCCAAGTGTACCATTGGCATTTACTACAATACTACCTGTGCCGGTTTTCATTCCGGTAGGGCTAAAGAGCATCTTTCCACCGCTAATAGTAGTTGTACCACCATAAGTACAAGTGTCATTGATAGTCCATGAGCCGGTTCCCACCTTTGTGAAGTTTGTGCTGGTACCCGATAATGTGCCTGAGAATGCTGCATTTGTATTTTTGCTTCCAACAATCCAATTACCTGCCGAAATACTAGTGCCTGCGCTACCAATCAGTTCGCCGACCGGAACAGTCGTGCCGGTTGATGTGGTGTAAGCATTTCCTGCTACCAATTTAAGGCTCGCGTTAGCATATCCATACGAATTTGCAATCCGGAAATCGCCGTCTGCAACAGCAATTGTTCCTGTAAATGCGGACCAGTCGCCTTTGAAATCAGTTCGGATAAATGGTATAACTACGGTAAGATTGCCGGCACCTGTTAGTTTTCCCGAAATATTGCAACGAGAGTCTGTGTCCAGTGTGGCATTTGCATTTTGGGGGACAATCAGATTCCAGCTTACTGTTTCGGATCCGGCTACATCCACCATCATCAGTTTACCACCTAATAACGTGACATCGCCTGAGCCAAGTCCGGATACATTAGCTGTAACTGAACCTAAAGATAATGTGCCCTCTTTCACGATGGTTCCGCCTTTGTATAAGTTTGCTGCATTGAGTTGAAGAATGCCGGGGCCGGTTTTCACCAATTTACCATCACCTGTTAACGTGTTGAGCAGAGACATGGTTGTGCCGGTTGCCACATTAAATGTACATTCACCAGCATTCATGGTTAGTTTTCGTTTGGTGCTGGTTGGAACTCCTATATGGCTGAGCGTTGCGCCACCGTTAATGACCAGATTCGCAGCATCGTCAGACGAAGCACCAATAGAGCTTGCCGCACCCGGGTCATCCAGATTGGTGATTTCAAGTGTGCCGGCTTCGATGATTGTTTTGCCGGTGTAGCTGTTTTGATTTACCAGACGAAGTGTGCCTGTGCCCCTTTTAATCAAATCTCCTGTGCCCGAAATATTTCCGGTACCCATAATTGAATAGTTGCTTGTGCCATCTACAATCAATCTGCTTACCGAAAGCGGGGTAGTCATATAAACTGTTGTATTTGCTTTTCCGCGGTCGTCAAAAATTACACTATCGCGATTGACAAACACATCGCTGTTGCCATTTCTCAACCATGAAGCCGTGTTGGATAAATCCCATATTTTCTGTGTACCGGCCCAGGCCACTTCACCGGCCTCACGGGTTGCTTTAATTGTCAGGATAATGCTATTGGCTGAATTGGAAATCGTGTAAGGAAAACCTTCGCATCCAACTAATTTTATCTTTTTTAGATCCCCTACAAAGGCAGTTTTGTATTTGATAAGCGTGTAATCTCCCGGTTTGAGTGCGCCATTTGTCAGATTCAGAGAAATAGTAACCGTATCTTTGATGGTAAAGGTTCCGT
>CAZHNZ010000111.1:0-13880 GCA_964534355.1 uncultured Parabacteroides sp.
CGACCAAACCCCCGCCGCCAACATCGACCACATCCTCAACCTCCTGCAACCCTGAGTTTTTTATACAAAAAAAGGTACCGGCACATTATGCACCGATACCTCATTTGATAAAGCCCCGAATAACTACTCTGCTATCAGACTACCCGCATGCTGGGTGTTGGAGACCAGCAGCGCATCTGTCGCGGACTGGAAAAAGAGATAGCAATAGAGGCGATCGCCCGACTCGCTGTAGGGGAGAGGCAGCAGACCCTTTTTGTCCTTGCGGAGGTATTGTCCTGCCGAGAAACAGAGTTCGCTATTATCGGCATTGTACACCACCAGCGTGACGTAGTCCGTCAGCTCACCAATCAGACCCTCTACTTTGTCGCTCCAGACAAACTGAACACCCTCGGCCGTTTTGGTGGCCGATGCACCGCTTATCCGGTTTAGCCCTCCCTGGCTCAACAACAGTTTTGTGTAGTCCAGTTCCGGTTGTTCATCTGTTCCGGTCAGGGCGTTGCTGAGGGCATAAGCCGACGCGTAGTTAAACGGCGTCATGTTTTTTGCCCCTGCAATCTGCTTCAGCCCGATTTTGATTACCGGATTCAGCCCCTGCAAAGTCCCGTTTACCAAACCAAACTTTGTCTGTTGCTTTACCTGACCGACTGTGTTTGCCGGACGGCTTCTTTTCGACCTGGCTCTGATAATATCATCACCTTTTTTGTTAACACTACCAACGACTGTACCAACAGCGCCGGAAAAACCTCCCAAAATGCCCAAAGCTAACTTAGCCATGATTTTTAAATTTTTAAATGAATAAAACATTTGTGCAAACAGGGTCGTACGGAAAACAGATGATCACTCTTTTTTCTTTCGATCCTTTCTGCTGCCTATTCCTCCGCTCACTGATCAGGTGAATGGCATTGCCGGCAGCAACTGTAGTGCCCTACGCTTTATTTGGTTCAATAACCGTGCCAAAGCCTTTTGTGGGTTGTGTTGTCCGCTGTTGTCCACCCCTTGTCCCGGGGCAGGTTGTTGTTTGGGGCGGGTTGTCCGCTGTTGTCCGGTGCTACAAAAACCAAAGGCTGCTACTGCCCGCCTCGGTGAGGTCGTTGTATGTGAAGTGTGGAAATATCTGTGCCAGCATTTCGGGGTACCGCAATGTTACCGGCATCCATTGCCGCGAAACCGATTTCCAGTAGAGCTGACTAAAGCAACAAATCTGCTCCAGCAACACACGAACTTCTTCCGGCATCGGTGGAGTGCTCTCTTCTGTGCCGGGCAAAAATTGCTGTATATTTATTTTAAGCGGAAACGGATACCCCTCCCGTTCGCAAATAGTTTCTTTACCCGTCATCAGCTGATTGTTGTATAGCAAATATTGCGAATCGCTGAGCTGCATAAATGTTCCTGACAGAGGCATATTGTGGCTTTTGCTCAAATCGAAACCCACCAGATCTTCGCTGAATGTTTTGTTTACCGATAATACCACCACCGGAATAGAGAGCCCGAGCTTCGAAAGTGCCTTTTCTATGGGTATCAGCTCTTTTTTGCTCAGTCGTTTGTAAAAATGGATTACCAGTCGTTTCGCACCGCTGTGTTCGGCGCAGTAATTGCGAACAGCCACCATAATCGAACCCACCAGTTCGCTCAGTTGCGAGTCTTTGAAGCAGTGAAACCCCTGAAACCGTCCCTCTCCGGTAAAAGAGAAGGTGCTTCCCAGATATTTCCGGTCCAGTTCCCGGCTTCTGTAGGCACTGATGCCTATCACCAGTTCATCTTCGTTGTTTGATTGCAGGCACCAGGGCGTACCACCCAGCTTTGCATGTATAGCCACCAGAATATTGGGCAGGAAGAAGTGGTAATTTTGTGGTAATACTGCTTTTTCAAACTGAACCGGTATCTCTGAGCCATTTGTTTCACGGATTACCTTTTCGGTTGGCCGCTTATAGCCCCACACTTTGTTAACATCTATGGTTTGAGAGACAATGCCCCGGAGCAGCAATTGCTCTTTTATCTGATAGTAAATCGATTTGTGCCGGGCATTTGTGGCGGTTTTGCTGTATGGTGAGAGGTATATGGCAACGTATCGTTTGTTGTTGTCGAACTTTACCCGGTTGGCTTCCAGTTGCTCTTTGATCTCTTTCATCGGATTTTCTTTATCTTTGAAAATGATTGCCAATTCCCGGTTTGTCGTATATTTCATCTGCAGAAAGCTGCTTAAACCGCCTTTAAACGATGTCTCTTTGCCGCTTAAATAGTCGAATAAGGCAAGGCAAAACGGTTTGTCGCTGGCGTGCATGATGAAAAAAAAGACCACATCGTCGCCGATTAACTCCTTCGGCCCAAACTGGCGAACACCGTATTTGGGTTCGGCGTGCACATCGATGCCAAATTGCAATTCCCGCTTTTCGTTTTGTAGTCGTTGAGGAGTCTCACGCTTCCACTCTTTTTGCAGATGCATGAAGCCGGCCACCTCTTCACTCTCCAGATAGCTTTGCCGGAAACTCTCCATCTCTTTCCGGAATTTCAGATAGCGGTTTCCCTTGTCGGGTGCGGGTCGCACGATGCGGGTCGCACGCCCCAGTTCAAAACTTAAGACGGGGAATACCTCCTCCGGGTTGCGACGCGCTTTATCGGGCATTTCATCATACCGGAATATTTCGTTCTGAAATAACACCTGGTTAAAGGTTTTGGCCGATAATTCGGAAAACCGTGACGAGCAGACCGGAATTTTGAAAACCGAGTGCACCCCGCCGGTTATCACCAATAGTTCGGGCTTGTACTCCGGTGCCCGAAGCTGCACACGCAGGGTAATTACCCGGTAGCCATCGCAGTTATTGTGGGGAGATGGGCATTTTACCCACACAGCTGTGTCCGATACCAGATTGCTTTGCACGGGCATTCCTTTCGCCCGGAAGTAATCTGTCAGCTTTTGGGTATAATACTTTTTCAGAAACGAAACAGACCAGTATTGTTGTCCCTTTTTGCCTTCCACAGGCGATGTCGGTAGGGCTATACGCAGGCTGTTGGCCGGGTAGCGGGGACCGGTGAAAGCGAACAATGGCGTAGCCGGGTCGGTACCCACCAGCGGGCTCAGAAATATATTGTCGCGCTCCGAAAGCCGGAAGCCACCTTCGCCGCTTGTGGTGCTGAGGTGTGCTGTCACAGGCTCAGGTAAATGGTCAAATGGTAATATGTTGAATGTCAATTCATTGTTGTTTGTGTGGTCATTGTTCTGCATAAGCAATTATTTGTGGTTTTGACTGCGTAAAAAATTCTCAAACTCTCTTTGCGAAATGAGCCATGTCCCTTTGGGTTTGCTGCCTTTCAGAGAACCCTCCGTTAGATAGCGTCTCACCGTTTTTTCGCTCCATCCTGTTTTTGCAGTAATGTCGCCTACCTGCAAATAGGTGTCGCTACTTTCGGGTTGAGGTTTCTCCACCGGCGGGGAGTCTTCGTTCCGGTATCCGACCGGGCTTTCCTGCAACTGTGGCTCCGGTTTGGGTAGAGGTATCTTCTTTTCCTGCACTATTCTAAGCCAGCTCTGTATAGGCGGTTTCGCATCGAAATAGGTGCAGTAGATCGTCTGCTCGGTCAGGTTCAACGATACCACATCCGACAGGGCATGTTGAAACTCAAGAAAGGCCTTGACCAGACATACCCTGAGTAAATGCAGCGCGTACCCGTTGCAAATGCTCTCTGTATCTCCCGGGGAGATGCCCGGTTTAGGCGGAAAGCCGGTCAGGCAGTGGTTGTGAATTTTTTCGTTCAGCCGCTTCATGCAGCTTATCAGGTGCTTATCCAGTATCAGGTCGCGGTAGTAGGCACGAATAGGAGGGGATTCCTCTTTCGAGAGTATCCCCGTCATCTCGTTGCAATAGCCCCATGTCTCGGAGAGAATAAGCCTGCGGTAATAGTGTTGTTTGAGGTGTTGTGCGGGCGGAAAATGTATATGATACCGGCCATCGTCGCGGTTTTCGCCGCAAATCAGTTGAGTTAATCGCTCTTCGTATCCGGCACCCGCTGCCATATCGGGCAGTGTCGGGTCGAGCGCACTGTGCAAAATTTCTTCAAAAAGTGGAAAACGATAATCAAAATCCATTCATCTATAGTTACGTTCAACATACTATCTTCCTGCCGGAATTACTGATTTTTACGACAGCAGATATGGGTTAAAAAATTACCTATAAATATAATGAATTTTTTGCTAAATATTAATTTGGAATCTACAAATGTTTCGGAACGCTACAAATGTTTCGGTGCGCTGCACCTTTGTGAAATTGTTGCGATTTTTTATTTTCTTCTACAAATATTTTGGTGCTCTGCGTCTACTTAGGATACAGCATTATTATTCACTTTCTCTATGAGTTGAATAATCTTTTGTTGTGTATCTTCATCAAACAATCCGCCTATACTGTTTGAGTTTATATCGGTAAACGGAGGCTCAAAAAGCAATGCCGGATCAATGATACCATTGACGATAAAAAAATTGATAATGGTGTCAATAAAGCGTATTTGTTGCGAGTTAAGAGTTTTATTTATCAATACCTCCCAAAAAGCCTGCTTGGCAGCCAATCCTACAATACTGCGGATAAATGGTACTGTTCTACTTTGCGTTTGTAGGCTTCCCGGAATTGTTTATCCTGAGCTATATTAAGTGTCAACTAATTTTTTTTCTAAATTTATTTCTTTTCAACCGTCAATATCAAACATACTTTAATTCGGTTAGAACCTGATTATGCGTAGCAAATAGGTCATCTGCTCAATAACTGTCAGCGGGTTCGACAATCCACCTGTCCAAAACGCTTCCCACACTTTATCTATCTGCGATTTTAATTCTCCTGTGATCATTGTTTTATTTTATTTATTTTCTTCGTATGTTTTTTTGAACCACAATAGTATTTCTAAAATGCCTGATTATCATTATTTGATAATTCAACAAAATGAGACTAGCTCAATTTGTGCGGAAGCTCCGCACTTTTTCGATAAATCACATACAACTGACTCATCCTTCATTTCCGTACTCATTTAGCGATACTTTAATTCTCCTGTGATCATAATTTTATTATTTTTTCGATGTGCTTGTTATTTTCTTTTTTTAGAGTGATTTCTATTTGATCGCCAACTTTTAGATCGTATTTTTTTAACAATGCGGGAGGTATTGCCCAATCTCCTTTTAAGCTTACAAAGTTACCCCAGCCATTGTAGCTGAAATCGATTATCTCACCCTCTATCCAAAGCGACTCAGTCGGTTCCATCTTTGTCTCATTATTATTCTGAAAGAATTTTAGATTTTCTTCTACATCCGGATGAGAGTCAATAAACTCTTTCAGCCAAATGAGGATATTCAATAATTCATACATTAATGACCTGATTAAATAAGGCGCCATTCCATCACGTACAAGTTTATCAACTTGTGGTGGTATTTCTCCATCTTCACCTTCATTACACGAATGAGATCCATCCTGACAAGTTGAAATGATAGAATGAAATGCGCGTTGAACATATACTGGTATTATCTCTTTGAATCTGAAATCTCCCAGGTGCTTAGCCTTTGCGTTTAACTGCGTAATTGTCGCTGGAATCACACCTGAACTTTTAAGTTTTTTCATAACAGCCCCGGCAACGAATTTGCGAATTTCATTTAAATGCTGTGGGTTGCTCGAATCATCTTGCAATTCTAATGTTTTTAGTAAAGATAATAAGGATCCGACTGCATCTACCCCAATATACTTTTCATTGCAAATATCAAATGCACGTTTATATTTATGACGTATTTGCGTATCCTCCTGCACTGATGCTGCCTCTTTAATATCAGCAAAAAGTCTTTCATATTCAGTCTCACTTCCTTTTTTATAGACGTTTTTGAAGGCTTTCTTAAAAGTCTTATCTTCATAAGCTTCAGCCTGACCAGTCAATACAAAAACTTCAAATTTCTTCTTAATTTGTAGTAATCTCTCTTTTGCCCGATGAACAAAGTCTGTATCTTCAGTTCCTTTCGTGTCGTCTTCGTTTTCAAGAATCTGAGCATCTAATAACACCCCGTCGTATAAATGATAATTCCGTTCTAATTCATCCAGTCCTCCATTCAGCGATTTAAATGGAACAAACTTAATGCCATTCGACTTAGCATCTCCTTTAAAACCAGACATCCCTTCATGTTCGTCGTCAATCCACAATATTCTATACATAATTTCGGCCATAATTATTCAATTAGTTTGATTGGAAATATAAATCGGAATTTCACAGGATAAAAAGGGTCGTTGTTTAGTATTAACTCCCAGTCCGGATTGCCCAAATAGTCTGCTATTCTTTGGATATCATAGCCTCCCAGGCCCGATCCGTTAATGGTGTCCCGGGTTGAGTACTTAGTGATAAATTTTTCTCTGTTAAAGTTTTTGGGAAAAGGCTTTCCGTTATTCTTTACTTCAAGTATAAGATTTTCTCCTATTTCTGTCAATTCAATAACAAATTCGTTCGAGGGCAGATTATTATCAAATCCATGTTTATTTGCATTGGTTAACAGATTATCGAATAATGTTTTTATCAACATTATATTACCTCTGATTCCCTTTTCTTTAATCGAACCACCTGCTGCAAGTAATTTCCTTATTTTAAAGTTAAAACCATTATTAGACAAATAATTTACAACGTCATTAATATCTTCCAACGATATATACGTTAACTCATAGTTATTCAACATCAATCCATGTTCACCTTTCTCTAAAACGTTGGTAATGAAATTGATATCACTCTTAATTTCTTTTAAAGCCTCTACAATTCCCTTTTCGTAGAATTCCGTAAATTCAATATCAAGGGCTTCTAATGCTTCTTTGTTTGATTCAAAAAAACGAATCATATTTCTGGTCCAACTCAAAATATTTTGACGAGGTCTTCCCAACGTGTGCTTTAACGATGCAAATTCATTAAATTGTTTTTCAGAGCTACCGTGAGCCAATATGTCTCTTTCATCCTGCAACGTTTTTATTTTATGAGAAAGCTCAATTAAGCCCTGAACTTTGGCTCTTTGCTCTTCAATTGAAGGAAGCTTTACCACTATTTTCAACAGGTCTTCTTTTCGAATAGAAGCATTGATGGCATTACCCATTCTGTAGGCATTAAGCTGCTCTAAAACATAATCGGCATGAAGTTCATTGATTAAATAGGCTTTGTCAGCTATTTCTTCATTAATCTTAAATGATAAAATATCCTGGCTCCTGAAAACGGAATTACCACTATGTTCAAAATAAGTTGGCTTCAATGACATCCAACGTACTGCTAATAATAAGCAAGAATCTTCAATCTTACAAATATCAGGACGAATTAACGCGGTATCTTCTAAGTTGTAATCAGTCAACTTAAAGTCAATTTTATCGTCTTTTAAATCTCTCAGACGAATAAGTTTTCCTGTTTCCGGCAGGTTTTGTTTTTGCCCCTGTATATATTCCAGGATATCACCGAGGCTTATTCCTTCCTGTTTCTTCTGAAAATATAACGGAACATTCAGATTGTAGTTTTCCGATTTAATCTGATCATTATCAATGTATTTAATATACTCACTGTCCTCATTTGTGTTATTTAGGTATTCGATTAATGCCTCACGATTCAACGTCTTTCCGCTGGTGTTTTGGCCTTCTGTAAATTTCTCAGCATTCACAAAACGCACCTTATTTGGGTGCATTTTCGACTTGTTAATGACAAGTACAATTATACCTACACTTGTGTTTGACTGTAATCCGGAAGGCAGATTGATTACAGTATCTATTAAATCATCAAGGATTAGTTGCTCTCTTATCAGCCTCTCCTGTCCGCCGCTAAATAAGAATCTTTGTGACAAAACGGCTATTAATTTTCCATCCTGATTGAGTGATTTGACCCCTTTCAGAATCAAAAAATGCTCTGCCGTTTTTATGTTGGATTTCAAATTTGTCAATCTCATGTTGTGCGGAGGTGCAGAAACGATCAAATCAAACTTCTGTTCTTCACTTGGCCAATCTTCAATGGGGTTCTTACAATCCAGAGTGCTATTCGCTTCTCTTCCGTAAGCCATGATGCGTAATGCTCCAAGTGTTGCAATGTATGAGTTGGATTCAAGTCCAATGTACTCCTGTGATTGATTCAGGCTAACCGCAAACGACGCAACTCCGGCAAAGGGATTAAAAACTTTTGCATTTGCAGGTAAGTCTGCCAACTGGCAAATAAAACGACTTAATTCAACCGGCAGCGTAAACTCACCGGCATCACGTCCTTTTGATTTGCATATTTGATTTAATACACTGTCAAAAATGATATAGAAATTATTAGATAAGAAATTGTTGTCTAATTGGATCAACTTGTTGGTTATCTGTTTGATTGTTTTATTGTTGATCTTAAATATATCATTCTCATGCGTTTTTAAAACCGCTTGATATGAATTGCGTGATTGTTTGTTATACCCCGTGTTACCATAAGGCTCAATAGGCTCATTAACTGTATTTGAACGCTCAAAGAGGTCGGTTAAATCCTCTCCCTCTTTATACAGCGTCAGCAATAACAAAACAATTTCTGCCTGCTCAATAACCGAACTAACCTGACCACTCTTATTCAGTATATCAAAGATTGACCAAATCTTCGACATGACCTGTTCCATTGCTTCTTTATTCTCTTCTGCTTCCATTTCTTCTAAATCAGTTAATTGATGACGATACAAAGGTCTGATGCAACTGTGCAATCCATCTGCACTCTTTCAGGTATAATTATTGAGCGTTTGTTCAATCCTGTTTTTAATACGTTCGCGAAGCGTCTCCGGTGCAACTACCTCAATGCCCTCGCCAAACGATAGGATCAGCGACTCCAGCTCGTAGTTTGGTATTAGTTCCAGCTCAAAAATGGCGTAGGCATCATCTGTCTCTTTCAGTTTTTGAGAGCCGTGCAGAGGCTTTGTTTTAATGTAAGGATACAATTCGCGACTCACCTTCAACACTATTCTTTCCGTCGCAGCACCTTTGGTTACCGTCACCCCAATTACATCCTCGAAATATTCGCCGAAATCAATGGTGTTGGCTATGTAATTATTTTTGCATACATCTATCCCCTCAATACGGTCTAACGCCAGATTGGTTATCTGCATAACCTCTTCGTTCAGCCCGAACACAAACCACCGGCTTTTGTATTGCTTCAGGTAGTACGGGTGTAGGATAAAGCATTGTACCTTCTTCTGCTTAAAACTTTTGTAGCTGATTTGCAACGCTTTTTTATACAAAATCGCATTGTATAGAGGTGTTATATGCTCCAGCCCCTGCAGGTAATCGTTTTGCTCAAATCCGATAATGGGAGTATTTGTTTTCGAAAGCCCCAGCCCCGAGTCGAGCCGTGCCGCAATCTCGTCCATCCACTCAAACTGTGGCATTCCCCTGAAACGGGAAAGGGTAAGTAACGCCTCTTTGAGTTGATTTTCTTCAGTTTCATTCAACGGCTGGTTGTTGATGGAGAAGTTCATATCTTCGTAGCGATAATAAACTTTGTGCCCATTGCGAATGTGTTCAAGCGGTATTCGCCAGCCTTGCTCACTCTCCATAAATTTAATATCGTCCAGAATCTGACGGCGCTTTACACCCTCTTCAATGCCGGAATATTCATAAATAGCCACGTTGCACGCCTCAATTAAATCATCGATATAGTAAGTCCGTCCCGGATTGCGGAAGCACTTATCTAATGTTTGATAACGAATAATTGCGTGTTTGTTGGTTGCCATTTTTTCCGGTATTAAAATACTTACTGCAAATCTACAAAAAACAATTCAATAGTTGTAAAGAAATCAATAAACATATCGGGTATGCAAATATTTGTAGAAATTTACACACAACAAACAATCATACCCCCGCCCACACCCCGCACCGGCGCCATATTGCCCGCCAGATCCGGCGAACCAAATTCCAGAATGAGGGTCAGCACCAGCGAGTCAGCATCTGTAAAAATGGCCGGGAAACCATCGTCAGTCAGCGAAAGCTCTATTTCTGCACCCTCCACATGGCCCCGGGTGTTGTACCACGGCGTGCTGCGCCGCATGTAACCCTGCCCCAGCTTGTCGTGCGCCGGCTCGTAAGTCTGATTGGCCGGATTGAGCACCATATCGGTCACAATGCCCAGTGCCGCCGTCAGCCGAAACTGACCGAACGCCACATAGGGCATATTCAGCCCAAAGCTACAGTCGAATGCCGGAATGCGCACCGTCGCCCGTTGCGCCTCCCGATCCACTAAGCATTCGGGGGGTACCCGCAGCAGCGACGAAAAACGGGTGGTGCGACTAAAGTCGAACCCATTGAGCAGAAAGCGGTATCCCGACAGGCGAATAGCGCGTTCGCCCACCGCGTTTGTCGTGTCGGTCTTCTGAATACTTTTGGCCACCGCACTTAGTGCCGGCGCAAGATTGTATTCGGCCACATGCTCCAGTCCGTAAAAGGCCATGCGCATCTGTTTGCTCATCCTGGAGCAACCCCCAAACTCCTTATTCGACCGCCGGATGCCAGCCAATGCCGGGTCTCGCTTAATCCGCTCCTTGCTCGCGCCACCTTTGGTGCGGACAAATATTTCGCTACTCCCCTTGCGGGTATAAAACGACAACTTGCCGATATTACCCGTTATCTGATCCAGATTCTTTACTTTGGCCATATTGTGCTCTGTTTTCTTTCGTATTATGATTATAGCTGGACGTCTGCTTAACTATGGCTGTAAATGTAATAATAAATATTCAATTACAATATAAAACGAATTAAAAACCTATATAATCCATATCTTTAATACGGATTATATACGAATTATATATGGATTATATACGGAATAAATATGGAATGTATAGCTGTTTACACACTGTTTGATGAGGAGAAGGCGAGGCTGTGTATTTGTTTATGCTGCCGGGATGCAGTCATATTTGTAGGTCGTAGTGAATAGCACCATCTATATACTTAAAAATCAGATACACACTTCAATCAGGATATATTGACTAAAAAAATGCCGAATATGTCGAAAATATTACCAGATATGAAGGGATATTTCATTATCTGCTGAAATTCAATATTTAACATTTTAATATTTAATATTTACTTATTTCTTTTGTATTTTGAAATAGATATTTTACTGTTTTCATTGATACCCGGGGCTTCAAGACTATGCGCGACAGTATCTTTGTGTCGCAGCATATCGTTGGGTTTTGTTTGGTCGCTTGTCCCCGGTAAAAAACAAACGGAACAACCCCTGAAAATCCGAAAACGAGTAGGGAGCGGATACCGAAAAGCTCAAGAGTAGGCGCATAACAAACAAAATGAACAACGTAATGAAAAAGATTTACTTCCTATTAACTCTGTGGCTTATGGCAAGTATGCTCAGCGCACAAGTTTCGAAAACAGTAACAGCAACTGCCGGAAACCTACGAGCTGCATTTACTGCCGCTGAACGTACAACAGTTACTAATCTTACAGTAACAGGAATAATCGATGCACGTGATTTTAAGTTTATGCGCGATACGCTGAGTGTTTTATCTGTATTGGATTTGAGTGGGGTGAATATTGCGGCTTATACAGGAACAAATGGAACAGGTGGTACATCATCAGTAATTTATCCTGCTAATGAAATACCTCAATCGTCTTTCTTTAAAGATTTTTACAATCCAAATACAATTTTAAAAACAGTTATTTTGCCAAATTCAATTACTTCTATTGGAGAAATGGCGTTTAAAAAATGTCAGAATTTATCAGGTGATTTAAATATTACAAACTCTGTTACGAGTATTAAAAGTAATGCCTTTGCTGAATGTACTGGATTGAAAGGAAAACTAGCCCTTCCTACTTCTTTAATAACTATTGGTGATTTTGCTTTTTCACAGTGTGGATTTACAGGAAAAGTAATCTGCCCTAATACGTTAATGTCAATTGGAGAATATGCATTTCAGTCCTGTATGAGTATTACTTCATTTAAAATGTCATCGAATATCAAATTAATTAAATATCAGGCCTTTAGGAATTGTAGTAAAATCGATTCTATTAATATTCCTGCAACATTAGATTCAATTCAATCTTCTGCTTTTTATAACTGTAGTGCGATTTACTCTGTGGATAATAGTAATCCGAAATACTCAGCTAAAGATGGGGTATTGTTTAATAGAAACAAAACAATACTTTATAATTGCCCAACCGTTAAATCAGGGGAATACATTATTCCTATGGGTGTATTAGGTATCGAAATTGGTGCCTTTGCTTATTGCACACGAATTACAAAACTAACTATACCTTCAACAGTTAAATCAATCAATTCAGGCGTATTCTATTATACAAGTAGTATGCTTGATTTAGTTGTAGAATCATTAACACCACCTGCTCTAACAATCTATTCTACATTTATTAATATGAACTCAAATTGTAAACTTACAGTTCCTTTAGGCTCTAAATTGCTTTATCAAGCTGCAAATCAATGGAAAAATTTCACTAATATAATTGAGAAGGATTTTTTACTTAGAAGTTTTGCTATGAATATTGGAAAAAATGGTGGAGTAGCTTATAGTAATCAATCATACTATAAAGACACTACATTAACTATAAAAAAAGACGAACCATTTACATTGAAATTCTTACCAAATGCTGGATATGAAGTGGATACGTTGCTATTGAATGGCGTAAATATTAAACCAAATATTACCAACAATGAATATGCTTGCACTATAACAGATAATAGCAAACTAAAAGTGACATTTAAACTTTCTCAATTTACTGTTTCAATCAAATCGGCAATCAATGGAACAATTGATATGTATTATGATTATGGCTCACGACCAGTTGTCAAAATAACTCCTGATCAAAATTGGCAGATTCACGCTGTAATCCTAAATGGCATAGAAATAACAAATGATTTACAAAATGGAAAGTACACATTCCCACCAATTACTGACAACGTAATAATAAATATTGCATTTGAATATAATACCCCAACAAACATTGTAAACAAAAATAATATAGTAAAAATCTATGGCAATCAGTCAAATATTATTGTTGAAGGCACATCTCAAGGGGAAAAAATTAGCATTTACACTGTGGATGGAGTGGAAATTTTAAACACAAAATCAAAAGGGGAACAGATTTTAATTCCAGCAATAAAGAATAGAGTGTATTTGGTGAAAACAGGGACGAAAACCATAAAAGTATTATTGTAAAAAGCTAGAGCGCAAATGCAGAAAAACTGAAGAGTAGGTGCAATCTAAAACAAAATAATTATGCTGAATAAAGTGATTTTATTATATGTATTTGCGTTTTTTGCAAATTATTTGGCGGCACAAGAAGTAATAGGGGCTACTGGTGGTGTATTAAGCGGAAGTGCGGGCTATGTGAGTTACTCTGTTGGTAATGTGGGCTATACTGTTACCAACACCGGAAAAAGCCGGGCTACTTCCGGGGTGCAGCAATACCAGTATGAAGTATCGTTGGTTACCTCTTTACCCGATATGGAAAATATATCGCTAAACGTTTATCCAAATCCAACAAGAGATAATATTAAGCTCAAAACCAAAAAGTTAAAGGGCGCCTATTACATTCTCTATTCATTGGACGGAAAAATGTTGATTCACAAACAAATTGTAGGTGATAATACCACCATTGATTTTTCGGATAAAGCACCCGCTACCTATTTATTGAAAGTGGTACAACAAAATAAAGAAATCAAAACATTCAAAATAATTAAAAAGTAAACAAAGATGAGGAAATTAATGCTTATTTGCTTGACGGTGATAACCTCCATTATTGTATTGTCAAAATCGCCCGATCAATTTAGTTATCAAGCATTAGTGCGCGATGCTGCGGGTAATACTCTGAAAAACAAAGAAGTTTCTATCCGTTTTTCGGTGTTGAAAAATGCCGTTGATGGGACTGTAGTAT
>CAZHNZ010000112.1:0-9904 GCA_964534355.1 uncultured Parabacteroides sp.
CAACAAATGGACCCATTCAATTTTTGGCATAAATAATCAAACTGAGTTGTGCATTTCTGATCCTGAATTCATTCAGTGAGCTGCTGCATGCGCAACAAAATATTCAGTTCACGCAATACATATTCAATTCCCTGAGTGTGAATCCGGCTTATGCGGGCTATAAAGAGGAGTGGTTTTTGCAATCGACAGTTCGCTCGCAATGGATGGGTATGCCCGGTGCACCCCGCACGGCCCAGCTTTCGGTAGATGGAGTAACCAATTCGGCGAGCAAGCGAATCGGACTCGGCCTGCAAATGACCGCTGACAAACTTGGACCTCAGATGAATACATCTCTGTATGCCAACTATGCTTATCGTATTCAGTTGGATGCAGAAGACACCAAACGACTGTGTTTAGGTTTGGCTGCCGGAGTTACTCAATTTGCGCTGGATGGTAGTTTGCTGACTCCCACAGACCCTGATGACCGGTTGATTTATAGCGAAAACGAGACTAAATATGTACCCGATGTACGCTTTGGGATTTACTACTCGAGTCCTAAGTTTTACATGGGATTTTCGGTGATGGATATGTTGGCGCCTTCGATTCTGAAAAACGATTCTGCGCTCAACATCACCAGGCGTCAGCACTATTACCTGATAGCCGGTACCCTGATTGATCTGACTGAATCGATCCGGGTCAGACCCGGTTTACTTTTGAAAGAGGATCTGAAAGGTCCGTCGTGTTTGGATCTGAATACTATGTTTATTTTCAAAAACCGCTTTTGGTTTGGGGGATCGTACCGTACCGCAGTGTCGTTGTGGGATAAGAAATACCGCGAAAATCAATCATTTACTTTGCTCAACTCAGTTTCCGGAATTATTCAGTTTCAGGTTTCTGAACGACTCAGAATCGGTTATTCATACGATTATATGATGAATGGATTGAACTCTTCTCAAAATGGAACGCACGAAATCTCTTTGGGTTGGATTATTCCATCGAAATCGCAACGGGTATTGAGTCCGAGATTCTTTTAATCCTTCTGAAATAAAATAAACATCAAATCATTATAATATATTACATATGAACAAGAGATCATTTCAAATCGGTTTGTTTTTCACCTTATTGTTTTTGGCTGTGTCTGTGTCTGCACAGGATCAGTTGGGCCTGCGAGACAGGGCGGATAAGTTGTACACCGAATATCAATATGCCAAAGCGGCCACTATTTACCTGAAACTAACCGATGTGAAGAAGCCCAAGCTGAAAGACATGGAGCGTTTGGCAGACTGCTATGCAAAAATGAACAAATATGAGGATTCCGAAATATGGTATGCACGTGTTGTGACAGATCCCGCAAGCTCTCCCGAAAATCTCATCAGTTATGGTGAAATATTGAAAGCCAACTCGTTGTATGCCAAAGCCAAAACGGTATTGCAGGAGTATGCCACAAAAACCGGTAATAAAGATCGGGTTGCGGTGGCTTTGTCCGGGTGCGATTCTGCACAAATTTGGTTGAGTGCACCCACCCGCCACAAGCTCAGAAATGAATTGGCTGTAAACACCCAATATTCCGAATTTTCGGCTACACCGGTAGGTAATAAGGTCTTTTATGCCGGCGAACCCGAAGTAGCTGATTATAGTAAAAAATATGGTTGGACCGGGAATTCATTTCTTCGGATCTTTACAGCTACGAAGTCACAGGATAATACCCTGAATACTCCTTTGCAGGCAGGTTCTGAATTAAATAATGAAACGTATCACATTGGGCCACTTACCACCACACAGAGTGGAGAGATGTTTTTGATAACACGTACCTATCCGGGAAAAGATGCAGGCATCAAAAAAGATAGTCGGGGCATTTACCGAACAAACAAAATGGAGCTCTATTTTCAGTCATTTGTCTATGGGAAATGGCAAAAACCGATTCCATTTGCCTATAATAATGTAAAGGAATATTCGGTAGGGCATGCTGCTTTGAGTCCGGATGGCCGGATTCTATACTTTGTGTCGGATATGCCCGGAGGACAGGGTGGAACGGATATCTGGTTTACCGAACTACAAGCCGATGGTAACTGGGGCTCTTGTTTCAATGCCGGAAATCAGATCAATACAGCCGGGGATGAGATTTTTCCGACTGTTGCAAAAGATGGAACGCTCTATTTTTCATCCAACGGATGGCCGGGAATGGGTGGTCTCGATATTTTCAAAAGTCGGGGCGCAAAGGATAACTGGTCGAAACCGGCCAATATGAAATATCCGGTCAACTCGGCCGGAGATGATTTCTCGTATATCATCAACGAAACACAAACGGCAGGTTATCTCTCTTCGAACCGCAAAAACGGCAAAGGAAGCGACGATATTTATTCGTTTACCTACCAAAAACCCAAAAATACACATTATATTAAAGGTGTGGTATATGATAAGAAAACCGGACTTCGGTTGCAGGCGGCTGTCACTATGTTTGCATCCGGCAGTGTGGTTGCCCGTCAGGAGACTGCTGCGGATGGTGCATTTGTATTTCAGGCCGATGAGCAAACCCCATACAACATTCAGGGAGTGAAATTTTCGTATTATTCCGATTCGGTAAACGTGGTTATCAGACCGTCTGAAGTAGATGATACGGCCAAAGTGGCACTCTATCTCGAACCACTTTTCGAAAAAGGTAAAACCATTCGCATAGAAAATATTCATTACAATTTTGACAAAGACGATATCCGTGCCGATGCAGCGGTGATACTGGATAAACTGGTAAAAACCATGCACGAAAATCCTTCGCTGAGAATAGAACTGGCATCGCACACCGACAGCCGTGGCACCGATGTTTACAATCACGATTTGTCGCAACGCAGAGCACAATCGGCCGTCAATTATCTGGTGACAAGAGGTATTTCGCGCGACAGAATGATTGCGAAGGGATACGGCGAGAGTAAACTGCTCAACAAATGCAAAGATGGTGTGGAGTGTACAGACGATGAGCATCAGGCCAACAGACGCACAGAGTTTACCGTATTGAGTTATTGATTTGAAAAATAAAGATTCTTGAAAACAAAAATTTCCCCCTGGGCCTGGATTCCTACCTTGTATATTGCTCAGGGATTGCCTTACGTGGCTGTGATGACTATCGCTGTGGTGATGTATAAGGGAATGAATATTTCCAACACAGATATTGCTCTTTATACAAGCTGGCTCTATTTGCCGTGGGTAATAAAACCGCTTTGGAGCCCGTTTGTGGATATTCTGAAATCGAAAAGATGGTGGATTGTGGTGATGCAGTCACTCATCGCAGTGGCATTTGCGAGTGTTGCCTTCATGATGAACCAATCTTTTTTCTTTGAAGCTACCCTGGCCTGTTTCTGGCTGCTGGCTTTCAGCTCTGCCACGCATGACATAGCATCGGACGGCTTTTATATGCTGGGTCTCGACAGCAATGAGCAGACTTTCTTTGTGGGCATTCGTTCTACCTTTTACCGGGTGGCAATGATATCGGGGCAGGGGTTGTTTGTTGTGTTAGCCGGTGCCCTCGAAAACGGCAAGTTGATACCGGGAGTAGGCGGCAATACCGCTCTGGCATGGAGTATAACTTTTTATTTGTTGAGTGGATTGTTTGTGGCTTTTGTGTTGTATCACAAGGTCGTTCTACCCAAACCGGAAACAGATGTGGAGCGAGAAAAAGTAGATGCAAAAACATTGTTGCGCGACTCGTTGCAAACTTTCGTTTCGTTTTTCAGGAAAAAAGAGATCGGATTGGCCCTTGCTTATCTGCTTACCTATCGGCTGTGCGAATCGCAATTGGTGAAAATGACGACACCCTTTCTGATGGATGGCCGCGACAAGGGCGGACTGGGTTTGTCTACCTACGAAATTGGATTTGCATACGGTACTTTTGGCGTAATTGGTTTGGTCGCCGGAGGAATATTTGGTGGTATTGCCGCAGCGCGAAAAGGATTGAAATTCTGGAATCTGCCCATGGCCATTATTGTCAATCTGCCGGTGTTGGTTTTCGTAATTATGTCATACACGCAACCCGATGATTTGTGGCTGATTACCCTCTACATGGTGGTGGAGCAGTTTGGCTACGGCTTTGGCTTTGCTGCATTTTTGCTCTATATGATTTATGTTTCGGATGGTGAGCACAAGACGGCTCATTACGCCATTTGCACTGGTTTTATGGCACTCGGTATGATGCTTCCGGGCATGGTGTCGGGCTGGATACAGTCGTTGATTGGCTATCAGTGGTTCTTTCTCTGGGTGGCACTTTGTGCACTGCCCGGCATTTGGGTGGCTACGCGCCTGAAGATCGACCCGACATTCGGACTTAAACCCAAACAATAAACAGACCTTATTTATCTGAATAATATCAATATCAAAAAATGAATATCTTAACACAACTGTTTGAAGCCTACTTTGGCGAACAAGTGAAAAATATTGAACCTATCAAAGGTTCCGGTTCCAATCGTTTGTATGTCAGACTGATTGGCGAAAAAAACCGGTGCATTGGCACCAAAGGTGAGTCCATTGTAGAGAATGATGCGTTTATTGCGCTGTCGAACCACTTTGTGAGCAAAGGATTGCCTGTGCCGGCGGTGTATGCCGTGAGCGACGACCGCATGCAGTACATTCAGCAGGATTTTGGTGATTTGGCTCTGTTTGATTATGTGGAAAAAGGGCGTGCTGATAACAACTATTCGGCAGACGAAAAAGCGGTACTGTGCCAAACGCTGGCCGATCTGGCCGATATACAGGTGAAAGGAGCGGAGGAGCTCGATTTTTCAGTCTGCTTTCCCCGTGCCGAGTTCGACCGTCGTTGCATCTTCTGGGATCTGAACTACTTCAAATATTGCTACCTTCGTCCGGCTGGTGTTGCTTTCAGCGAAAATCTGCTCGAAGATGAGTTTGAGCGAATGGCCGACCTGCTCGACGCCGAAAAGAACGATGTGTTTCTCTACCGCGATTTTCAGTCGCGCAATGTGATTGTACAGGATGGTAAGCCCCGTTTTATCGATTTTCAGGGAGGCCGCCGTGGTCAGGTCTATTACGATGTGGCCTCGTTTATCTGGCAGGTGGAGGCACACTATTCGCCCGAAATGGTCGATTTGCTGCTCGATGCCTATATCACCTCGTTGCAAAAATACAGACCGGTGGATGAGGTCGCATTCAAAGCGCGTCTCAACCATTTCGCGTTGTTCCGCCTGTTGCAGGTATTGGGCGCTTGTGGCTACCGGGGGTTGATTGAGCGGAAACAATATTTTATCGATACCATCCCCAATGCGCTGTACAACATCAACCGACTGCTCGATCAGGCAGGTTTTGAGGAGTATCCCTATCTGGTATCTGTGCTCAGAAACCTGAAGTAACACACCAATACCAAACCGAAACAATGAAAGCGCTTATATTTGCTGCCGGGTTGGGTACCCGGATGAAACATTTTACCCAATCGATGCCCAAAGCTATGGTTCCCGTGGCGGGAAAACCGTTGTTGCAACACGCCATCGAGAAATTAAAACGGCAGGGTTTTGATGAGATAATTGTAAATGTGCACCATTTTGCCGATCAGGTAATTGACTTTCTGGATGCACACAACCGCTTTGATATACGCATAGAGATTTCCGACGAGCGGGATCTGTTGCTCGAAACCGGTGGCGGAATAAAAAAGGCTGCACACTTTTTCGACGACGGAAAACCGTTTCTGGTACACAATGTGGATATGCTCTCGGATGTAGATCTGGCGAAAATGTATCAGGAACATCTGCAATCGTCGGCCGATGCCACATTGCTGATGAAGCCGGTGGATGCAGACCGCTCGCTGCTGTTCGACGAAAGTTACCGCCTGCGTGGATGGGTAAACAGTGTGACCGGTGAGGTGAAGTCGCCTGTATCCGGATTTGATCCATCACTCTACGGAAAGTATTCCTTTGGGGGAATACACATTCTTTCGCCTTCGGTGTTGAGCGAAATGGATAGCTGGAAGGGTAAGTTTTCCATCATCGACTATTACCTCTCTGTGGCGTTGAAGAAAGATATTCGTGCCTATGTGCAAAACGACTGCTTCCTGCTCGATGTGGGTAAACCCGAAGCTCTGGAGGCGGCAGAAAGATTTGTCGGATAATAATATATTGATTTTTGAACAGAATTTTCTGTTTCAGAGAAGAACCGGAACGCGGATATAGCGGAGTAAGGAGTCTAAAATGAGTCCTGTCCGATATATTCGCGTTGCCATTTTGGGTGATTGGTCATACATTCTGTTCGGTTTGTTTCTTTAATTTATTTTTTGTTCAATTCATAGTGCGGAAATATTAAAAATTTCGGTTGTTTTTCGAAATAATTGTTTAGATTTGCGACCTGAACCTTTTAATCTTTTACTATGTTGTTTGATGTCGCTGTGATAGGCGGTGGGCCTGCCGGATATACCGCAGCAGAGCTTGCCGCGAAAGCCGGTTTACATACAATTCTGTTCGAAAAGAGCGCCATCGGTGGTGTTTGTCTCAATGTAGGCTGCATTCCCACCAAAACCCTGCTCTATTCGGCAAAGCTATACGACTCATTCCGCAATAGCGCCAAATACGGTGTTTCGGCATCAAACCCTTCATTTGATCTACCCAAAATCATTCAGAGAAAAAATAAAGTTGTGAGAAAACTCACCGCCGGCATACGTGCGATGCTCAATGAGCGGGGTGTGACGGTCGTTATCGGCGAAGCAACTGTGCAGGCAGCAGGCGAAAATCTGCTCATAGTCTGTGGTACAGAGCAATACACCGCAAATAAAGTGATACTTTGCACTGGAAGCGAAACGGTGATACCCCCTGTGCCCGGACTTTCGGAGGTCAGTTCCTGGACAAGTACAGAGGCTCTGGATGCCAAAGAGTTGCCCACATCGCTCACCATTATTGGCGGAGGTGTGATTGGCATTGAGTTTGCGGCTTACTTTTCGGCGCTGGGTGTGCCGGTAACAGTTGTGGAGATGATGGATGAAATTCTGCCCGGCATGGATCGCGAAATGGCTTCAATGCTTCGGGCTGAGTACAGCAAGCGGGGAGTGACGTTTTTGCTGAATGCCCGGGCTGAGTGTGTACGCAAAGGTAGTGTGGATGTACTTGTGGAAGGTGCCGTGCAAACGGTGGAAGCGGCTCAACTATTGGTGAGTGTGGGACGTCGTCCGGTACTCAACGGATTAGATGCTTTGTCGCCCGACCGTTTCAGAAACGGCCTGGCGGTCAATCAATATATGCAAACATCCATCCCGTCTGTATATGCCTGTGGAGATGTGACCGGCTTTTCGCTGTTGGCCCATACCGCTGTGCGTGAGGCGGAGGTTGCCGTCAGCCATATCCTTGGAGAGGGAGACAGCATGAGTTATCGCGCTATTCCGGCAGTGGTCTATACCAATCCCGAACTGGCGGGCGTGGGTGAGACAGAGGAGAGTTTGCAAAAAAAAGGCATTCCTTATCGTGTGGATAAATTACCGATGACCTTTTCCGGTCGTTTTGTGGCCGAGAATGAACTGTTCAACGGACTTTGCAAGGTGCTGACCTCAGAGGATGGAACCATACTGGGTGTTCATCTGCTGGGTAATCCTGCATCGGAGATAATCGCTCTCGCTGTGATGGCTATCGAAAACAACCTGACTCTGGAACGGTGGAAGCGGACGGTTTTTCCGCATCCTACTGTGGGGGAGGTTTTTAAGGCGATTGGGTAGTTGCGGGTTACGAGTTACGGGTTACAAGTAGACGAGTAAACGAGTAAACGAGTAGACGGGTAAACAAGTAGACGAGTAAACTAGTAAACGGGAAATTAGTAAACGAGTGAACAAGTAAACTTCCATATCAATCCCATTCAGGGGTATGATGTAAAGCCCCCTTCAGGGGGTTGGGGGTAAACGTAAAACGTAAAACGTAAAACGTACAACGTATAACGTAAAACTTATAACGTAAAACTTATAACGTACAACATAATAAATTATTAACCTTAAATTGAAAAATTAATGAGTCTGAAAATCATTGTTCTTGCCAAGCAGGTTCCCGACACAAGAAACGTCGGAAAAGATGCCATGAAAGCCGATGGAACAGTCAATCGGGCCGCGCTTCCGGCAATCTTCAATCCCGAAGATCTGAATGCACTGGAGCAGGCATTACAACTAAAAGAGAAACATCCCGGAACAACTATTCATCTGCTTACGATGGGTCCGGGTCGGGCGGCCGACATTATCCGCGAGGGATTGTACCGCGGAGCCGATGGCGGTGTATTGCTCACCGACCGCGCTTTTGCCGGTGCCGACACATTGGCGACATCCTATGCGCTGGCTTGTGCTGTTCGCAAAATGGGGCAGTTTGACATTATTTTGTGTGGCAGACAGGCCATTGATGGCGATACCGCGCAGGTAGGCCCGCAGGTGGCCGAAAAACTGGGTGTGCCGCAGGTTACTTATGCCGAAGAGATACTGAAAGTTAAAGGTGGAAAAATACGTGTGAAACGCCGTCTGGAGCGTGGCGTTGAGGTGGTGGACTGCAAGATGCCTCTGGTGGTTACCGTCAATGGTTCGGCCGACGAATGTCGTCCGCGCAATGCCAAACTGATCCAGAAATACAAATATGCGAAGACGATTACCGAAAAACAGAACATGAATGTCGATTACACAGACATGCTCGACAGTCGTCCGTATCTCAATCTGATAGAGTGGGGTGTAAGCGATGTACAGGCCGAGCTGGCCGAAGTCGGTTTGTCCGGTTCGCCCACCAAGGTAAAGAAAATTGAGAATGTGGTTTTTCAGGCCAAAGAGAGTTTGAAGCTGACACCCTCGGACAGGGATATTGACAATCTGATGTATGAGCTTATCGCTAATCATACAATCGGATAATATTCTGACCGAAAGCTTATTAACGACCATTTAAAACACCTTTAAATCAAGAAAATGAATAATCTGTTTGTATATTGCGAAATAGAAGACGGCATTGTAGCTGATGTCAGTCTCGAACTACTCACCAAAGGCCGTTCTCTGGCCGCACAGCTCAAATGCAAGCTCGAAGCCGTGGTGATTGGCAGTAATCTGGATGGAATAGAGTCTCAGATTTTGCCCTATGGCGCAGACACCGTATATGTGGTGGATGATGCGCGACTCTATCCCTATACCTCTCTACCGCATACGTCGGTACTGATTAATCTGTTTAAAGAGCAGCAACCGCAAATCTGCCTGATGGGTGCCACAAGCATCGGACGCGATTTGGGCCCGCGCGTCTCATCGGCTTTGCACAGCGGACTTACGGCCGACTGCACTTCGCTCGAAATCGGAGATCACGAGGATAAGAAGGAAAATAAAACGTACAAAGATCTGCTTTATCAGATACGTCCCGCTTTTGGCGGAAATATTGTAGCCACCATTATCAACCCCGATTGCCGTCCGCAGATGGCCACCGTGCGCGAAGGTGTGATGAAAAAAGAGGTCTTCGACCTGCGCCATAAGGGAGAAGTGGTGAAACTGGATGCGAAACAATATGTTTCTGACACCGACTTTGTGGTGGAGGTGATAGAACGACATATCGAAAAATCGAAAATAAACCTCAAAGCATCGCCCATCATTGTGGCCGGCGGATATGGAGTGGGTTCCAAAGAGAACTTCAAACTGCTGCACGACCTGGCAGCCACCATCGGTGGTGAGGTGGGAGCATCCCGTGCCGCTGTGGATGCCGGATTTGCCGAACACGAACGTCAGATTGGTCAGACAGGCGTGACAGTACGCCCCAAACTCTATATTGCCTGTGGTATTTCCGGTCAGATTCAGCACATTGCCGGTATGCAGGAGAGTGCTATCATCATTGCTGTAAACAATGATGAAAATGCCCCTATCAATACTGTCGCCGACTATGTCATCAATGGTACTGTAGAAGAGGTGATTCCGAAAATGATTAAATATTACCGGAAGAACAGTAAATAGAGT
>CAZHNZ010000112.1:10004-13821 GCA_964534355.1 uncultured Parabacteroides sp.
AGAAGAGGTGATTCCGAAAATGATTAAATATTACCGGAAGAACAGTAAATAGAGTCTTACTCTCGTTATCTGCTTTGCTTTCTTTACCTTCTAAAACAAAAACAATGAACTTCTATTTTGATAATACCGATCTCAAACACCACCTGCATCACCCGTTGATGCGCAGGATTGTTGAATTGCGCGAGCGTAATTATACCGATGCACAGCAATTTGACTATGCACCCATCGACTTCGAAGATGCGATGGACAGTTATGAAAAAGTGCTCGAAATTGTGGGCGAAATATCCGGAGATATTGTGGCACCCAATGCCGAAAGTGTAGATCACGAAGGGCCTCACGTGGTGGATGGCCGTGTGGTATATGCGCAGGGGACCAAGGTGAATCTCGATGCGCTAGTGAAGGCCGGCCTGATGGGGATTTCTCTGCCGCGCCGATACAGCGGGCTCAACTTTTCACTGGTTCCTTACATTATGGCTGCCGATATGGTGAGTCGCGCCGATGCCGGATTTGTGAACATCTGGGGATTGCAGGATTGTGCCGAAACCATCTACGAATTTGCCAACGAAGACCAACGTAAGAAGTTTTTGCCCCGCGTATGTGCCGGCGAAACTATGGCAATGGACCTCACTGAGCCCGATGCAGGATCTGACCTTCAGGCTGTTATGCTAAAGGCTACTTTCAGCGAAAAGGATAATTGCTGGTACCTCAATGGCGTAAAGCGTTTTATCACCAACGGTGACGGACATATTTCGCTGGTACTGGCCCGATCCGAAGAGGGAACAAAGGATGGTCGTGGCCTTTCGATGTTTCTTTACGACAAAAATGATGGCGGTGTAACTGTACGCCGTATCGAAAACAAAATGGGTATTAAGGGTTCGCCTACCTGCGAACTTGTTTTCCGCAACGCACGTGCCGAACTTTGCGGCGACCGTAAAATGGGGCTTATCAAATACGTAATGGCCCTGATGAACAGTGCCCGACTGGGTATCACTGCGCAGTCTGTCGGTATTTCAGAGGCGGCTTATCGCGAAGCTGTGGCCTATGCCAAAGAGAGAAGTCAGTTTGGAAAAGCAATTATTGAGTTTCCTGCCGTGTATGAGATGCTTTCTATTATGAAAGCCAAGCTCGATGCTACCAGAACGCTTTTGTACGAAACAACACGCTTTGTGGATATGTATAAAACGCTGGAGGACATCGCCAAGGAGCGCAAACTAACACCCGAAGAGCGTGCAGAGATGAAGAAATACCAAAAACTGGCAGATGCCTGCACACCTCTGGGCAAAGGTATGGCCAGCGAGTATTGTAATCAGAATGCCTACGACTGTATTCAGATTCACGGAGGATCGGGCTTCATGAAAGATTATGCCTGCGAACGGATCTACCGCGATGCACGCATCACCTCAATCTACGAGGGAACCACTCAGCTTCAGGTGGTTGCAGCCATCAGGCACGTTACTACAGGCAACTATCTGGCTATGATTCGCGATTACGAACAGGTAGAGATTTCGCCCGAACTCACCAGCTTCCGCAGCCGGTTGATGGAAATGACCGATATTTATGAGAAGACCGTCGAACAGGTGAAAGAGATGAACAACAACGAGTTTATCGATTTCCATGCTCGTCGCATGGTCGAGATGGCCGGACATATCATTATGGGTTACCTGTTGTTGCACGATGCCAGCCGTTGCGATGATTTCCGCCGTTCGGCAGAGGTCTATCTCAACTTTGGTGAAGCGCAGGTCAAGGGGCATGCACAGTTTATCGATGGCTTTACGGTAGAGTGCCTCGATATTTACAGAAAATAGTTATGAATACAAAAAGGGGAGGTGCAGTTTGGCATCTCCCTTTTGTATTTTTACGCTACGCTTTGCACATTATCTGCTTTGCTGTAAACTCTATTTTATTGTTTTGAAGATTTTTCCGAGACGAAGAAGTAACAGGTTTTTATCCACCGGCTTTCGGATATAATCGGCTGCACCCATTTGCAGACCACGCGCTTCATCTTCCTGGCTGGTATGTCCGGATAATAAAATGACCGGCACCCGTATTTTGTGTTCGTGCATATATTCGAGCAGTCTGTATCCGTCCAGGTTTGGCATAGAAATATCGGATAAAATTACATCATAACTCTCTTTTCCAATTTTCATCAGCGCTATTAATCCATCGGATGCAATTTCGACTTCGTATCCTTCTGTTTTAAGCATAGATGAAATCACACGTTGATTAATCACTTCATCTTCAACAATCAGAATTTTCCCTTTGCTATTCTTTTGTTGATTAGAAAAAGAAAAATCAGAAGGCAAAAGTCTGGTTACTAACTCTTTTATTGAAATGGTTGCATAGGTCGACTGAGTATCTGATTTACCATAAGGAATAATGAGGCGGTCGTTGTGTATGATGGAGCCGCAACTGTACACTACGTTGGGAACATACCCCTCTCTTTCAGCTTCATTGGGTACTATAAGCGGCTCATCCAGTTGATTAATCACCTGAGTCGGATCGTTGAGGTTGAGAAGCATTGCACCGATACAATACCTGCGCATTGGACCAACTCCGTGTGTTAACACAAGCCATCCGTATTCGGTTTCTATTGGTGAACCACAATTGCCAACCTGCACAAATTCCCATGGAAACTGCGGTTCCTGTATCTGAATTCCACCTTTCCAGGTACTGAGCGAATCAGAATAAACAATATAATTGTTGATTCCGTCCAATCGTGCCAAAAGAGCATATTTCCCATTTATTTTTCGGGGAAAAAGAGCCATTCCACGATTTTTTATCTCCAATCCGTGCATTCTGATTGATTTGAAACGATAAAAATCAGTAGTAGAAATTAACTTAGGTGTCAGATTATTACCATTACACCCTGTGTAGGGTGCAAAATATTCTACTGTACCGTTGTTGTGAGTGAACCGCACAAACCGGGCATCTTCAAGTCCTCTTTTTTCATCTTCAGAAATCGGATAAATAACTCTGTCGGAAATTGATGTATCGAGCGAAAACTCAATCTCATATTCGTTTTCATCACTATTGTTTGATGTAGATACAATTACAGCCTCTTCCACCAATCTTCCTTCGGGTAGGAGGTTTAGATTGAATCCGGAATCGAGCACGCCACCCCGAAAAACGAGCGACGAAATATGCCCCTCACCAGTCGCTCTAAAGCAGGCAATCACTCTTTTTTCACCCTCTTGAAGGCCTGTTTGATCGGGGTCCTCTACCAGCGATGGATTATAAAGTGCCGCAGATTCAATCGAATATTCTGATGTTAGAAATGCACCAATCAGCAGTTTTTTGTTTTCAGAAAGCAGATAAAGATCGCCTGCTTTGCCGCTGAGGTGAGATTCTATGGTTTTAAAACTGTTCAGAAATATTTTGGAAATATTTCTGTGTCTGCCTGCAAAGTCCCGCAAGGTTTGGTGAAGACTAATGCGGGCAGCCTCTTCGGGCATGTTTCGTACTTTCTCGATAATGGCGTAAGTACGGACACTGCTTTCGGGGATGTGGTAGCGGGCAACCACTCTTCGGGGGTCACCACTAAAGGTTTGTGTGTTTCTCTGAATGGTAATGCTCATGGCTCTGATTAATTAATAATTAAGAATTAACAATTAATATTTGCGTATTGTGGGTTATAAGTAAACGGGTAAACAAGTAAACGGGGTATTCATCAACGTACAACGTACAACGTATAACGTACAACATAATAACAAAGATAATAAATTCCTCAAATTTTTAATTCTTAATTGAAAAATCTTAATTAAAAAAGGTGTAATCAGTAATTTTGTTTCGCCAAATTTTCGCAAATAAAAATCGCCAG
>CAZHNZ010000113.1:0-13539 GCA_964534355.1 uncultured Parabacteroides sp.
CAGTTTTTCCGCCTTTTTGTGTGGTGCGTCTCCTTCTACCAATACTTTGTAATTCAACGCACTGTATGTCGCTGCATTTTTACCCGAAAAATGGCTCTTTGCCAACTCCATCACCTTCTCATGATGTTTCCACCATTCACCCCACGCGGGCACAAACTCTTTCCATACTTTTGCTTCCTCTTCTGTCTGTGGCAGTTTTTCATAGATTTGCCAGGCGTTATCGGCACGCTCTTTGGCAGCATCCATCTTATCGTAAGTCGTTTTTATCAATTCGGGTGTGAGGCTTCCGGCCAAGAGCACATTTTCACCACCGTGAATTGCAGTCTGCGCTTCATCGATAATTAACAAGGCCTCTATACTAGGCAATCTGACATTTGAGATTTCATCCTGTTGCTTTTCTATGTTGTGCATTCCGGTATAGCCAATATATCCGATCACCATGGCCACCAACAATATGCCTGAAAAGCCAATAAGTAGTTTGTTCCCGATTTTGATGTTTCTGAATTTCATAGCTGTTTTATTTTAGTTTTCCTTATAATATAATTCTCTTACTCGTAAGTAAAGTGGCCGCATTTAATAAAATTAAGCCATCGGTTGTTATTCCTGTAATAAATTCTGAACCATTATTTTGAAGTGTTAGTGGTGGTGAGCTCAATTGGTTAATATCTATAGTTCGACTTCCCATAATTGCGTCAGAAACTATGCCAAATTCCATGTTTTCGTTCTGTATGACAATTACTTTATTTAACTCAGTCAAACCTCTGTCCTTCAAATTAAATAAACTCTTCAAATTAATAACAGATACGATTCGCCCCCGCAAATTTATCACGCCCATCACAAAAGCTGGTGTACCCGGTATAGGTGTTATATCTTTTAGAAAAAACACTTCCGAAATGTACTTTTCATCCAGGGCGTATCTTTCGGGTGTAAGCAGAAACTCAACTATTGAAATCTTTTGGTTTTCACCTTCAACAGTCTGTTTCTTTCTTCCAACAATGATTTGAGCCCTCTCCTGCAATATTGTTTTATCTTCTTTCATTTACAAACTGTTTATGATATTTTCTGTAAATTCTTTAATGCGTCCTACCGTTATTCCATCCGATTCCGGCACTATTTCATGCTCTGGTATCCCGTTCACAATTTTCAGTATGTTTTCGTAATGCCTGATAGCTAACTGTTTTTTATTCGTTTTCAGGTAAATGTCACCCAACATCAGATGCGACAATATGTGATTATGATTCAGATAAATGGCTCTTTTCAGATAATATTCTGTTTGTTCTAAATCATTATGTTCGTTCAGTAAGCTGGCATAAATATAATACATCCCGGCATTTGCTGCATTTGAATTCAGTATTTGGGTCAGCACTATATGACTGTCATCCGGTTGCCCCAAATTGGCATATGATTTTATCAAAACCGCAAACAATTGGTTATTTACACCTCCATTGGATATCCTGTTTAAGCAACTTTCAATACACTTTTTGTACTCTCCCTGCTCAAAATAGTCCGCCGGATCTGTTTGGTTTTGTGCAATTCCCTCTGGCGGTTTATTCTGGTTCGTTTTTCTTTCCTGCTTTTCAGATACAATTTTTCGACGCTCTTTTACTGCTTGCACAGCCGTTTCTGTCCGTTTTATATCCAAAAATGGCCTCAATTCGTTCTTTGGCCGGTTGGTTTTTCGGTAAAATATCCCGTTGGAATAATGTATTCTCTCAAAATTTGAGAAATAATCATCATTTAGTTCCACCTGACTGGTAATAAACCAACCATTGTCAGACAAACAATTATTAAATCTCCCGCTGACCTCTTTAATCACGGGTGGCGTAAAATACATCATCACGTTTCTGCAAAAAATTACATCAACTGCTTCTGTATTTGTCGCAGCAGATGGATAGGCATTTTTCGACAAATTGAGATAGGAAAATGAGATCATCTTTTTTATGGCCGTATTAATATGCCAATTTTTACCTTCAGGGGTAAAATATTTCTTTTTTATCTGTTCATCCGTATTTCTGAACGACCACTCTGTAAACTCTCCATGCAACGCTTTTTGTATTGCAAGCGTGCTAATATCAGTCGCTATAATTGTAATCTCCCAATTTGCAAGTTCAGGAAAAAATTCTTTCAGTATTATTGCCAATGTATACGGCTCTTCGCCGGAACTACATCCTGCACTCCATATTTTTATCCGCTCATTCCGGCCCCGTCTTTCGCTGATTAAAGTCGGAATTATTTCTTTTCTGAATAACTCCAATGCTGTTGTTTCTCTGAAAAAATAGGTCTCGTTAATGGTCAGATGATCCGACAACGCGTTTATTTCATGATTAGCAAAAGTTTCCTTGCATATCCATTGGTGCAAGTTCTCTATAGTAGGCTCAATTTTCAGCACTTGTGCCGCAGCCGCAACCCGTCTCACCATATCTTTCCATTGATTGGGTTGAAAATCGAGCCCCCAAACATGGGTTATCTTTTTGCTTATGTCAAAATAGTAATCCTCTTGATTCATATATTTTCATCTGATGAATAACCGGAATTAATAATTTTTTCCAATTCAATTTCTTGTATCTGATTCAATAAACACTCCAAATCGTATATAAAGATGATACCGTCATCCTCTCGAATTGCTTTTCGAAACTGCATTCCGGCATCCAGATCTTTGGCGTTGTAGATATCTTTCGTATCAGGCTTCAATAGTTTATCTATGTCATCAACTATTAATGCCACTTTTCGATTGCCTGTTTTTACAATGATAAAACGATCACTCAATTTTAATGTCTCTACAGGATAGCCCAGACGCTTTCGTAAATTTATTACCGCAATTATTTCTCCATAATAATCAATCACACCCTCTACAAACTGGGGTAAATCCGTCAGTCTGGTAATGGCTACCGACCTTATGATACGATCAATCGCATCGATATTTAGTGCAAACCTCTGTTTTTCAATGGTGAATATAAGTAAATTCTCTGTATTAGCATCCATAAAAATGATTTGTTTTTGAAAAAGATGATGTACCTGATCAAAAAAAATATACACGTGCAAAATTGCTACTCCGGCTAAAGAAAACTTGATTATATTTTTTATAATGATGGCTGTTGGTATTATTTTATCTAAAATTTAAATCAGAATCAGTACAACCTAATCACAAAGATATACAATTTTCTCAATTAAACAAAAAAAATGCAATTAAACTAAAACCATATTTACAGGCCACATTTATTCTGTATATGGTTTGTTTTCTGGTAGTTTTAACAAGTATTTTATACCAGTCTGTTTGGTCAGAATCTATTCAAACAGAGATTTACAATTAAAAGATTTATATAACACGAATCCGTATAAAATATTTTCAGCTGGCGATAAGTAATTATATTCTAAAAAAAGATTGTATATATCTGAACCATTTAAAAACATCTGCGTTATATTTTCATACAATGACTATTTATAATCATTTTAATATAATAACAAAATTATGGCAACAGTAACATTAAAAGGAAATGCATTCAACACAGTTGGTAATCTGCCTGAAGCAGGCACAGTGGCTCCTGCTTTTAGTTTGGTAAAAAACGATTTAAGCGAATTGAGTCTGAGTGAATTAGCCGGAAAAAAGGTGGTATTGAACATCTTTCCCAGTTTAGACACAGCAGTTTGTGCCACATCTGTTCGTAAGTTCAATGTAGAGGCTGCCGGTAAAGAAAATGTTGTAGTACTGGGTGTATCCAAAGATCTTCCTTTTGCATCGGGTCGTTTTTGCTCTACTGAAGGTATTGATCAGGTAGTAACAGTATCTGCATTTCGCGATACAGCTTTTGGAAGTGATTATGGCGTATTAATAGCAGATGGTCCTTTGGCTGGTTTGTTTGCCCGTTCTATTGTTGTTATAGATGAGTCAGGCAAAGTTATTTACAATGAGTTAGTGCCCGAAACAGTAAACGAACCAGATTACGCAGCAGCATTGGCTGTGCTGTAATCGTTTGAATAGAAAATTGAAATGCGGCTTTTCGGGCAGTTTGCCTGAAGAGTCGCTTTTTATTTACCAACTAAAGATATAAATACCCTGCTTTTCCCCTTTGTAAAGCGTAAAAAAAAACTATCTTTGCACCCTCAAAAAAACGTAAAACAGGAAAATGGCAAAAAAAGGTATTTTGGTTATAATTAATCCAATATCCGGTACAAGTTTTAAACACAATATACCCAAACTTACACGCACAATACTTGATTCGGAAAAATTTGATGTAAATATAAAGCTGACAGAATATGCCGGCCATGCCACATTGTTGGCAAAAGAAGCCATAGAACAGAACTACGGTTATGTGGTAGCTGTAGGGGGAGATGGTACCATTAATGAAGTTGCTTCGGCTCTGATTCAGTCGCCGGTTGCATTGGGAATTATCCCGATTGGCTCAGGAAATGGATTGGCCCGACACCTGAATATACCAATTAATGTACGCAAAGCACTACATCTTATTAATAAAGAAAATGTAGAATGTATAGATTATTGCGAGGCAAACGGACATCTTTTTTTTACCACATGCGGGGTTGGTTTCGATGCCAGAGTAAGTTATGAGTTTTCCAAAGGTAAACTGCGAGGAGGTATCAATTATCTGCGGAGTATGATGATAGAATACCTGAGTTACAAGCCCGAAACATATGAAATATTTATTGCCGGAGAGAGCCGGAAAGAGAAGGCATTTTTGATCGCTTGTGCCAATGCGTCGCAGTATGGTAACAATGCATTTATTGCACCACAGGCCGATCTGAAGGATGGGAAAATGAATATTGCTATTCTGAAACCATTTACCCCTTTGGATATTGCTCCCATTGCGGTGCAGTTGTTCTCAAAAATGATTGACAAAAACAGTAAAATTGAAATAATTGAGACCGAGAGTGTAACGATACTGCGCGAAAAGCCGGGTGAGATTCACCTCGATGGTGAGCCTATGATGATGGATAGCACTATTCATGTGCGCACCATTCCGGCCGGTTTGAAGGTGGTAGTGCCCGAAGGAGCCAAAAATATAGATAGCCCTTTGCAGATACTGGTGACTCAGTTTACGCAGCATATCAAAACAATTCGTGATTTTGTAGAGAATCCGCTTCAGGTTTAGTTTTCTTATGTCATTTTTAAATAAAAATGGCGGGTCAGTGCTATGTACTGATCGCTGTATTGATGCCTTGCCTGTTCGATTAACAACGAATCTGTAAGGCAGTTTTGTGCCGTAAAGGAAAACTCTGCCAATATTCGTTTGGGAGCTGCTTTCGGAGTTGGTATTACACGGGTGATCCGGTGAGCATGTAAACCCGCTGATTTGGCTAATTGCTGTAGTTGCAACTCGGAGTCTGCCGGAAGAATAAGTGCAAACACCCCATTGGGGGTCAATAGCTGAGCCGTTTTTTGCAAGAGTGATGAGAGTGATAAACTTTGCGAATGCCGGGCCAAAGTTCTGCCGGTGTTTGGCGAATGAAGTGAGTTGTCGAAAAATGGTGGGTTGGAGACAATCAAATCAAACTTTACCGTTGGGTCAAAGGATTGAAAATCGGTGTGTTCAATAACTATCCGGTGTGACCACGGGCTGTTTTGCACATTTTCCTGAGCCTGAACAGCAGCTTCGGCATCAATATCAATTCCGACAATTTGTGCATCAGATCGCTGAGCAAGCATCAGGGCTATTAGTCCGGTGCCGGTGCCAATGTCTAGAATATGTGTGGCGCCACAGGTTGTTGCCCATGCGCCTAACAACACGCCGTCGGTGCCTACCTTCATAGCACATTTGTCATGTTTGACAGTAAATTGCTTGAAACTGAATGATGAATTTGACATTATTGGTTTTTTTGAGGCTAAAACAGTGACAAAAGTAACCATAAATTACCACAAATACAATCCGTTTCAATTTGGCACGGTTATTGAGTAAAGTAGATAATATATAGATCAACAATTAGCATAACAAAACTCCTTATGGAAAACTATAAAAACTTTTTTTCTCAGGACAGCGAAGATATCGATGAGCAAATGGTGCCCATATTTACCGAAATAGAGATCAACAATGACGATGAGAGTATCAAAATCCCAACAGAAAATGTTCCGATTCTGACCCTCCGAAACATGATTATGTTTCCGACCATCGCTCTGCCGGTAACTGTGGGGCGTACCAAATCTCTCAAGCTGATAAAGGAGGCTAAAAATAAGAAAAAGCTGATTGGTGTGATTTGCCAAATCGACGAGAGTGTGGAAGATCCCGACCAGAAAGATCTTTTCCCGGTGGGTGTGGTTGCCGAAATTCTTCGCGTTATCGAAATGCCGGACAAAACCACAACTGTTATCCTGCAGGGAAAACGCCGGTTCGAACTGGAAGCAATTACGCAGACCGACCCGTATCACAAGGGAACCATCAGGTTGCTCGACGAAATTTCACCGGTAGATGATGATCGCGAGTTTGAGGCTCTCACCTCTACGGTCAGAGAGATGACTCTGAAATACATGCGCGTACAGACTGATATTCCACGCGAGGCGATGATGTTGGTCAAAAATATGGTTCACCCCAAGTTTCTTATTCATTTTATCTGTTCCAATCTGCCAATTTCGCTGGTCGAAAAACAGTCGTTGCTGGAGATTAATGAACTCAAAGAGCGTGCTTACCATCTTATACGTATTATTTCGCGTGAAACTCAACTCGAAGAGATAAAGAGCAATATACAAACCAAAGCCCGTGAAGACCTGAGCCAACAGCAAAAAGAGTATTTTTTGCAACAACAGATCAAAACAATTCAGGAAGAACTGGGCAGCTCGAGCGAAAACGAAATCCGGGAATTCAGACAAAAAGCAGCCAAAAAGAAATGGTCGGCTCAGGTAGCTGAAGTCTTTGAAAAAGAGGTGAAAAAATTAGAGCGAATTCATCCTCAGGCACCCGATTTCTCGATGCAGCTCAATTATCTGCAAACTTTTATCGGATTACCCTGGGGCGAATACACAACCGACCATTTTAACCTCAAAAAGGCACAGAAAGTTCTGGACAAAGACCACTTTGGCATGGATAAAGTCAAAGAAAGAATTCTCGAACATTTAGCGGTTTTGCAATTAAAAGGTGATATGAAATCGCCTATTGTTTGCCTGTATGGCCCTCCGGGTGTGGGCAAAACATCGTTAGGGAAATCAATTGCAGAATCATTGAAACGAAAATACATCCGCGTTTCGTTGGGTGGATTGCACGACGAGGCTGAAATCAGAGGGCACAGACGTACCTATATTGGTGCAATGCCCGGCCGTATCATTCAGGGAATTCAGAAAGCAGCCTCTTCAAATCCGGTGTTTGTTCTGGATGAAATAGATAAATTGGGGCGTGATTTCAAGGGCGATCCATCTGCGGCACTGCTGGAGGTGTTGGATCCGGAACAAAACAATGCTTTTCATGACAACTTCCTCGATGTGGATTACGATTTGTCGAAGGTGTTGTTTATTGCGACAGCCAACAATGTAAATGATATTCCCCGTCCGCTTCTCGATCGTATGGAGTTGATCGAAATCAGCGGATATATTATGGAAGAAAAAGTGGAGATTGCCCGCAAACATCTTGTTCCCAAAGAGATAGCCAATCATGGACTCAAAAAAGAGCAAATCAAAATATCGAAACCGGCTATTGAGGCCATAGTAGAAGGTTATTCCCGCGAATCGGGTGTGCGTGAGTTGGATAAAAAAATAGCCAAAATCATGCGCAAAACAGCCTGTAAACTGCTTAACGACGAGATAAAAGAGGCCAATATTACACCTGATAATCTATCTGATTATTTGGGAATGGTAGAATATACACGCGAAAAATATCAGACAAACGACTATGCCGGTGTTGTAACCGGACTGGCCTGGACGGCTGTGGGTGGCGAAATTCTGTTCGTAGAGTCGAGCCTGAGCAGAGGAAAGGCGTCGAAACTGACCCTGACCGGAAATCTGGGTGAAGTAATGAAGGAGTCTGCCATTCTGGCACTCGAATATATCCGTGCGCATGCCTCTCTTTTTGGCATCAACGAAACGGCTTTCGACAATTGGAATGTACACGTACACGTACCCGAGGGGGCAATACCCAAAGATGGTCCGTCGGCGGGTGTCACCATGACAACCTCTTTGGTTTCATCCTTTACACAACGTAAGGTAAAGAAAAACCTGGCCATGACCGGCGAAATCACATTGAGGGGACGGGTTTTACCTGTAGGTGGTATCAAAGAGAAAATTTTGGCCGCAAAACGTGCAGGTATCAAAGAGATTATTCTTTCGAAAGACAACGAAAAAGATATCAAAGAGATTAATCAGATTTATCTGGATGGTTTGCAGTTTCATTTCGTACGGGATATCAGCGAAGTTATTCAACTTGCACTGCTGGATGAAAAGGTGAGCAATCCGTTAGAAATTGTCTAAATTGAGGGGGTGTCTTTATAATAACATATATTTAGAGCCTGTTATCTTTCAAATTCAAATAAAATAACTCATTTTCCTTATAGAAAATTTGTTTGTAAAGAATTAATAGCTAACTTTGCAGCTCAATTTTTAATTAAAAAGAAATGATTAGCAAGCTACATATCGTTCTCGTCAATGTCGTTCTCGTGGTCAGAGAGGGTAAATGAGAAAGGTATGCAGTACATGAACTATAATTTATAGACATAAGAGCCTTTCTCCACACCGAGAAAGGCTTTTTACATAGTAATATAAAATCTTATGAAGCATTCATTTAGAAGTTCGTCAAGTACACAGGGCCGCAGAATGGCCGGCGCACGTGCTCTCTGGAGAGCCAACGGCATGAAAGAAGAACAATTGGGAAAACCCATTATAGCCATAGTTAACTCTTTTACTCAATTTGTACCCGGTCACGTGCATTTACACGAAATCGGCCAAATGGTGAAAGCAGAAATTGAAAAAATGGGCTGTTTCGCTGCCGAATTTAACACCATTGCCATAGATGATGGTATCGCTATGGGACACGATGGAATGCTTTATTCTTTGCCTTCGCGCGATTTGATAGCCGATAGCGTAGAATATATGGTGAATGCGCACAAAGCAGATGCGATGGTTTGCATTTCAAATTGCGACAAAATTACCCCGGGTATGCTCATGGCTGCAATGCGCCTGAATATTCCCGCTATTTTTGTTTCCGGTGGTCCGATGGAGGCCGGCGACCTCAATGGCCGTCCTCTCGATTTGGTAGATGCCATGGTAGAGGCTGCCGATGACAGTGTAAGTGATGCCCAAATTGCACAGGTCGAAAAATCGGCTTGTCCTACCTGCGGTTCGTGCTCAGGCATGTTCACCGCCAATTCGATGAACTGCCTCAATGAAGCCATTGGTTTGGCATTGCCGGGTAATGGTACCATTGTGGCTACTCACAAAAACAGAGAAAGATTGTTTTCGGATGCGGCTAAGCTGATCGTAGAAAACACATACAAATATTACCGCGATGGTGATGATACCGTTTTGCCACGTACCATAGCCACACGCGATGTCTTTATGAATGCCATGACTCTGGATATTGCCATGGGTGGCTCTACCAATACTGTTCTGCATATTTTGGCTATTGCTCACGAAGCAGGTGTCGATTTTACGATGCAGGATATCGATTCGTTGTCGCGCAAAACCCCTGTACTTTGTAAAGTAGCACCCAATTCACATTATCATATACAGGATGTAAACAGAGCCGGTGGTATTCTCTCTATAATGGGCGAACTGGCCAAAGCAAACCTGTTGAACACCGGTGTATGCAGAGCAGATGGCATGACTTTGGCTGAAGCCATTGAAAAATATAGCATTTCGCACAACAATTTAACACCCGAAGCTGTTCAGAAATGGAAAAGCGCGCCGGCTCACAAATTCAATCTGGTGATGGGTTCGCAAGAGGAGTATTACAGCGTGCTGGATGCCGACAGAGCAAAGGGTTGTATTCGTGATATCGAACATGCCTATGTAAAAGATGGTGGTCTGGCTGTTTTATACGGAAATATTGCACTCGACGGCTGTGTGGTTAAAACAGCAGGTGTTGACGAAAAAATATTTATATTCAAAGGCATTGCACGTGTATTTACCTCTCAGGATTCGGCCTGTGATGGCATTTTAAGAGGTAAAGTGAACGCAGGCGATGTTGTCATTATCACGTACGAAGGACCAAAAGGCGGGCCGGGTATGCAGGAAATGCTCTACCCTACTTCGTACATCAAATCGAAACATCTGGGCAAAGAGTGTGCTCTGATTACCGATGGACGTTTTTCTGGTGGAACATCCGGTCTTTCAATCGGTCACGTTTCGCCCGAGGCTGCTGCCGGAGGAAATATCGCATTGGTGAAGGATGGCGATTTAATTGAAATCAACATTCCGCAACGATCAATCAATGTGCTGGTCAGTGATGAAGAATTACTGCTGCGCAGAGCTGCTGAGGAAGCAAAAGGTACTGCCGCATTTACAGCTACCGACCGCAACCGTATTATCTCAAAATCGCTCAAAGCGTATGCGAGTATGGTGAGTTCGGCTGACAAAGGTGCTGTCAGATTAATTGATTAATATACAACAGGTTGCCGCAATCTACTTCAAGTGATTGCTGATTAAACAAAAGTGAAAAACAATTGATTAACCCTCTTCATTTCACCAAATGAAGTTTGTAAAAAACAGAACTATGAGCAAAGAACTAATCTCAGGTGCAGAAGCGTTGATGCGTTCGTTAATACATGAAGGCGTTGATACCATGTTCGGATATCCGGGTGGGGCAATTATGCCTGTTTACGATGCTTTGCACGATCATCAGGATAGCGTCAGACATATTTTGGTTCGTCACGAACAGGGAGCCACTCACGCTGCTCAGGGTTATGCCCGTGTAAGCGGAAAAACAGGTGTATGCCTGGTCACTTCAGGTCCTGCAGCAACCAATGCCATTACCGGAATTGCCGATGCAATGATAGATAGTACACCTATGGTGGTCATTATCGGTCAGGTGGGTGCTGCACTGCTGGGCACAGATGCTTTTCAGGAAACAGATGTAATGGGTATTACTCAGCCGATAACCAAGTGGAGCTATCAGATTCGAAATGCGGAAGATATCCCGTGGGCAATCGCCAAAGCTTTCTACATTGCACGCGAAGGTCGTCCGGGCCCAGTGGTGATTGACTTTGCCAAGAATGCACAAATTGCAAAATTTGAATACGAATATAAAAAATGCAACTTTATCCGGAGCTTTATTCCTGTTCCCGATACCGATTTGCAATCTATAGAGGATGCAGCCAAACTGATTAATAATGCTAAAAGGCCATTTGCCCTTGTTGGACAAGGTGTTATATTGGGTCATGCAGAAAAAGAGTTGCAGGCTTTCCTCGAAAAAGGCAATATTCCTGCCGGCTGGACGCTTTTGGGCGGTTCTGCCCTGCCTACCGATCATCCTTTAAACAAAGGTATGCTGGGCATGCACGGTAATTTGGGCCCCAACATCAAAACCAACGAATGCGACGTATTGATTGCTATCGGTATGCGTTTTGACGACCGGGTAACAAGTGATCTGAAAACCTATGCCCGTCAGTGTAAAATTATTCATTTTGATATAGATCCGTCTGAAATCAACAAAAATGTGAAGGTGGATGTTGCCGTTTTGGGTAATGCCAAACAGACGCTATCTCTGGTCGCAAAAGAGCTGAATAATACCGATCACAGCGATTGGATTGCATCGTTCGAAGAGTACGAACAAAAGGAGAGCGAAGTGGTGATTCAACCCGAACTGAACCCCAAAGGTGCAGATATATCGATGGGTGAAGCGATACGAAAAATATCGGAAGCCACAGATAATAAGGCCGTACTGGTGACCGATGTTGGTCAGAATCAGATGATGGCTGCCCGTTACTTCAAGTTTAGTCAATCGCGCAGTATGATTACTTCAGGCGGACTGGGCACCATGGGCTTTGGACTACCTGCAGCGATTGGTGCAAAAATAGGCGCACCCGAAAGAACAGTTTGTATGTTCTCGGGGGATGGCGGTATGCAGATGACCATTCAGGAACTGGGAACGATAATGCAAGAGAAAACAGGTGTCAAAATGATTATCCTGAACAATAATTTTCTGGGCATGGTGCGTCAGTGGCAGGAGTTGTTCTTCAACGAACGTTACTCTGAAACAAACATGACCAACCCCGATTTTATAATGATTGCCAAAGCGTATGGCATCAAAGGCCGCGCCGTTTCGTCTCGCGAAGAGCTGGACGAAGCCATTGCAGAAATGTTAAGCGACGATGAGGCATATCTGCTCGAAATCACGGTTGAGAAAAAGGGAATGGTTTATCCGATGGTTCCTACCGGAGCAAGTATTTCTGATATGATTATGGGAAGCTAGTTGATAGTTGACAATTCGCTAAGAAAAAGTTGACATTAAAAAGACAAACGACAAATAAAATTAACTATGGAACTATATACAATAATCATTTTCTCGGAAAATCAACCCGGTCTTTTGAGCCAGGTGTCATCCATCTTTACCCGAAGACAGATGAATATAGAGAGCCTTACGGTTTCAGCTTCATCGATAGAGGGAATTCACAAGTTTACGATTACAACTCTGGCAGATGGTCTGGTGGTCGAGAAAGTGGTAAAACAGATAGAGAAACGTGTAGATGTAGTGAAAGCTTTTTTCTATACAGATGACGATATTATCTATCAGGAAGTGGCCTTATACAAGGTTGGAACCGATGCAATTCTCGATTATGTAGAGGTAGAAGAACTTGTTCGCAAATTTAATGCTAAATTTTTAGAAATAAACCGTACCTTTGCAGTCCTGCAATTGACAGGTCATACCGAAGAGACACAACAATTCTTCGAAGAGCTGAAAAAATTCGGGGTAATGCAGTTTGTACGAAGTGGCAGGGTGGCCATCACCAAATCGTCGTCTGAGCTGTTGAGCAAATTTTTGCAGAATAGAATGAAGATGGCAGAATAACAGGTTGAATTAAACTAAATAATTACAATAAACTAAATTTTAAACTACAAATGGCTGTAATGAATTTTGGCGGCGTTGACGAAAATGTTGTTACCCGCGAAGAGTTTCCTTTGGAAAAAGCAAGAGAAGTGTTGAAAAACGAGACCATCGCAATCATCGGATATGGTGTTCAGGGTCCCGGTCAAAGCTTAAATCTTCGTGACAATGGTTTTAACGTAATCATCGGTCAACGCAAAGGTGGCGCAACATGGGACAAAGCAATTGCTGACGGATGGGTTCCCGGAGAAACTTTATTCGAAATCGAAGAGGCTTGCGAAAAAGCTTCTATCATCCAATATCTTTTGTCTGATGCGGCTCAAATCGAAGTTTGGCCCCGTATCAAACCGTATTTGACTGCTGGTAAAGCTCTTTATTTCTCACACGGTTTTGGTATCACTTACAAAGAGCGTACAGGTATTGTTCCTCCCGCTGATGTAGATGTTATTCTTGTTGCTCCTAAAGGTTCAGGTACTTCACTTCGTCGTATGTTCCTGCAAGGTCGTGGTCTGAACTCATCTTACGCTATCTTCCAGGATGCCACCGGCAAAGCATGGGATCGCGTTGT
>CAZHNZ010000114.1:0-13252 GCA_964534355.1 uncultured Parabacteroides sp.
AAGAGGTACCTCGGGGGTAGCCTTATCCATCAACTCTTGTTCTTATCCTTCATCGCCTACAAACAGATCGTAAGTGGCAGCTACAAATTTACCGGTTTTAATTTCCATATTGCTTTTAAATGTTCCTTTTGCAAGGAGGTTATTGACTTTCTTTCTCTTTTTTGATTCTAACTTAGAAGCATTTCGCTTTGGCACAATCAATAAACAACTGATGCAACCATTTTGTTCCGCTTCAATTTTGCGCAAATGTAGTGATTATTTTTTAATCTGAAATATTAATATTAGTTAGCATTATTGAACGTTGAAGACTATCTTTCAGTTAGTTTGGCTTTCAGAAATTGTCCGGTGTACGAATTTTCGCACTGCACAATCTCTTCGGGTGTGCCCGCAAAAACAAGATGTCCACCCTTATCGCCACCATCCGGGCCCAGATCAATAATGTAGTCGGCGCACTTTATCACATCCAGATTGTGCTCAATAATAATGACAGTATGTCCTTTTTCAATCAGGGCATCAAAGGCTTTGAGCAGCGTTTTAATGTCGTGAAAATGAAGCCCTGTGGTCGGTTCGTCGAACACAAAAAGAGATGCCTCTGCCTTTTCGCCACTCAGGAATAGTGCCAGTTTAACCCGCTGATTTTCACCACCTGATAGGGTAGAAGAGGATTGCCCCAGTTTAACATATCCGAGTCCCACATCGAGTAGCGGTTGCAGACGTTTCACAATTTTCTTTTCGGTCGTTCCTTTTCCTTCGCCAAAAAAGTCGATAGCCTCAACTACCGTCAATTCGAGAATATCGAAAATGCTTTTGCCCCGGTATTCCACTTCGAGCGTGTCCTGTTTGAAACGTTTGCCGTGGCAGGCGTCGCATTCGAGTGTGAGGTCTGCCATAAACTGCATCTCTACACTGATAGTCCCTTCGCCTTTGCACTCTTCGCAGCGGCCACCCTCTACATTGAATGAGAAATGAGCCGGTGTAAATCCTAACTGTCGCGACAGCGGTTGATCGGCATATAGCTTTCGTATTTCGTCGTAGGCTTTGAGATAGGTAGCCGGATTTGACCGCGATGATTTTCCAATTGGATTTTGATCGACAAACTCGATAGAATGCAACAGATGCAAATCGCCGCTCATTTCGGAAAAAATACCGTTCTTCTCGCCGTTGGGTTCAAAATATTTGCGCACAGCCTGATACAGCACATCGCGGATAAGTGATGATTTACCTGAACCACTGACGCCCGTCACCAGTGTGAGTGCATTCAGCGGAAACTTTACATCGATGCCTTTCAGGTTGTTTTGACCCACGCCTTTCAGCTGAATAGAATTCCGCCATTTACGTCGGTGTGTCGGCACCTCTAAGCGGTCTTCGCCGGTGAGATAGCGCACCGTGTGGCTCGACGATGATTTTTCAAGCGCATTTACATCGCCCTGATAAATCACCTCGCCACCCAGTCGTCCGGCATCGGGCCCGATGTCAATAATGTAGTCAGAAGCCCTGATAATCTCTTCATCGTGCTCTACCACCACCACGGTATTGCCCATTTTTTGCAGTTTCCGAAGTACGCCAATCAGCAAATCGGTATCGCGCGAATGAAGGCCAATGCTCGGTTCGTCCAGAATATAGAGCGAACCCACCAACCCACTACCCAGAGAGGTCGATAGATTGATGCGCTGACTCTCACCGCCCGAAAGCGATGCCGAAAGCCGGTTGAGTGTGAGATATCCAAGCCCCACATCGAGCATAAACTGTATGCGGTTTCGTATTTCGGTAAGTAGTCGTTTGCCAATCAGTTGGTCGTGTTCGCTGATTTGCAGCTCTTCGAAAAACTGCTTCAACTCGTGGATGGGCAGCAATACGAGTTCGCTGATGGTTTTGTTGGCAATTTTTACGTATCCGGCCTGTGGTTTCAACCGGCTACCCCGGCAATCGGGACAGGTGGTTTTGCCCCGGTATCGGGCCAGCATTACCCGGTATTGTATTTTATATTGATTCTCTTCGAGCATCCGGAAGAAGCTGTTTATTCCCCCGAAATAGCTGTTGCCTTCCCACAGCAGATCTTTTTCGGCCTGAGTAAGCTGATAGTAGGGACGATGTACCGGAAATTCAAATTTATCGGTATTAAAAATGAGCTCGTTTTTCCATTCGCCCATCTTTTCGCCTTTCCAGCAAACCACGGCATCTTCGTACACAGAGAGGGCTTTGTTGGGTATCACCAGATCTTCGTCTATGCCCATAACCCGCCCGAATCCTTCGCATCGCGGACACGCGCCGGCCGGACTATTGAAGCTGAACATCATATCGTTGGGCTCTTCAAAAATGATGCCGTCGGCTTCGAATCGTTTCGAAAACAACAGCGTCTCTTCGCCCGATTCGGTATAGAATTTCACACAACAACTGCCGTGACCTTCGAAAAAAGCGGTCTCAACCGAATCGGTCAGACGACTGATTGTATCCTGCTCAGCCGAAGCAGACAGGCGGTCAATCAGTAGCAGTATATTTTCACGGGCCAACAGGTTTTCGTTTTGCAATATCTCTTCTATTCGATAAAATGAGCCTTCGATTTCTATGCGGTTAAAACCCTGTTTCATCAGCACATCGAGGTGCATTCGCATATCGCGGTCTTCGGGCAAATGTATTTCGCAGAACACCGCCAGGCGTGTGCCGGCAGAGTAGGAGAGCATTTTGGTTACAACATCCTGAGCCGAATGTTTTTTTACGAGCTCACCGGTGACGGGCGATATTGTTTTGCCAATTCGGGCAAAAAGCAATCGCAGGTAGTCGTATATCTCGGTAGATGTGCCCACCGTAGAGCGTGGATTGCGGGTATTTACCTTCTGCGCAATGGCAATGGCCGGAGGAATTCCCTTGATAAAATCGCATTCGGGTTTGCTCATTCGCCCCAGAAACTGACGGGCGTATGAGGACAAGCTCTCTACGTAGCGGCGTTGACCTTCGGCGTAGAGGGTGTCGAAGGCCAGAGATGATTTGCCCGAACCCGACAGGCCGGTAATCACAACCAGCCGGTTGCGCGGAATCTCAACATCAATATTTTTCAGATTGTTGACCCGTGCACCTTTTATATATATAGATTTGTTTTCCGACATAATACTCAGTTCGCTTTTGAGGTTGCAAATTTACGTCTTTAATTTCGGTTTTCGTACAGAACTCAATCTGCTTTGTGTGTGAAAAAAGAAAAAGAGCGCTTTGCAGGCCGGTTTGTGCCATTTTTTTAATGGCAAATTTTCAACAGACCATTATTCCTTGTACTTTTGCAGCCGAATATAATTGTACCAATCGAAAATGGGAAAGAATAAGTTAAAGAAGTTTAGCGACATGGATAGTTATCCGCATGTCTTCCAGCATAGTTTTGCCGAGTTGAATCAGGAACCATTTGCCATGAAAGGGCATTGGGGCGAAGAGTTTTTCAAAAACGACCGGCCCATTGTGCTCGAACTTGGTTGTGGCAAAGGCGAATATACCGTCGGACTTGCCCGCATGTATCCCGACAAAAATTTCATCGGGGTGGATGTAAAAGGGGCACGCATGTGGACAGGTGCCAAAGATTCGCTCGAAAGCGGCCTCACCAATGTGGCGTTTATCCGCACAGACATTGAGCTGATTAATCACTTTTTTGCCGACGGAGAAGTTTCCGAAATATGGATAACCTTCCCCGATCCACAGATGAAGAAGGTGCGCAAAAGACTAACCTCGACGCGCTTTATGCAGTTGTATCGCCGTATTCTGAACCAAAACGGCATCGTTCACCTCAAATCAGACAGTAACTTTATGTTTACCTATACCCGACTGATGGTAGAGGCCAACCAACTACCGGTCGTCCGTTGTACCGACGATTTGTACCATTCCGACATTGTCGATCCCATTCTCTCTATTCGCACGTTTTACGAGCAACAGTGGCTCGACAGGGGATTGAACATAAAATATATTCAATTTGTTTGTGAGCATAGAGAAGAGTGGATTGAACCCGAAGAGGAGATTGAGTACGACAGTTACCGCAGTTTCAACCGGGGAAGAAGAAGTGATACCTCAAAAAAAACAACCGAATAATATGGCACTATATCCCAAACTTATTTTAGATGCGCTCAGCCATGTGCGCTATCCGGGCACCGGAATCAATATTGTCGAAGCCAACATGGTGGAAGAGGATATTCATATCGATGGAAATAAAGTCTCTTTGTCGCTGATTTTCGAAAAGCCAAACGACCCCTTCATCAAGTCGGTGGTAAAGGCTGCCGAAACTGCAATACTCACCTACGTGGGCGATTTTGTCGAAATCAAGGGCAATATTACCGCTAAGTCTAAGCAGCTTGCCCGCCCCGAGCCGGCTAAATTGCTGCCTCAGGTCAAAAATATCATTGCCATATCATCCGGCAAAGGTGGTGTTGGCAAATCTACCGTATCGGCCAACCTGGCCGTGTCGTTGGCGCAGATGGGTTACAAAGTCGGGCTTCTCGATGCCGACATCTACGGGCCATCTCAGCCCAAAATGTTTGATATAGAAGATGCCCGTCCGCACCTCGAACACATAGATGGTCGCGACCTTATTATTCCGGCCGAAAAATATGGTGTGAAAATGCTTTCAATCGGATTTTTTGTCGAAAAAAACAACGCCATAGTTTGGCGCGGTTCTATGGCGAGCAGCGCACTCAAACAGTTTATCGGCGATGCTCATTGGGGCGAACTCGATTACTTCCTTATCGATTTGCCGCCCGGCACGAGCGACATTCACCTCACTATTGTGCAAACCCTTGCTGTTACCGGTGCCGTAGTCGTTTCTACCCCGCAGGAGGTTGCGCTTGCCGATGCCCGAAAAGGTATCGACATGTTCAGAAGCGAAAAAATAAATGTGCCCGTGCTTGGTTTGGTCGAAAACATGGCCTGGTTTACTCCGGCAGAGCTTCCCGAAAACAAATACTATCTTTTTGGCAAAGAAGGCGCAAAGCGTTTGGCGGCTGAGATAGGTGTTCCGTTATTGGGGCAGATTCCTATTGTGCAAAGCATTTGCGAAGGAGGAGACAAAGGTGTGCCCGTTGCACTCAACGAAAACTCACTTACGGGTTTGGCTTTCAGGAACATGGCAGAGGAGTTTGTTTGTCAGTTAGATAAGAGAAATGCGGAACAGGAGCCCACAAAACGGGTAGAGGTTAAATAATGTTATAACTTGTCGGGCGTTTGATATATATCCGGATTAATTTCTTATATTTGTTACAAGCAAAAAATAATACTAAATACCATTCTCGAAAAACGTGCCGGAGAAAACCCGGCGCGTTTTTCATTTTATAAGACTACTGTTTTTCCTGCTATTTTACATTCTGTGAGGCATATATCGAATTATACACTTCAAAAACAGAAGGTATTTCATCAAATTTGTACTTTCCGCGTTTCACATCCCGTTCCAGTTTTTCAAAATCCATCAGTGCATCGTAGCTAAGCCCCAGTTTTAATATTTTGAATAACTTTTGCAACTTTGTTGTATAGTTTGTCTCTGTCATCACGTACCAGTCAGATTCGTAAAAGACCACGTAGTTCGGAAAGTATTGCGTAATTTCATCCAGTCCATCCCGTTTGTTTTTTGATCTCACAAAGTAGTAAAGAGGAACCTGTTTTTTCATAACTCTCATCATAAAAAAGGCACTTCTCTCGTCATTATCCATAAAGCCGAGATTCATTCCTCTTTTGCACTCAAACCACGTGGTATCTTTTTTATCCACGAAGTAAAAACTTTTTACCTCATTGGGTGTCAAAACATGTATTTTGCCAAATGCATCTTTGTATTCCAGTCTGTTTTGCAATTCGTACAGTGAGGCCGATTTTACGTACAAATCCATGGAATCTTTGGTGTGCATAACAATATGCGCTTTGGCATATTTATCTTCTGCTTTTGTCGATGTTGATATTGCTATCAGAATAACCGCGATGATGATTCTGAAAAAGTGTTGTGTTTTCATTTCTTGATTTTTGTTTTTGTGTTTATTCGTCGTATTTTCGTTTCGGATTCTTTGGATATCTACCCTGTTTCACCCGTTCCACCTGTTCAAATATTTCCATAATGCTCCAAAAGCACGAAAACCCGAGCACGCCAAACGATATAGAAACCAAATCTTCTGTATAAAGCGATAGCCCCGAAAACAGAATACCGCTTACCAGAAAGCCTACCCAACTCTTTTTTCCGAAATAATATTCTGCTTTTATCACCAGAGGGTGAAACACACCGATGATAATAAATGTTACCAGTCCGATTATCAGTCCTTTAAAATTCATATCTCTATTAATTTAGTTTGAATGTATTAACGGATACAAATTTCATCAAATTATTTGACAAAGAAAAGAGATGTATTGATTTATTTGGTGAAAAAAGTCATTTGGGATAAACAGGGGTAATTTGAAAATTCACCTATTTGCTACGATTGCAGAGTGTGTCAGGTGTTGTTTTGATTTTTTTTGCTGAATATTTGGAATAAAGTAAAGCAGATTGGAACATTCACCGAAGCCGGCCACAAATGCCCGAAAATGAGCATATTGTGACCGGTAGGGTACAGACGAGGCACACCTCATCACTTAAAAAAGGATAGCCCGACCCGAGTGGGCTACCTTAATCAGTAAAATGTATTATTTTTTTATTCCGGTACGTTCGAGCAGAGCATCGATGGTTGGCTCCTGACCGCGGAATCGTTTGTAGAGGATGGCCGGATCTTCGGTGCCGCCCTTTTCGAGGATATTTTCGCGGAAGGATTTGGCAATGTCTTTGTTGAAAATACCATTTTGTTTGAAGAGTGAAAAGGCATCAGCATCGAGTACTTCGGCCCATTTGTAGCTGTAATATCCGGCAGCGTATCCGCCCGAGAAAACGTGGTTGAAGGCGGGACTGATACCTACGCCCGATACGGCAGGCAGAATTTGGGTTTTGTTGGTGACCGATGTTTCGAACGCGATAGCATCGCCGGTGTAGGGCGTTTTGAGTGTATGCCAGGCCATATCGAGAAAGCCGAAATTGAGCTGACGGATGCAGGTGTATGCAGCGTTGAAGTTGTCGGCCTCTTTGATTTTCTGAACGAGTTCAGCGGGTATTTTTTCGCCGGTTTGGTAGTGTATGGCAAAGCGATCGAGAAACTCTTTTTCGCTGAGGTAGTTTTCCATGATTTGAGAGGGAAGCTCTACAAAATCGCGGTAAACGCTTGTGCCGGAAAGAGATTCGTAGGTGCAATGGGTGAGCATGCCGTGCAGGGCGTGTCCGAACTCATGCAGGAATGTATTGACTTCGTCGTAGGTGAGCAGGGCCGGTTTTGATTCGGTGGGTCGGGTGAAGTTCATCACGATGGATATATGCGGACGCACGTCTTTGCCATTTTGCAACATTTGTCCTTTGTATTCGGTCATCCAGGCACCGTTTCGTTTGCCTTCGCGCGGGTGGAAGTCGGTGTAGAGCACGGCAATAAATTTTTTGTTGGCATCGTACACGTCAAACGCTTCTACTTCGGGGTGGTAAACCGGTATTTTTGTGTTCTTTTTGAAGGTGAGTCCGTAGAGGTCGGTAGCCAGACCAAATACCCCTTTTTTGACATTCTCGAGTTCGAAGTAGGGGCGAAGCAGTTGGTCGTTGATGCTGTATTTGGTGTCTTTGAGTTTTTCGCTGTAGAATGCCCAGTCCCATGGCATGACGGTTACGCTCTTTTTCTCGGTGCCAATGGCAAAGCCTTCTACCTCTTTGTACTCCTGACGGGCAACGGGTTTGTAGGCCTCGAGTAGTTTGTTGAGCAGGTCGTACACATTGCCTTCGTTTTTGGCCATTCTGTTTTTGAGTGCGTAGGCAGCGTAGGTGGGGTATCCCATGAGTTGCGCAATTTGCAGGCGCAGTGAGCTGATTTGTTTGATTAGTTCGCGGTTGTCGAGTTCGCCACCGTTCATACATTTGCTGTTGTAGGCCCGGTAGAGTTTTTCGCGCAGGTCGCGACGCTCGGAGTACTTCATGAACGCGATGTAGCTGGGAGCCGAGAGGTCGAAAATCCAACCTGTTTTTTCTTTCTTTTTGGCTTTGAGAGCGGCTGCATCAATGACATCGGCGGGCAATCCGGCGAGTTCATCTTTGAGTGTGAGCAGCATGAAGTAGTTGTTGGTCTCTTTGAGTCCGTTTTGGCCGAAGGTGAGCGTGGCTTTGGAGAGGTCGGTGCTCAGTTGGCGGTACTTGTCTTTGTCGGCACCGGTGAGGTTTGCACCGCTTTTTTCGAACCCGATGAATGTGTTTTCAAGCAGTTGTTTTTGCTCAGTTGTGAGGTTGAGCGAGTTTTTGTTGAGGTAAACCGCCTTTACGCGGGCGAAAAGTTTTTCGTTGAGGCTGATGTTATTCCCGTGCTCGGTGAGTTTGGGCGAAATTTTCTGAGACAGTGCCATCATCTCGTCGCTGCTTTCGGCACTGTTGAGGTTGAAAAAGACAGAGCTGACGAAAGAGAGTAGTTTGCCGGAAGCTTCGAGCGCCTCTATGGTATTGGCAAATGAGGGCGCTTCGGGGTTGTTGACTATGGCGTCGATTTCGGCATTTTGTTGTTTCATGCCTTCGTCGAAAGCCGGTTCGTAATGCGCGATTTGGATTTTGTCGAACGGCGCTGTTTGGTGTGGCGTACTCAGTTTCGTTAGAAATGGATTTGCGGCTTGTGTCATAGTTAAAGCTGAAAATGTTAGTGCTGTGAATAATACCTTTACTTTTCTCATAATGTTGTTTTTTAAGTTACGAGTTACGGGTTACAAGTTACGGGTTACAAGTAGACAAGTAGACGTGTAAACTAGTAAACAAGTAAACTGATGCAAAAGTAAACAAGAACTATTTAAATTTCTGCAAAAACGGGGGATTTTTTTTTAGTTACGGGTTACGGGTAGGGGCTGCCCTCGTGGCTGCCCGTTAAAGGGTAAACGAGTAAACAAGTAAACGAGTAAACCGTGAGGCCGCGCACCTTTAACGTAAAACGTACAACGTAAAGCAGACCGTGAGGCCGCGCACCTTTAACGTAAAACGTATAACGTAAAACGTACAACGTAAAGCAGACCGTGAGGCCGCGAACCTTTAACTTAAAACCTATAACTTAGAACCTAAAACTTATCAGATCCTATATAAAACAGAAAAGGTTGTCTCCCGACAACCTCAACCTTTATTAACCTTAAATCTAATACCATGAAAAACTGATACAAATTTAAGGCATAAAATTCTGTTTTGCAAATAAAGCGTATTGTTTACACTTACTATTAACCTGATTTAATAGAAAGCTGATTCGTATAAATATACTACAACTATTGTAATGGTTTTGTAATATGAGTGGCTTCTATTTTAAGCTTTTGATCACCTGGCTAATGTAGTTGAGCACTTCGTCTCTGCCAATGCTTTTTTCGGCGGAGGTTTCGAAGATAGGAGGCAGCTCTTCCCACGATTCGAGCAGAATAGATTCGAATTTTTTGCGGTTCGAAACCAGCGTACCTTTGCCAATTTTATCTGTTTTGGTGAGAACGATGCAGAACGGCACACCACACTCACCGAGCCATTCGATAAATTCGATGTCGATTTTCTGCGGTTCGAGGCGCGAGTCTATCAACACAAACAGGCAGGTGAGCTGCTCGCGTTCGAGGATGTAGTCTTCGATGATTTCGCGCAGTTTTTCGCGTCCCTCTTTGCCCCGTCGGGCATATCCGTATCCGGGAAGATCGACCAGATACCACTCTTTGTTGATGATGAAGTGGTTGATCAGCATGGTTTTACCCGGTGTAGAAGAGGTCATAGCCAATCCTTTGTGGTTGGTGAGCATATTTATCAGAGAAGATTTGCCCACATTGGAGCGACCGATAAAAGCAAATTCAGGGGTATTTCCCGTCGGGCACTTTGTAACATCGGTATTGCTAAGCAGAAATTGAGCGTCTTTGATTACCATTTGAAATGAGTTTTAAACCTGTAAATGTGATTAATCCGTTGATCAATAATATTTCGTAGCCGAATTTGTATCCGGTATATGTAGAGACAGAGTAGTCGATGGCATAAGCGATAAAAGGAGACGCCACACAAATCCAGGGCGTAAACTTATCGCGGATACGGTATTTTGTAAACATTCCGAATGCAAACAGACCCAAAAGCGGGCCGTAGGTATAAGAGGCAATGGTGTAGATGGCATCGATAATATTTTTGCTATTGAACTCTCTGAACAGGAAGATAATAACAATAAACAGAGCTGTAATGACCAGGTGAGAGAGAATCCGCATTTTCTTTGCCTGAGCACCGTGGTATTTGTTGATGTCGATAATATCGATACAAAACGAAGTGGTGAGAGCAGCCAGAGCAGAATCGGCACTGGCAAACGAGGCGGCAATAATGCCGATGGTGAAAAAGAACGGAACCAGATTTCCTAAAATTCCGGTGGTGGCAAACATCGGAAGAATAGCATCGCCGGTAGGGGGCAGGGCAATCTGAAATTGCTGAGCCATCACCAGCAGGAGTAAGCCGAGCACGAGAAACAGTAGATTTACCGGTAAAAAGGCAAAGCCATATACATACATGTTTTTTTGTGCCTCTTTGAGGTTTTTGCAGGTCAGGTTTTTTTGCATCATATCCTGATCGAGCCCCGTCATGACAATGGTGATAAAAATGCCACTGATAAATTGTTTGAAGAAATACTGTTTGGATCGCCAGTCGCCAAACTCAAATATACGGGCATGTTCGTTGTTGGTAATTGTACTCAGCAGATTGTCTGCATTCAGGTTCAATTTAGTAGCCACCTGCCAGATGATCAGTCCCAGCATGGCAATCATGCAGAAAGTTTGCAGCGTATCTGTCCATATAATCGTCTTGATACCGCTTTTGTAGGTGTAAAGAAAAATGAGCAGAAGAGTGCCTGCCACGTTTACAATAAACGGAACACCCCACGGGTCGAAGACGAATTTTTGCAATATTTCGGCCACCAGATACATGCGCACCGCAGCGCCAATGGTGCGGGCCACGAGAAAGAAAGAGGCACCTGTCTTGTAGCTGTACACCCCGAGGCGACGCTTCAAATAGGTGTAGATGGAGGTCAGATGTAATTTGTAATAGAGTGGGAGCAGAACCTGAGCAATAATCACATATCCGACTACAAAACCCATAACTGTTTGCAGATAAGTCATATCGATAGAGCCCACCATGCCCGGGACAGAAACGAAAGTAACACCCGAGAGAGAAGCCCCGATCATACCGAAAGAGACAACAAACCAGGGCGATTTGCGGTCGCCGGTAAAAAAAGTCCGGTTACTACTTTTTGTTCCTGTAAAAAAAGAGACAATCAGCAGAACCGAAAAGTAGGCTAATATGGTAATAAGAATGGATAATCCTGACATCTTTGAGAATTGAAAATAACCAAATATATATTCGACCCGCAAAGATACTTCATTTTTTTATATGTTTCAGAATAAATTCATATGCAATTAATTTCGGCAGTTGAGACAAAAGAAATGGGAGAATGACCCTGAGTAAGTGAGACTTATTTCGTGTGTTCCGGTTGAATATTTGCGGATTATTCCATAATTATAGGCATAATTGTAGTTTACAGCCAAACGCGGAGCTATACGAATACCAGCGTCAAACAAGAGTTCGGATGTGCTTCGCCAACCAGCACCAATCCACCATGTTTCGGTATCCTCGTTGTTTTTGAACAAAAGAATAGAATTGATGTCAAATGCCATAATGCCGCTGGTATGCATCACCGAAGAAGATAGCATCAGGTTGTAGGTATAGTGATTTCGGGAGGTGTAACGGGCGTATGCATATTCGGTAGGTGAACCTTTGTCTTTATTGAAATAGTTTTCCAATCGTCTTATCGCTACACCCCCCATCAAATTATCAGACATATATTCTACTCCCAAATTAAAGAAAGGAGCCATTTTGTTGTCTTCGAGAAAACGTACAGCCGGATCATTCATATCGTCCATACTGAGTTGACTCAGGTCGTGCGAGAAAGAGTAAAGACCCGCAGAGAGTCCCATTCTTAGTCTATCGTATTCATTTAAACTTAAATTGTAAGCATATTGCAAACTTAATTTACGGTTGTAAGTATAGCCAATCTGGTCGCTAATTATCTGTATCCCCATTTTCGTTTTGTAATTAATCAGATAAATATATCCGTCGAAAACGAATGTAGAAGGCGCCCCCGGCATATTGAACCACTGTTTTTGTCCCAATAAATTAAATTCGATACTGTTATCATTGACCTCTTCATGTAGAGCCGCCGGGTTCATAAGCTGGCTCTGAATAAGATGCGAATTGATGCTGATATCAGTTTGCGCAAACATCCATTGAGCCGTTAAGATCAATGAGAGCAAGAATAATATACGTGGTTTCATGGTTGTTTTTTTTTTCAAAATGATACACAATACGTTAAGCAATCAATAAATAATGGTGATGTAACCAGCTTTATATTTATCTTTACTCATCGGATTCTTTATTTTATAGATGTAATAATAGGTATCTTTAGGAACCATTTTCCCTTTGAAAAAACCATCCCATCCATTTTTGCCTTCAAAAACAATAGTACCTTGTCTGTTGAAAACTTTCACATCTTCTCCGGGCATAAAGAGGTCATTGACTCCGTCTCCATTGGGTGTAAATGTATTGGGGATTTTGATTTCGACAGGAATGATTATTTTTTCTTCGTTTTTGCAACCTCTGGTGCTTGTAGCCACGAGTTTTATTTCGAAGAAAGATTGATTGTTGATGTCGAATGTATGGCTAAACTCGATATCGCTGAATACAGAAATTTTGTCAATAAACCATTCGTAACGGGTGAGCGGTTGCGGATCGGTGTAGAATAGAACGGTTCGGTCTGTCTGATTAATCGCTAAACGATCGGCTATGATGCGGGCAATTGGCGCAATAGATTCAACCACAATAATGGTGTCAGAACTGGAATTTCCGAAATCGTCAAAACCAGTAACAAAGAATTTGCCTCCCTTATTTACCGTAATTTGAGAAGATGTGGCCCCAGTATTCCAAACGTATCTGAATGCACCGGTTGCAGTCAGCACAATTGAGTCGCCTGTGCAGAACTCCTGATTGCCACGAATGCTCACTACCGGTAGAGGATATTCAATTATATTAATAAATGAAGAAGAGGAACAATCGGCGGCAGAAAAACCGGTGACAGAGTAAACACCTCCGGATTTGACAGTAATAACAGATGTAGTATCGCCCGTACTCCAATGGTAATGAGCTGCGCCAACAGCGGTTAAAACC
>CAZHNZ010000115.1:0-13140 GCA_964534355.1 uncultured Parabacteroides sp.
ACCGCGACGAGTTTTGCAAAGCCATCATCAACAAGCTGGTGGGCTTTAGCTTCGAGCCTATCTTTTCGCAGAAATTCGATTTCTTCTCCACCATATTCGAGTACCTGATAAAGGACTACAACAGCAACAGCGGGGGCAATTATGCCGAATACTTTACGCCTCACTCGGTGGCATCGATTATGGCGCGCTGTCTGGTGCAAACCGGAATAAGCAACGTAAGTTGCTACGACCCATCGGCGGGTTCGGGCTCGCTGCTGATGAACCTGGCACACCGGATAGGCGAAGACCGTTGCAGCATCTACTCGCAGGATATTTCGCAGAAATCGTCGAACCTGTTGCGACTAAACCTGATACTGAACAACCTCGTACATTCGATACACAATATCGTGAAGGGCAACACCATACTCAACCCTTATCACCGCGAGGAAGACGGCAACCTGATGAAGTTCGACTATATTGTGAGCAATCCGCCCTTTAAGCTCGATTTCTCCGACTTTAGCGCCGACCTCGACACCAAAGCCAATAACGATCGCTTCTTTGCGGGCATCCCCAATGTGCCCAAAGCCAAGAAAGAGTCGATGTCAATTTATGTGATGTTTATCCAGCACATTATGTATTCGCTCAAGAAGAATGGAAAAGCGGCGATCGTAGTACCGACAGGCTTTATCACCGCACAAAGCGGCATAGAGCGCAAGATACGCGAACGGCTGGTGGAAGATAAAATGCTACGGGGTGTGGTGAGTATGCCGAGCAATATCTTTGCCAACACGGGCACCAATGTGTCGGTGCTGTTTCTGGACAAGGCCAATACCAAGGGCGATATTGTGCTGCTGGATGCCTCCAAACTGGGCACTACGGTAAAGGAGGGCAAAAACCAAAAGACCGTACTCTCCGACGAAGATGAAAGCCTGATTATTGACACCTTCAACGGACACCAGGCGGTGGAAGATTTCTCAGTGGTAGTGTCGTACGACCAAATAAAAGAGAAAAACTACAGTTTTAGCGCCGGACAATATTTCGAAGTGAAGATAGAATATGTGGATATTACCCCCGAAGCCTTTGCTGCCAAAATGGAGGCGTTTAAATGCAATTTAAACAGTCTTTTTGCAGAGTCGAGAGAGCTGGAAAAAGAGATTCAGAAACAGTTGGGAGGGATGAAGTATGAGTGATGCACAGATAAACAATAATCTTTTCGTTAAAATTGCAGAATTAATTGAATCTTCTCGCAAAAGAATTGCTTCTGCGGTAAACTTTACAATGGTTTATACCTATTTCGAAATTGGGAAAATGATTGTTGAAGATGAACAAAAGGGGAATTTACGGGCAGAATATGCCAAATCGGTTTTAAAAGAACTCTCTGTTAAACTTACCGATAAATTTGGTAGAGGTTTTTCTGAACCTAACCTACGAAATATGCGTAAGTTTTATATTATATATTCTCAAACTCAAATTCAGCAGAAGCCTTCTACTGAATTTCAAGGCTCTGAAATTGAGGAAGATGTAATTTGGCAGAAGGCTTCTGCTAAATTACCACAATTTACATTGAGCTGGTCGCATTACCTCGTTTTAATGCGGATTGAAAATATAGAGGAGCGTAAGTTTTACGAAATTGAAGCACTGAAGCAGCAATTGACGATTCCAGCGGAATCCAATATGTATAGAATAGACAATGAATACCGATATACGACCCCGACGGGGTCGTACATTCGTCGCGCTACGAGTGGTTATAAACATATAATCCCTCTGGGATTGGGGTTTCAGAAAATTTTGGGAGGGGTGAAATATGAGTCGTAGTTTTAGATTTAAAGATATCGTTCTTCAAAAAGGAGGATTTCTCAGAGGTCCATTTGGTGGTGATCTAAAAAAAGAGATTTTTGTTGAGAAAAGTGAAACAACTTACAAGGTATATGAACAGGGAGTCGTTTTAAACGCAGATAAGAATATTGGGAGATATTATATTTCCAAAGAAGATTATGATGCAAAACTTCATAAGTTTTCTGTTCAAGATAAAGATTTTCTAGTGTCATGTTCAGGTGTGAATATGGGTGCAATTTACCAATTAAAAGCGCCATTTGAAAAGGGTATCATTAATCAAGCTCTTCTTAGAATTCGACTAAAAAATGAAATTATAGATGACAATTATTTCTATTATCTATTCAAAGAACTTATAAGTAAAAAGATTACGAGTGGTTCAGGAGACTCAACTATCCCTAATTTTCCGAGTCTTGAAATAATTAAAAATATTGAATTTGATTTACCTGAAAAGAATATTCAAATAAGTGTTGGAAAAATATTGCATGACATTGACTCCAAAATCGCCCTGAACAACCGCATCAATGCCGAATTAGAAGCGATGGCGAAGACGGTGTATGATTATTGGTTTGTGCAGTTTGAGTTTCCGGTTTCCGCAACTATTGACGGGGTGACTTCGAGTCACCCCGTCAATGAGCACACGCCGGGATACAAAAGCAGCGGTGGTAAAATGGTTTGGTGTGAGGAGTTGAAGAGAGATGTGCCGGAGGGGTGGGAAGTAAAGAATATTGGGGCGGTTGCAACTGTTAAGGCTGGTGGTGATAAACCGGCAGTAATTTCTTCGGATAAAACTAAAGAATGTCCTATACCAATATATTCAAATGGGATTTCCAATGATGGCCTATATGGCTACACCAACAAATCAATAATAAATAGTCAGAGTGTTACGATATCAGCTCGTGGAACAATTGGTTTTTGTTTTCTAAGAAATAAACCATATGTGCCAATTATTAGGTTGATTTCACTTACGCCAAACTTAAATGGTAGTGCTAAATATTTCTATGAAGCACTGACGCATTTTATTTTTGAAAATTCAGGCTCTGTTCAACAGCAACTTACAGTTCCTCAAGTTCAGAATATTAAAATCCTCTATCCGAATGAAGATATATTAAAAATGTATGATAATTTAACTTCACCAATGATTGATAGGATAGAAATAATCAAGGAAGAAAACCAACAACTCTCCTCTCTTCGCGATTGGTTGTTGCCGATGCTGATGAATGGACAGGTGAAGGTGGATGCGCGGGGTTGTGAGGAAGAGACAGAAAATGGGTTGATAGCTGCGGAATCTGAAGGCGAGTATAGAAAAGGAAGAAGCCACCCTTAATAAGGATGGCTTCTGAATATAGTAGGGAGGTTGATCGTATCCGAGGGGCCCTAAGAGGCCCTCATAACCAGAAGGACGTCCTCCCTTTATATGATAGAAATCTTACTAATTGATTCAATTATAATGCAAAGGTAGTTGATTTTAATAATATAACAAGTGCTGTATATAAAAGTTTATATGTTATGAAACATGATATAAAACATTCATTTCTTCTTGAACGACTTATCGAACTATTTCATAAAGACACATTAGATAGCTATCGGGTTCGAATACATAACTCGAATTCACTTCTCAAAGAGCTAAAAACACTTATATTAGGATTTACTCAAAATAGAGTCCAACGATTTGAGACAGTAAAACTTTGCGCCGAAGAACTGATGTCTGCATTGAACACAGATGATTATCTCGATTGGGACAATTACTCGAAGGAATTATTTCTGGAAGATATAAATAAACTATTGAAGTTGAATGATAAGGAATCATTCAACTGGCACGAGTACATATTTCTATTAGAAAAGTTTATTCAAAAAAATAAAGACACATACATCACAACACTCTTTCAAAAACTGGAAGAAAACGTGTTTGACGATATAGATTTTCCGGAAGATCAATTTGTTCCAATCATAGGAAAAATAGATCAAATAGCCACTTTACTAGCCTCTGAACTAATCAATATCGGCTATTCCAAGAGCTACCTATTTTATGTAATTGATAATTTCATTAAGAAGCAAACCTTTAATGAGTTTAGAAATAACTTCATAAAGTTCAGAGAATCAATACTTCACCGGAATTGCATTGATTTTTGCATTGTTTACAAGATATTTTTACGCAATGAAAAAAACTCCGTTTCATTTGTTGATGCATTTGTAGACGAAATTCCGGCTGCATTTTTATCAGAAAATTTAAAAAGCAGATATATTAAGTTTTATAAGCCGGAGAAAATGGCAAAGCTGATATGTTTTACCGTTTCTGCACTGGATAACTATTCAGCTATAAAGCAAAGTAAAGCTAAATTATCAGAGCTATTCGATAAGATCCATATAGGCTACAATAATCTGGAAGTAAATCTTCATTCACATGCATTGGTAATTAATACCGCTGAACCGGAAAAGGTCAACTTGCTTTCTACCAATTATTCGTTTGACGGAATATTTGAAAGCAATGAAGATTTATACAACAAGTACAATGTAATATTAGATGAAATCAAAAATAACACGAAAATAGAGCCGGACGTAAAAGACAGAATAAATTCAGCACTTCGATACCTGAGACTTGGAAACAAAACTGTAGAAATAGAACAACGTTTTATTGATTATTGGATAGCTCTGGAATTCCTTTTTTCATCACCTATAAAAGAACAAAACACATACGGCAGATTAAAAGAAAATATGATCAATATTCTGGCCTGTGGTTATATTAAGCGAAATATGATGTTTTTAAATCAGCAACTAATCAAAGAAGATCTGATTAACGAAAGTCAGCTATTTGGGTTGTTGTCGGATGCTGAACTTGATAAAATTAGAGATAGCACAAATATTAGCCCTTTATTGAGATACCGTTTTCAAAGAACAAGAAGTAATATATTAAGTAAATCAGATAAGAGAAGAAAATACATATCAACACATAGAACAAACTTAAATCAAAATATTTCCAGAATTTACCACTTAAGAAATGAACTTATTCATGAAGCTGCACTTAAACAGGATATTGAAAATATTACCAGTAATCTGAGGTATTACTTAGTTTTTGTATTGAATCAGATGCTGGTATATTTTTCAAATTTATCAATCATTACAAATGAACAAAAAATATATTCAATGGATGATTTGTTCTACGAATTCAAGGTTTGGAGGCGCAGTATAGAAAAAAATTATGACAAAGATGTTATAATGTCGGTGCCCCTTGAAATTGATTTGATAAATAAAAAGTAGGTATTTTAGCAACAATTCTCGTCCCTTCGTGATTGGTTGTTGCCGATGCTGATGAATGGGCAGGTGAAGGTGGATGCTCGGGGTTGTGAGGAAGAGACAGAAAATGGGTTGGTAGCTGCGGAATAATGCATCACTTCAAAGAAAAAAAAACTATATTTGCAAAAAAACTGAGCTTACATGATTAACCGCATTGAAATAGAGAACTTCAAGTCTATCCGCGAAATGGATTTGCAATTAAATCCGATAAACATTCTGATAGGCGCAAACGGTGCCGGAAAGAGTAACTTTATCGGGTTCTTTAAATTGTTGAAGAATATGTACGATAGGAATTTGCAGAATTATGTTGCCGAAGAGGGTGGTGCTGACAATGTATTGCATTATGGACTGAAACAATCTGAAAATTTAAAAGGAGTTATAGAATTTAACAAAGTCAACCGGTATTACTTCCGGTTAAATCCGAATCAGGCGGGAAACCTCTACTATTATTCTGAAGGCACTCAGTACAATCGTGAGGGTAGCTTGAGCTGGGATGAAGTAGATTTGGGAAACGGGTATTCTGAAAGCACTCTTATCAATAAGCAAAGCGGCAGATATTATTATGTAAAATGGTATATGACTTCCTTCCGGGTTTTTCATTTTCATGATACCAGCAAAACGGCCAAAATAAAACAGCCATGCCATATTTTTGACAATCAGTATTTGAGAGAAGATGGCGCAAATTTAGCCGCATATCTATATGCATTGCAGCAGACAAATATCAAAAATTTTAAACGAATTGAAATGGTTATTCGTTCTGTAGCTCCCTATTTTGAGAAATTTGATTTAAAACCTGACAGACTAAACCCCGACTCTATTCGTCTGGAATGGAAAGAAAAAGGCTCTGATGCCTATTTTAATGCGAAGCATTTATCTGATGGCACACTCCGTTTCATTGCCTTAGCCACCTTGTTGCTGCAGCCGAAAGCACCACAGGTGATAATAATAGATGAACCGGAACTGGGTTTGCATCCATTTGCCATAAATAAGCTGGCCGGTTTAATAAAAAAAGCATCTGCTAATACACAAATTATTATTTCCACACAGTCGGTCAATTTGGTCGACAACTTTGAGCCGGAAGATATCATTACCGTCGACAGAGAAGAGGGGCAATCGGTCTTTCGGAGGCAGGATAGAGAAACACTAAAAGGCTGGCTTACAGACTACAGCATAAGTGATTTGTGGAATAAGAACGTGATTGGAGGTCGGCCATGAAAAGACTAATTATTATAGTAGAAGGACAAACAGAAGAAGAATTTATCAATCAAATATTAGCCCCCTATTTGAGAGAAAGGGGTATACTTTCTGTAACTCCTATTAAAATAGCAACAAGCAGCACTTCAAAGGGTGGCTTTGTCAACTATCAACATTTAAAGAACGATATCCTTAAGAGAATCCGTGAAAGCGATGTTATAATTAGCTCTTTTGTAGATTATTTCAGAATCCCCACATCAATGCCGGAATATACAGCATGTATAAGTTGTGGAAATATTGATGAAAGAATTACCTGCTTGGAAAGCGCAATTGCATCAGATATAAATTATCCGAATTTCATACCATACATTCAGAAACACGAATTTGAGGCACTGCTTTTTTCGTCTAATATTGGGTTTGAGAACCTGTATGATGAAAATATTATTTCTGAAACTGCAAAAATAATTACAAAATATAAAAATCCTGAGGAAATAAATTCAAGGCCGGAACATTCTCCCTCAAAACGACTTATAAGCATAATGGGTAGTTATGAAAAGATTTTTGAAGGAAATATGATTGCGTTAGAGGTGGGTATTGAAACCATTCTTGAAAAATGCCCCCGTTTTAAGAATTGGGTGGAGAAATTAATAATTGCCACAAATCAATAGACTTTGCGATTGCCGATTGATTACACCTCCTGCCAGGCATCGGGATGGTGCGCCTGAACGAACGAAAAGAACTGCGGTTGGGGTGGCAGGTCGATGTAGGGGTAGGTGACTTTGGATAGAAACAGCCCCTGAGGATAGGCCGGTATAATGGTGGGTGGGGTCACTTTGTCGCGCAGATACCCCTCGAACTGCTCTACACTCAGTTCGCCACGGCCTATTTGCAGAAGTTTGCCCACAATGATGCGGATCATGCCGGTGAGAAATCGGTTTGAGGTGATGCGAAACCGCAGCCGGTTGCGCTGTTGGTTGGTGTATAGTTTGCTTTCGGACACATCGCAGATGGTGTGTTCGTATTTATCCGGTGTGCGGCAAAAAGCTCTGTAATCGTTGTATTGGGTGAGAACGGCAACGGCGCGACTCATGTTTTCGATATTGAGATTCTCTTCGAGATAGAAAGAGCTGTGGGTGTGCAGAAACGGATCTTTGTAGGTGTGAATGAAATAGTCGTATGTGCGGTGTGTGGCATCGAAGCGGGCGTGTGGCAGCCCCGGCATGGGCAGAATGTGAAACACAGCAATATCCGGTGGCAACGCTTTGTTGAGCCGGAAGCGCAAATCGTAGTCCCACGCTTCCTCTGCATCGAGGTGAAAAAAGAACTGGCCGGCATTGACTTCTGCATCTGTACGACCGCAGCCGTTTATGGCGGTTTTTTTCTTTAATATGCGGCTCAGAGCCTGTTCGATGGTCTCCTGAATGCTGACAATTTCGGGTAGTTTTTGCCAACCTCTGTAATTTTTGCCGTTGAAGCCAATGTGGAAAAAGTATCTCACGCTGCTGAATGTTTGATGATTTGGGGCGACTGATGGGTGTAAAAAAAGAGGGTGTTGCAGTCTGTCAACACCCTCTTTGTATTTTTAATTTCAGAGTTCAAGATCTACATTGAACATTTCGTGCCATGGCAATCCGTGCTGATTGAGTTCTTTCATGAATGGGTCCGGATTGAACTCTTCGACGTTGAAAACGCCTGCTTTTTTCCAAATTCCTTTCATAAACATCATAGCGCCAATCATGGCAGGTACGCCGGTGGTGTAGCTAACGCCCTGAGTGCCTGTCTCTTTGTAGGCCACTTCGTGGCTGCAATTGTTGTAGACGTAGTATGTTTTTTCTTCGCCATCTTTAATACCCTTGATGCGGCAACCGATAGAGGTCCATCCGGTATAGTTTTCGCCCAAATCGCCGGGGTTTGGCAATACGGCTTTGAGGAACTGGATGGGAACGATTTTAACACCGTTGTACTCCACTTCGTCGATGCGTGCCATGCCGATATTCTGGATTACGCGCAGGTGAGTGAGGTATTCCTGTCCGAAAGTCATCCAAAAGCGAGCCCGTTTGAGGGTTGGGAAGTTTTTGACCAACGATTCGAGTTCCTCGTGGTAGATGACATACGACTCTTTTGGCCCGATTTCGGGGTAGTTGAGTGGTTGGTGAATTTCGTGTGGTTCGGTTTCTACCCACTGTCCGTTTTCCCAAAACTTACCACGTTGAGAGACTTCGCGGATGTTGATTTCGGGGTTGAAGTTGGTGGCAAAAGCCTTGCCGTGGTCGCCGGCATTGCAGTCGACAATATCGAGGTAGTGAATTTCGTCGAAGTAATGTTTGGCGGCATAAGCGGTATATATGCTGGTGACGCCCGGGTCGAATCCACAACCGAGAATAGCAGTGAGTCCTGCTTTTTCGAAGCGTTCTTTGTAGGCCCACTGCCAACTGTATTCGAATTTTGCTTCGTCTTTGGGCTCGTAGTTGGCCGTGTCGAGGTAGTTTACGCCCGCTTCGAGGCAGGCATCCATGATGGTCAGATCCTGATAGGGCAGGGCTACGTTTATGACCAATTCGGGTTTGAAGCTGTTGAATAAAGCGACCAATTCGGGCACTACATCGGCATCAACCTGTGCGGTTTGAATAGCCACACCGTAACGTGTTTTCAGGTCGGTGGCTATGGCGTCGCACTTCGATTTTGTGCGGCTGGCCAACATAATTTCGGTAAATACATCCGGATTTTGTGCCACTTTATGAGCTACAACCGTGCCGACACCTCCGGCACCAATGATTAGAACTTTTCCCATTTTTGTAGAGTTCGAGTTTACTTTATTTATTTGGTTATTATACATCCCGTGTTTCGGGTGCAAAGAAACGAAATTTATTTCGAGTTACAAAAAAAGTGAGATTGCAAAGCTGTTAAATCGGTCAGAAAGCGGTGTTAAAGAGGAATTCAGCCTCAAGGTGTAGGGGAATTTATCTCTTCTCTTCTGAAATGATATTCTGCTGAGATCAATAATTAATGTCGTTATTCATATTTGATTAAGGCGCTGATATTTAATCGCCTGCTTAAATTATGCATTGTGAATTGTTCATTATGAATTGTCCGATAGAATTGTTTTGAACTTTGAGCAAACCTTATTTGTGCGAAATCAAACTTTTATTGTCGGAAATGCTTGTATATTTGTACCTGAAATTTAATAACCTGAAAAAACGAAAATATGAAACTGAGATTTGTACTATTCTTCTTAGCTATAATGGCCTTCGGGGCGGGTGTGCAGGCGCAGGTGGCGCGGGATTCGTCGTTGCTTTTGCCCAAAGAGAAGCTGAAAGTGTGGCAAAATGCTAAATTCGGAATGTTTATCCACTGGGGCCTCTACTCGATACAGGGGCGCGGCGAGTGGGCGATGTTTAACGAGCGACAGGATATAGACGAATATGCGAAGCTGAAAGATGAATTTACTGGCGAAAAATTCAATGCCGATGAGTGGGTGAAGATTGCCGCTGATGCGGGATGCAAATATATGGTAATGACGGCGAAACACCACGATGGGTTTGCACTGTTTGACTCGAAAGCGGGGGGCTTCAATTCGATGCTGAGCCCGGCAAAAAAGGATTTCATAAAAGAATATGCTCTGGCCTGCCAAAAAATGGGTATGCTGACGGGGATCTATTACTCGCCGCTGGACTGGCGTTATCCGGGTTTTTTCTTCCCGACCATGTATCGCCGCAATGCGGAAGAGATGAAGCAACAGACCTACACGCAGGTGCGCGAGCTGATGAGCAACTACGGAAATATTGACATCCTGTGGTACGATGGCGGCGAGGATAGCTGGCTGGGCCACGGCGGACTGGAAACGGGACCGAATGGTTGGCAGAAGCGATCGAAAGACAAACCTTACACGGGTGCATTTACGTGGGATCCGGTGAAGCTGAACCGCATGGTGCGTAGTTTGCAAAGCTCGATAGTGATCAATCCGCGTTCGGGCTGGATGGGCGATTTCGACACACACGAGGTGCGCATCCGCGAAAAGGACATCCGCAAAGATTTGCCGTGGGAATATTGCACCATGATAGCCGGTGTGTGGGGCTGGCAAAAAAGAGGCACAGTAATGCCGCTGGATAGCTGCATACGGACGCTGGCCGGGGTGGTTTGCCGCGGTGGAAATATGCTGCTGAATGTAGGCCCGAATGGCAAAGGCGAAATTGAGCCTGCTCAGGTGGCCCGTCTGCGCGAAATTGGCGCATGGATGAAGGTAAACGGAGAGTCGGTGTACGGCACAGAAGAGGGTCCATTTGAATATTCACGCTCGTGGGGTGGATCGACCAAAACGGATAAAAATGTCTATCTGCACATTACCCGCATGCCGGAAGGCGGTGTACTGGTATTGCCGCCTGCGCTGACGAAGAAAATCCGTTCGGTGGTGGCATTGGCTTCGGGCAAAAAGGTAAAATACAAACAAACAAAAGAGCAAATCCGTATGGAAGGACTGGACAAAGTGGCCTATGTGTCTGATCTGGTGCTGAAAATCGGTTTTTAATTCTGCTTCAATCTAATCTACATCTATAATAATCTATTCTCTATGAAAAATCTCAATCTGTTAACCTCTCTGTTTGTGCTGCTGGGCTATGCTCACAGCTTTGCAGGGACGCCGCTCACAATCGGCCAAAACACAACGTCAGACAAACTCAGCAATGTGAAGGCCACGCTCACCGGCAAGGCCGAACTACACCTGACCAACGCCACCACGCCGCTGGTGGGGAGTAGTGTAAACCTGACAACCACTGATACGTGGGTCTATTTCGATAATTTGCGACCCGATCAGGTGGTGGCTCAGCTGAAAGACAGCATTTTTGTAAATGGGGAAGTGATGCAGGCGGGGGTAAATTGCCGCATTGCGGTGTACAGGCACGGCACGGCTATTTTGCCGCACGACAACACCTTCAAACCGCTGGAAGTTTTCACAGAACCTGCTTATGCGGGCACATCGCAAAGTTATGCACTGCAGGTTTATAACACTGCGCTCGGCACATTCAACAATGCCATTCAGTCGTTTAAGCTAAAAAAAGGGTATATGGCCACATTGGCCAACAATGCCGACGGCACAGGATACAGCCGCTGCTTTATTGCCGATAAAGAGGATTTGCTGGTGACGCAATTACCCGGCGATCTGAATAAAAAAGTTTCCTTTATTCGTGTTTTCCCGTGGGAATGGGTGACTAAAAAAGGCTGGGGCGGAACAGCCGCCGATGCCGACCGGATAAAAGGTACCTGGCGATGGGACTGGAGCGCATCGGGCAACAGCGAAACGGGGCTGGAATATGTGCCCATAAAAGAGCAAAAATACTGGCCATCGTGGGCGACCATTTCGGCCAAAAACACAGCCACGCACCTGATGGGCTACTGCGAACCCGATAATGGAGAAAACCGTTCGACCGTGGATGAGACCATTGCCGAATGGCCCAATATGCTGAAAACCGGACTTCGGGTAGGTACACCCTCTGCCATCAATATGCCCTGGATATATGAGTTTATCGATAAATGTGATGCAAAAAGATACCGGGTGGATTATGTGACTATTCACTGCTACTGGGCAGCCAAACCGGCTTCGCAGTGGTACAAAGACCTGAAAGCGGTGTATGTGCGCACCAAGCGACCGCTCTGGATAACCGAATGGAACACCGGAGGAAACTGGACAAAAGAGCCGTGGCCAAGCGACTCGTTGCAGGCACTGCAAAAACAGCTGACCGACATCAAGGGCATATTGCAGGTACTGGATACGGCTAGTTTTGTAGAGCGATACTCGATTTACAACTGGGTGGAAAACAAGCGGGCCATGATAATAAATAATGTGCTGACACCGGCCGGAGAATACTATGCGGCAAATAAATCGGTACAGGCTTTTAATCCGTTGAGAGAGGTGATTCCGATTTCGAAACCTATTGCACTGACCACCTCGCTGACAATTAACACCGCCGGCACTCAGCTGGGAATCAACTGGAGCGACCCCAATGGTGAGCTCACGCAGGGCTATTCCGTAGAGAAAAAAGGAAGCGACGGACTCTATAAAACGGTGTTGGAGTTAACCGGAACAAATTTGAAGTATTACCGCGAGGATTTTACACCCATGGCAAATGCGGTGTCGAATACCTATCGTGTGAACATAATCGGTGGAAACAACGAAGTGGTTCCTTCGGCCGAAATGAGCGTTATTGCCACCACCGGAAATTCGACATTACAATATGGAAATGCACCGGTGGGAAATACGGAGTGGAATACCTTCTTTTTGCAAAAACCTTTTGGTGTGGCGCCGGTGGTGATACTTGGCTCTCTGGCGTACAACAACGCAACGCCACTGACAAACAGCCTTCGGGTGACCGGCACAAATGCGGTGACATTTCACCTCGACCCGTGGGTATATCTGGGAGCTGTTGCGCTGCTGAAACCCGAAACACAACCTTATATGATGATGCCTTCGGGCGAACAGACACTGGGTGCTATCGACCTGAAATCGGGTAGTTCGGCCGTGAAGGCAGTGACCTGGACTTATATCCCTTTCGCCAAAGCATTCGCCACTGTGCCGGTTGTATTTCCTACGCTGAAATCGACAAACAATACAATTCCGGTAACGGTGCGGGTAAAAGATGTTACCACTGCCGGATTTTATGCCATACTGCGTCAGGAGCAGGGACAAACCGGTACGCTTCTGCCCGAAATAATAAACTATGTGGCTGTTACACAGGGAACGGGCACGCTGGATGGCAAAAAAGTAAAAGTGGGTATGACACCGGCTGCTTCGGTAGGCGGCATTTCGGAAAACTACAAGCTTACCTTTGGTGATTCGTTCACAAAACC
>CAZHNZ010000116.1:0-12905 GCA_964534355.1 uncultured Parabacteroides sp.
CCGTTTGGCTCGAAGAGCGGGTGGTTAACATTCCAAGCAGTGTGAGATTATGAAGGAGTTGAATGTTTTGTTGCTGGGTGGCGCCAAACGGGTTTCGTTTGCCGAATACCTGAGAAATGCGGCTCAGTCGCGCGGTTTTGCCTTTCGTCTCTATTCGTACGAGTTGGAAAAAGAGGTGCCTATTGCCGTTGTTGGTGAGGTCGTTGTTGGTTTGCGCTGGAAAGATCCAAAGCTGTATGATGATTTAACGGAGCTGATTCGCAGAAAAAATATTCAGATGGTTTTGCCATTTGTCGATCCCGCTATCGGGGTGGCATCTCAACTCAAAAAGCTGATGCCCGATCTCTATATTCCCTGCTCTGAGGAGGATGTTTGCCGGGCCATGTTCGACAAGTCCGACTCTGCCGAATGGTTTGTATCGCACAATATCCCGGTTCCAAAAACTTTTCGCCCCGGCGATGATTTTTTCTTTCCGCTGATAGCTAAACCGCGAGCCGGTTCGGCCTCGAAGGGAATTCAGGTTATACGGGACAGGGAGGAGTATGCTTCTTTTACCCAAAACTATCGGGCTGACGACTTTTTGTTGCAGCAATATATCGAAAACGGGGAGGAGTTTACGGTCGATGCCTTTGTTTCGCAGCAGCAGACGATCGTTTCGGCAGTGCCCCGTATCCGCCTCGAACAGGCCGGTGGCGAGGCTATTCGTTCGCTGACTCTGCACGATGAGGTGGTGGAGGATTTGTCCCGCAGAATTTTGCAGACAAATGCCTTTTCGGGTCCGGTGACCATTCAGTTTATCCGCGATCGCCAAAGCGGCGAAACCTTTGTGATGGAGATCAATCCACGGTATGGCGGGGCGGTAATCACAAGTTTCGCAGCAGGAGCCGACACAACGCAGTGTCTGATAGATGAGTGGGAGGGCAGAGCTGTAGGGCCGATAACAGACTGGAAAGCAAATGTATTAATGACACGATATTTCAAAGAAGTAATTTTTTATGCAGATAATCATTGATTTAGACGGAACGATTTGTACCGAAGAGCGTATGTTCAGCCGGGCGCTGGCCAAACCCAATGCCGGTTCGGTGGAGAATGTCAATCGTTTATACGAACAGGGACACACCATTATTATCTATACGGCACGCACCTGGATGGAGTTTGAGATGACTACCGACTGGCTTCAGAAGCACGGGGTGAAATACCACCAACTGATGATGGGTAAACCCATTGGCGACCTGTGGATTGACGACCGGGCTGTGCGTTTCAGCAACAATTGGGATGAAATCGTGGAAAATCACATTGCAAAGAAAAAATAGAAGTTATGGATAAGGTAATAATCATAGCCGAAGCGGGTGTGAACCACAACGGCAATTACGATATAGCCCGACAAATGGTGCTGGCGGCCAAAGAGGCGGGGGCCGATTATGTGAAATTTCAGACAGCAGTACCCGAATTGGTGATGTCTGTCTTTGCCCCCAAGGCCGAATACCAACTATCGACCACCGATGCCGGCGAGTCGCAGCTCGAAATGGCGCGCGCTATTCACCTGACTCTGGACAAATACAAACCGCTGAAGGCTTATTGCGACGAGGTTGGAATTAAATTCCTCTCTACACCGTTCGATCTGGTTTCGATAGACACGTTGGCTGAATTAGAAATGGATTATTTCAAAATTCCGTCGGGCGAAATCACCAATTATCCCTATTTGAAGAAAATAGCTGCTTTAGGGATACCGGTCATTCTTTCAAGCGGAATGTGCGAAATGTTTGAAATAGAGCAAGCTATTGAGGTTTTGACAGAAAATAGTCCGTTGACGAAAAACGATATAATTCTCTTGCATTGCAACACAGAATACCCGACACCATACGCTGATGTAAATCTGCTTGCCATGCAGACCATAGCCCGCGAATTGGGTGTAAAAGTCGGTTATTCCGATCATACCAACGGCATCGAAGTTTCTGTAGCAGCCGTTGCACTGGGCGCAAAGGTAATTGAAAAGCATTTTACCCTCGATAAAACTATGCCCGGTCCCGATCAGCAGGCCTCGCTCGATCCGCAGGAGCTGAAAGCACTGGTGCAGGCTGTCCGGAATATCGAACAGGCTTTGGGAGATGGAGAGAAAAAGGTTTCGGCTTCGGAGCGAAAAAATATGATTATTGCACGCAAAAGCATTATCGCGGCATGCGGTATTAAGAAAGGTGAGATCTTCACCGAAGATAATCTGACGGTAAAGCGTCCGGGTAACGGTGTTTCCCCCATGCGGTGGAACGATGTTTTGGGAATGACAGCAAAACGGGATTTCGCGGCAGATGAATTGATTGAATTATGAGAAAAATTTGCGTAGTCACAAGTACACGGGCCGATTACGGCATCCTCAAGCAACTGATGTTTGCCATTCAGGCCGACAGTGAGTTGCAGTTGCAGGTCATTGCCACAAATATGCACCTTTCTGCCGAATTTGGAAATACCTATCAGGAAATTTTGAATGATGGTTTTCAAATTGACAAAAAGGTAGAGATGCTTTTGTCGTCGGATACGGCCAATGCAACCTGCAAATCGGTCGGACTGGGCGCTATCGGGTTTGCCGATGCCTACGAAGAGCTGAAACCCGATCTGGTGGTGGTTTTGGGCGACCGGTACGAGATGATTGCGATTGTTTCTACGGCTCTGTTTTACCGGATTCCTGTGGCGCATATTTCGGGTGGCGAGATTACGGAAGGAGCGTACGACGATGCTGTGCGCAATGCCCTTACCAAGATGAGTCATCTGCATTTTGCGGCAACGGAGGAGTACCGAAACCGCATCATTCAGATGGGTGAACAGCCCGAAACTGTATTCAATGTGGGTGCAATGGGTGTGGATGCGATACGTTCGTTGAGCCTGTTGTCGAAAGAGGCGCTGGAGGCATCTGTTGGCTTTTCGCTGGATTCGCCTGTGGCTTTGGTCACTTTTCATCCGGTCACGCTCGATGGCGATGCTACACCGGCGGAACAATTTGGTGTATTGCTGAACGCGCTGCGCCGGAAACCGGAGCTGAGGTGTCTGTTTACCTATCCCAATTCGGATACTGATGGTCGCATTATTATTGATATGATACATAAATTTGTGGCAGAAAACAGCCACAGAACCTTCTGTGTGCCATCGCTGGGGCAGTTGCGTTACCTCTCTGCTCTGCAATATGTGGATGTGGTGTTGGGCAATTCGTCGAGCGGCATCGTTGAGGTACCTGGCTTTGGCATTCCGACAGTCAATATCGGAATTCGTCAGAAAGGCCGCATCCGGGCAACGAGCGTTATCGATTGTCCGACCGCGGAGAACGATATTCTGTCGGCTCTGGATGAGGCTTTGTCTGACCGTTTTCTAGCAGTTGCTTCGCAAACGGTCAATCCGTACCACAAGCCCGATACGGCTCAGAATATTCTGCATGTGCTGAAAACGGCAGATTTAAGCAAGATAATTTTGAAACGATTTTATGATATTCCGCTCAGATGAATAAGAATTTCGAAAAATATATCATCCCGGGCTGTGTGACGGTTTTGGATGCGCTCTTAAAGTTGAATGCTCTCTCTTCTGATATTCAGACTCTTTTTGTGTTGGATGAGGAGGAGCGGTTGATTGGAACAGTCACTGATGGCGATGTTCGGCGTGGGCTGATTGCCGGTGCGCAAATGACCGATTCGGTCACTGCCATTACCTTCAAGAGCTTTTTTGCATTTAATCAGGCCAATTATTCAATCCGGGCCATCAAGGCAGCCCGGCAGAAGAGGCTCGATCTGGTGCCGTTTCTCGATGAGGAGGGGCGTATTCAGAAGATATTCAACCTGAAGGATAACCATTCGGCTCTGCCCGTAGATGCGGTGATTATGGCCGGCGGGCGTGGTATCCGGTTGGCACCGCTTACCGATAGCGTGCCCAAACCGATGTTGCCGTTGGGCCATAAACCGATTATTGAGCACAATATCGACCGTCTCGTTCAGTTTGGGATGGAGAATATCTGCATCACCGTGCGTTATCTGGGCAATCAGATTATTTCGCACTTTGGCAACGGTGCCCAAAAAGGGGCAAATATTTCGTATTACGAAGAGAATATGCCACTTGGCACAATTGGTGCGGTGGGGCAGTTGCCCGGTTTTGCCAACGATACGGTTTTGGTGATGAATTCTGATCTTTTTACCAATATCGATTTTGAGGAGTTTTATCTGCATTTCGTAGAGTCAGGTTCCGATATGGCGGTGGCTTCAATACCCTACAATGTAAGTGTGCCGTATGCTGTTCTGGAGGTCGAAAACGAACAGATCGTTTCGCTCAGAGAAAAGCCCACTTATACCTACTATTCGAATGCCGGTCTCTATCTGATGAAAAAGGAGGTGATTGAGCGAATTCCGAAGGATAGACCATTCGATGCCCCCGACCTGATTGAGCTGGTAGCCAACACCGGTGGTAAAGTGACTACATTCCCCATCGTCGGCTATTGGATCGACATCGGAAAACACGAGGATTATGCCAAAGCGAAGGATTTTATTAAATATTTGAAACAGTAAACAAGTAAACGAGTAAACTGGTAGACGAGTGAACTAAGTAAACGAGTAAACAAGTGAACAAAGTAAACGGGTAAACTGGTAGACAAGTAGATAAGTGAACAGCATTTCATTCATCCACAACTTAAAACCTATAACTTAAAACTTATAACTCAAAAAAAAGCATGTCAGGAAAAATTCTCTATCTGATTCCGGCGCGGGGAGGTTCCAAAGGAATTCCGCAAAAGAACATCAAGCCCCTCAATGGTAAACCGTTGATTCTCTATTCGGTAGAGGTGGCGCGTGCTTTAGCCGACGATGCCGATATTTGTGTAACGACGGATGATGCCGGCATTATTTCTGTTGTAGAAAGTACGGGTTTGAAGGTGCCGTTTGTTCGTCCGGCTGAGCTGGCCACCGATACAAGTGGAAGTTATGAGGTTATTCTACATGCACTGGATTACTTTGCCGCTTGCGGACAGATATACGACACGGTGGTGTTGTTGCAACCAACGTCGCCCTTTCGCACAGCGCAGCACGTAAAAGAGGCCATAGCCCTCTACGATGACTCGCTGGATATGGTGGTCTCTGTTTCTGAGTCGGCGGCCAATCCTTATTATACGTTGTTTGAGGAAAATGAGTCGGGATTTCTGGAGAAATCGAAGAAAGGAACCTTCACCCGCCGGCAGGATTGCCCCAAAGTATACGAATACAATGGAGCAATCTATGTGATGAATGTGCAGGCGTTACGCCAAAAGCCGTTGTCAGCATTTACTAAAATACGGAAATATGAGATGGAACAAAAACTCAGTGTCGATCTGGATACCCCTCTCGACTGGAAATTTGCTGAGTTTTTGATGAATGAAAACATAAAATAGCAGTAATTTATTTTTATGAAGCTTTAATTATTAATTAATAATTATCTTTGCAAATCAAATATAATTATAATGTAAAAAATGCGTATGAAAAAAAGTTGTGTACTTGCGTTAATCTTTTTTAGTTCTTTGACGGTATTTGCGAAAATTCCATCAAATATTCCATCAAATGGCTTAATAGGATGGTGGCCTTTCAATTCTAATGCAAATGATGAGAGTGGAAATGCAAATCATGGTACTGTTCATGGATCGACTTTGACTGTTGACCGTTTTGGTGCTGCTAATAGTGCATACAGTTTTAATGGTGTGAGCGACTATATCGAGATGTATAGAACGGATATTCCTAAAAATATCCAAAGTGGTCTTACTATCTCATTTTGGTTTAAAGCCCCGGCTGAATCAGACACTACTGGTCGTCATTTTATTTTGAGTAAGTACAATGGAATGGGATTACAAGTAGAGCTTTTTGCAAAAAATAAAACTATTCCGGTTGGATCATTGAGAACAAGTTTACGTGATAATGAAGGCCAGAATCCCAATATTGACATTTTTTCACCCCAGCGTTATGATGATGGGAAATGGCATTTGGGTATTCTACGCTGGAATGCACCGTATCTATCTGAGTATGTTGACGGTCAACTAATATCAACAGTTACTTCTTCAAATACCTATTTTGATGCTCCGGATGTACCGCTCTTGTTTGGATGTCTCAATAGTTATTGGATTAATCCCACAAGATATTTCTTCAAAGGACAATTAGATGATATCGGAATATGGAACAGACCGTTAAATGATAAAGAAATTTCTCTATTGTTTAATGGTAATAAGCTTATTTCGACTCAACCAATAGACCAGGCTGTAAATATTGGTCAGGATATTGCTTTTTCGGTAGATAAAATTGATACATTAACGTCTTATCAGTGGCAGTCGAATGCATCAAATCTTGGATGGGTAAATGTGCCGGAGAATTCTACGTATTCAGGTGTTAAGTCTAATGTCCTGAAAATAAAAGATGCACAGTTGTCAAATCATTTGCAGAAGTTTCGAGTTATTGCTTCTTATGGATTATGTTCTGATACATCTAAAATTGCAAAGTTATCGATCACTGATACCTGTATTGTCTCTAAGACTGTAACGGATACATTAGTGGTTGAATTACCCGTTGTTGGTATAAATAATAGTTTAAATACAGTTGTTGTAAAAGTGTATCCTAATCCGGCAAAGGATTATATAGTCGTTGATTTGGGGGCATCTTCATTGGTCGATGGTTATTCAATTCGTGTATGTAATGCCCTGGGACAGTCTGTATTTGAATCAGAAATACATCAACAGAAACTTAATCTTGATTTGTCTAATTGGTCAGGAAAAGGAATTTATCTTTTTGAAATTCTGAATAAAGAGAAGGTCGTGAAAGCGAAAAAGACGATTATACTCAAATAGTTATTGGTAAAATACACAAAAAAAAGGAGAAGTCCGAGTGGCTTCTCCTTTTTTTTGTCAGTATAATTGATCAAGAAAACCGATTTATATTCTGGGCAAAGGAATGGCTTTCGAAATTAGTTTACGACAATATGTCGCACCTTTTTTTAATCCGGAACTTACTGAGGTGTGTTTCTTGACCACAGGAAGTGAAAGAAGTTCTAGCTTTTCGGGATAAGTGGATATGACTTTCGACTTTATTTTATCTAATTCCGAAACTTTATTCTTGTCAGTATATAGCGCATATAAACTTTTTGCAATCGCAAACCAGGCATTTTGTAACCGGGTATAGATTACTTTATTGTCTCTGAAATAATCCATAAGCAACTCCCTTATTTTCATGGCAATAAGTAATCTTTTTTCAGCACCGGAGTCGCTCCATATCCCTTTTTCGTGAATACGATATACGGCCATTACCTTCGGTGAATAGTAGATATCCCCATACTGCGCATTCATCAGATGAATAGCATAATCGTAGGTGGATACTTCGCTGAACCAATCGGGTAACCCGCCAAATAATCCTCTGCGAAACAGAATAGAAACATTGGTGATGTAGTTGGAAGAGGCCAGGTCGGCAATTGTTGTTAGCCGCTTTTGACTTCCATTGGAAAGACTTTTGCTGTTATCCTTTTCGAAATAGTTTAGTACCCGGTGGAAGCACATGGCATATCCGGCATTCTTTTCCAGAATATCAACCTGTCTTTGTAGCTTATATTTACTTATCCAGTAATCATCTCCTTCACAAACTGCAATATATTTTCCTGTGCAGCGGTTGTATGTGTCAATGAAATTCTGCTGTAATCCCAGATTGCGCTCGTTGACTGTGAGTTTTATTATTGAAGGATATTTTTGTTGAAATTCGCGACAAATTGCGGCTGTATTATCTGTGCTTTTATCATCGCCAATGACTAATTCAATCTGAAAATCACACACCTGTCTGATAACACTTCTAATCGCTTGTGCAATATATTTTTCCTGATTATAGGTTAGCATTAAAACGCTGACCATTATCTTATCCTCTTTCATTTGGTTTTATGTTAGAAGTTTCTTGTCTGAACTTTTTTTCTGATACCATCAACTATGCCCAAGAAAATTGCCTTCATTTTTTGAGATTTATTATTTTCGTCTGTAATTACCGTCACTATTCTGTAGATAACCCCCTGAATAAACCCTTTTTTGATTTTAAAATGGCGAGGGTGATCTATCCAGGTGATAATTGTATTTCGAATAATAAAATAGGTCATTAAAGGTGGATAGTTGTTTGTAATAATGCCTGTTCGGGTGCGCGTTTGTTTGCCAAATGTGTGTTTCAGAATCGAATCTGAAACAATTGCTGTTTGATATCCGTATTTTCTGGCACGGATACCAAATTCAATATCGACTACATAAATAGCAAAGTCTTCGCGAAATAGTCCGATTTTTTCAAATATGCTCAATGGATAAACAGATCCGGATGTAATACATTGGGGAACAATCAGGACGGGTTGGTCGGTTTTGTACATTCCGTTGGGGTTTGCTCCCCAAATAGCGATGCTTTTGTCTGTGTTTTGTTCAATGGTTTGGATGTACTTTTCAAAACAGTTACCTGAAAACTGGCTATCCTGATCCATGGTTAAAAGGTGCGTATATCCTTCCGCTTTGGCTTGTTTTACGGCCTGATTAAGCGGGAATGCAATATAGTCATTCCGACCATTATACTTAACCTCAATTTTGTTCTTGTATTTATGCAGATTAGCACAATAGTCTGTGGTCACTTTTTCGGGTGTGTTATCCCAAATAATAAGCTTTTCTACCGTATCGATGTAGCTGAGAATATTTTGTTCCAATTCATCTACATCCGGGTAATAAGTGATAACGATTGCCAGTAATTTCATTATATCCAACCTCTATTTTCTGATAAAATATCCGAACTTTATTTCGTTAAATATAACCATCATTATTTCGATTAAGCCTGGTCGTATTCCCTTTGTGCGGACATGTTTAATTTCGTTTCCTGTTTTCTTCCATTTACATTGAAACTGGAAGACGTGTCCGTCTCTTCTGAATAGAATATTTAAAGAAAAAAGAGGTTGTTTGATATAGTATTCTTTGAGCTCAGTGCGTCTGGGAAAGACCATTACGTCATTTTCTTCAACGCAGGAAAAACCTTGTTTTTCGAACATCGAGAAAAGGCTATTTCTGGTAAAGAAATGAATATGCGTATTGTCTAACAACCCTGTTTCTGAGTAGTTGAATATGCCTTTTCTTAAACTCAGCATTATCGCATTGTGTCCCAGATTTGGAACGGAAGTGCATATATAACCCTCTTCTGCCAGATATTTTGATGCTTTTTGAATAGCTAAATCAGGATATCTCAGGTGCTCAAGTACGTCGCCAAATACGATGTAATCAAATTTGCCTTCAATTTCATTTTCCCAGTTCCCAAAATCAATATCCGAAATTATCATTTTTTCAGCATATTGAGCCCCTATTTCGGCCATTTCAGGAATTAACTCTATGGCAGTAACTTTGCAATTAAGCGTCTCTTTCATGTACCTGGTTGCAGCTCCATTCGCCGCGCCAAACTCAAGAACCCGGCTATTGGGGGTGACAAACTGAATTGCTCTTTTTGAATTACTTATATCTCCGATTTGGTATATTCGTGCCATGGTAATAGTCGTAAGATTTATTTTTTTCGTTTAAATGTAGATATAACTTCTTCCAGAACCTTAGAATTGAGTCTCTTATTTGCCAGAAAATAAAACAATATGGCAATCAGAACCTGTGTTGTGGTAAGAAGATAAGGATTACTAAAAATGTATTGGATAGGGTAAACAATACCAATCATAATTCCGCTAAGACCAATATAGGGTAGCATATCTTTTAATTGCAGTTGCCAGGGGTAATTGACTTGTTTGCCTACAATAAAAACAGTAATAAAATATTGAATGGCTCTTACAGCAATCTGCCCGATGAGTATAGCGGCTATACCCATATGGACGGTTATTAGCAATGCAACAATTGCCAGGACGGCTTTGGTGATTTCAAAATAGAGGAATTGGTTTGTTTTTCCTTTGATAATTATGAAATTAGCATTAAGGCCGGTAAAGGGGGTGAATAATCCTCCGATGCAAAGCAATTGAAATAGAAAACCAGACTCTTCCCAGGTTTTACCGAGCAGAATTTCAATAAGAGATTGTCCCACCAAAGTTGCTCCGAATAACGCCGGAAAAACGATAAATGCCGTCAATCTGATAGTTTTGCGATAGGTTTTCAGCAATAACTCTTCATCGTGTTGAGCGGACGAAAAAATTGGAAACGTGGCTGTGATGATAGTTGCGTAAATCGTATTGACAAACATATCACTCCATTTGTTTGCCTGGGTATAATAACCTGCTGCATTTGAATTATAATATTTACCAAAAATAAATGAGTAGGCATTTAAAAAGAATGTGCTGAAAATTGATGCCAGCAGAAGGCTCGAGCTATAAGAAAAAAGCTCCTTTAATGTAGAAAAACTGATGATAAATCGTGGTTTCCACTTGCTGATAGACCACAGCATGACTGCTTTTGTGGCAGATAATGTAATCATTTGAAAGACAATGCACCAGGCTCCATAATTTAAAAAAGCCAGAAGAATAGCAACGCTGCTTGAAATGAGTAATGCCGATAAATTTACAAATGCAATCTTTTTGAAATCCAGATCTTTTTGTATTTTGACATTTTGAATTATTACTAACGAATTGAGTATTATTGTTAGAAATATAATCCGGGATAAAGGAACTAATATCGGGTACCGGAAGTATTCGGCGATATATGGCGCACTAAAGAAAAGAATGGAATAGAGAAATATACTAATGATCAGATTAAAAAAGAAAACAGTACTAAAATCAGTTTCAGTACAATCTTTTTTACGGATAAGAGCTGAGGAAAACCCGCTGTCCAGTACAATATTAGCTAGTCCGGTAAAAATTCCCAGCATCCCGATTAAACCAAAGTCATGCGGGGAAATATGTCTGGCAAGATATAAACCAACAAAAATGGCAATAACCTGGGCGCCGATTTTATCGAATCCATTCCAGATTAGTGCCTTTTTGCTTTGTTTTTTTAAGCCTTCGCTCATTATTTATATTTTTCTATTTTACCTCACTACCCGGTTTCACCAATTTCTCAGGAGAAATCACAGCCAGCGAGCCGTCGTTGTTTTCGGCTGACAGAATCATGCCCTGCGACTCGATGCCTTTCAGCTTACGGGGTGCGAGGTTGGCGATGAAGCAAACCTGTTTACCTACCAGCTCTTCGGGTTTGTAGTGTTGGGCAATGCCCGAAACGATGGTGCGGGTTTCGAGTCCGTCATCTATTTTGAATTGCAACAACTTGTCGGCTTTGGGCACTTTGGCACATTCCAGCACGGTTCCTACGCGGATGTCGAGTTTCGTAAAATCGTCGAACTCAATGTTTTCGCGAATAGGTTTGGCCTTGTAGTTCGCCTCTTCGTTGGCTTTTTTGGTGTCGAGCAATTTTTGCACCTGAGCTTCGATGGTGGCATCTTCGATTTTTTCGAACAGAAGAACAGGCTCTTTGAGTTGAGCGCCCTCTGCCAGAATATCTGTGCTGCCGAGCTGTTTCCAGTCGAAAGATGCGATTCTTAATAAATCACGCAGTTTTGCAGCGGTGAAAGGCAGGAACGGTTCGAACGCAATGGCCAGATTGGCACTGATTTGCAACGAAATATTCATGATAGTTGCCACACGCTCCATATCGGTCTTGGCGAGTTTCCACGGTTCCATATCGGCCAGGTACTTGTTGCCGATGCGGGCGAGGTTCATCGCCTCTTTCAGTGCGTCGCGGAAACGGTAGATGTTGAGGTAATCTTCCACGTTTTTCTTCACATCCACAAATTCGGCCAGCGTCGCTTTGTCGTAGTCGGTCAGTTCGCCACACGCGGGAACTTTACCTTCGAAATATTTGTGAGTCAGGACCAAAGCACGGTTGACGAAGTTGCCAAATACGGCCACCAGTTCGTTGTTGTTGCGTGCCTGAAAATCTTTCCAGGTGAAGTCGTTGTCTTTGGTTTCGGGTGCGTTTGCAGTCAAAACGTAGCGCAACACATCCTGTTTGTCGGGGAATTCCACCAAATATTCGTGCAACCAGACAGCCCAGTTGCGTGAGGTGGATATTTTATCGCCTTCGAGGTTGAGGAATTCGTTTGAAGGGACGTTTTCGGGCAACTGATAGGAGCCTTCGGCCTTCAGCATGGCGGGGAAAACGATGCAATGGAAAACGATGTTGTCTTTTCCGATGAAATGAACGATTTTAGACTCTTCGCTTTTCCACCATTTTTCCCAGTCGTTGGGGCATAGTTCTATGGTGTTCGAAATGTAACCGATAGGAGCATCGAACCACACGTAGAGCACTTTGCCTTCGGCGCCTTCAACGGGCACGGGCACGCCCCAGTCGAGGTCGCGGCTCACGGCACGCGGTTGCAGACCCATGTCGAGCCACGATTTACATTGTCCGTACACGTTCGTTTTCCACTCTTTGTGGTCTTCCAAAATCCATTTGCGCAACCACGCCTCGTGTTGGTCGAGCGGCAGATACCAGTGTTTGGTTTCGCGTAAAACGGGGTTTGAGCCGCTGATGGTTGATTTCGGATTGATCAGGTCGGTCGGGTTGAGCGATGTGCCGCACGCTTCGCACTGATCGCCGTAGGCACGGTCATTTTTGCAGTGCGGGCAGGTGCCGGTAATGTACCTGTCGGCCAGGAATTGCTTCGCCTCTTCGTCGTAGTATTGTTCGCTGGTTTTTTCGATAAAACCGCCCTTGTCGTAGATGGTGCGGAAAATATCGGCAGCCGTTTTCTTGTGGATATCAGAAGTCGTGCGCGAATAAACATCGAACGTGATGCCGAAATCTTCGAACGATTTTTTGATAATACCATGATAACGATCCACCACATCCTGCGGAGTGATGCCTTCGTTTTTTGCTTTTATGGTGATGGGAACACCGTGCTCGTCGCTACCGCCTATCATCAACACCTCTTCGCCTTTGAGGCGCA